>NZ_JBFAYF010000177.1:0-1001 GCF_040681165.1 Actinoplanes sp. NPDC051851 | reverse complement strand
TTTCTTGAAGTTCCTTTTCAGACAACATTACAAATTGTTTTAAATTAAGTTCTTGGGTTTTCATTTTAAAAAACTCCTTTTCATTAACTTTGTAAGCACTTTTATTATATTCCTTTTTCATTCCCTTTTCAAGAATTAAAAATCCCTTATTGCTCCTGTCGGTTCTGTTGCAAAGTTTTCCAAAAAATCTATTTTAGTGTAAAATTGAGAAAAAAGACAGAGAGGACAGAGTAATGAATCATTTTAAAGGCAAACAATTCAAAAAAGACGTCATTATTGTCGCTGTTGGTTACTACCTGCGTTACAATCTAAGCTATCGTGAAGTTCAGGAATTGTTATATGATCGTGGAATAAATGTTTGTCATACTACGATTTATCGTTGGGTGCAAGAGTACAGCAAAGTCCTCTATTATCTTTGGAAGAAGAAAAATAGACAATCCTTCTATTCATGGAAAATGGACGAAACCTATATCAAAATTAAGGGACGTTGGCATTATCTTTATCGTGCAATTGATGCGGACGGCTTAACCTTAGATATCTGGTTACGAAAGAAACGGGATACGCAAGCAGCCTATGCTTTCTTAAAACGACTCCATAAACAGTTTGGTGAGCCGAAAGCAATTGTGACCGATAAAGCACCTTCTCTTGGCTCCGCCTTTAGAAAGTTACAGAGTGTGGGTTTATATCCTAAGACAGAGCACCGAACTGTGAAGTATCTTAACAATTTAATAGAACAAGACCATCGACCTATTAAACGACGGAATAAATTTTATCAAAGTCTCCGTACAGCCTCTTCCACGATTAAGGGCATGGAGACCATTCGAGGAATATATAAAAAGAACCGAAGAAATGGAACGCTCTTCGGCTTTTCGGTGTCTACTGAAATCAAGGTATTAATGGGAATACCAGCCTAAGATATTTGGAGTTCAGAGAGGGCGCGTTTGATTTTCAAACTTCGCAACAGAACCGTTTCTACTCAATGAACTATAAGCAAAAGGCAG
>NZ_JBFAYF010000176.1:0-1146 GCF_040681165.1 Actinoplanes sp. NPDC051851 | reverse complement strand
TGACCCTGCTGGCTTATTCGGTGCTGGTGTCCGTTCGTGGGACTGGGTGGGTAGGTTGTGTGGTTATGTCGATGCAGCCGAAGCCGTGGCCTGAGGTTCCGGAGCAGACCGCGTTGGTGGTCCGGGCGGCGGTCCGGAAGGGGAATCTCGCGACCCGGATCCGTGATGAGCTGGGCCAGGTCTACCAGGACGCCCGGTTCGCGGCGGCGTTCGGGGTTCGGGGCCGGCCGGGGATCTCACCGGCGCAGTTGATGATCGTCACCGTGCTGCAGTTCACGGAGAACCTGACCGACCGGCAGGCCGCCGAGGCGGTCCGGGACCGGATCACCTGGAAATACGCGCTCGGTCTGGAACTCGATGATCCGGGTTTCGATCCCAGCGTGCTCTCCGAGTTCCGGTCCCGGCTCGTCGACGGCGACCTGACCGCTCTGGCCCTGGACGAGTTACTGCACCGCCTGATCACGGTGAAACTGATCAAGCCGAAGGGCCGCCAGCGCACCGATTCCACCCATGTCCTGGCCGCGATCCGTGGACTGAACCGTCTGGAACTGGCCGGGGAAACCCTGCGTGCCGCTCTGGAAACGCTGTCCGTGACCGCGCCGGACTGGCTGGTCACGGTGATCGACGCGTCGTGGGCCGAGGTTTACGGCGCCCGGATCGACAGCATGCGACTGCCCGAGAGCCGGACCAGACGCGACGAGTTGATGATCCAGTACGGCCGGGACGGCTACCACCTGCTGGAGGCCGTGACCCACCGCGACGCCCCGCACTGGCTGGCACATCTACCCGCGGTGCAGACGTTACGCCTGATCTGGATCCAGCAGTTCCACCGCGACACCGACGGCACCGGCCGACAGGAGGTACGACGGCGGGACCCCGCCCCCACAGGGGACGGACTCCCGCCCGCCAGAGACAAAATCGCTTCCCCGTTCGACCTGGACGCCCGTTACAGCACCAAACGCGGCATGAGCTGGCGTGGCTACAAAGTCCACTTCACCGAAACCTGCGACCCACCCGAACCCACCGGCACCACCAGCGACCACACGGCCGGGCCCCGCCGCGGGGAACACCCGAACCTGATCACGAACGTGGCCACCACCACGGCGACCGTTGCGGACGCCACGATGACCGCCACCCTGCACACCC
>NZ_JBFAYF010000175.1:0-1156 GCF_040681165.1 Actinoplanes sp. NPDC051851 | reverse complement strand
TCGAGAAGCACCCAAACGCCGAACCCAACACCTGATAACGATCTCCACCATCAATGAATCCAGATCAACTTACACAGACAACTTGACAAGCTCGCGTAGCCACTTCTCCACCGTGACCTTCCGCGGGCTGGCCCCGGTCTCGGCTGACTTCAGGGTCTGCGCTCGGGCGATCTGGGCCTGCCGGGCGGTCCGGTAGCCGCCGCGCCGGAACCGCCGCCGGTTTGCCGGCTCGCCGGGGAGCTGGACGCTGAAGTACCAACTCCCGTGACCTGGGTCGGTCAGCCGGGGACACCGGCCGTCCAGGCGCCGGCCGGTCGCCTGGTCCACACACCCACACCGACGGAATACGCCCTCCACCTCGCTGCTGCCCATGACCCGCCTCCGATGGCTCGATAAAGGATCACCTTCACCATCGCGCCGTCCAGGGCTAGAGGGAATTCGTTTGTTGCAGCGGAGAACACCCATCCGTTGCTAGAGCGGGCACACGGCACGAGCTCCGCCGACATCCGACGGGACGCCTGGTCGCTCCGTGGTCGCTCGGATGCTCCGCACCCTGGCCGGACACTCACCAGGACGGACTCGGATTCCGGCGCCCGAGAGCGGGCCTGCAGTTGATTTTGCTATCTCGGACGGGGCGATACGTAGCCGGACAGGACCGGACGGTAAGCGAATAGCGCCCGTTTCCCGAATTGAGGTTTGCCAATTCGAGGGACGTAAACTTTTAATCCTTAGGTTCAGGGTTCGAGTCCCTGGCGGCCCACGACCTTCACCGCCCCCTGTCCGCGGAAAGCGCGGACCGGGGGCGGTCGTCTTTCTGCCCGGGGGCCGAGCCCCCGGACCCCGCGGTGCGATGGTTGCGGGGGGATGCTCGCTTGCGCATTGTGGGTGGTGCTCGCTTGCGCATTGTGGGTGGTGCTCGCTTGCGCATTGTGGGTGGTGCTCGCTTGCGCGTTGTGGGTGGTGTGCTCGCTTGCGCGTTGCGGGGCGGTGGCATTGAAGGGTCGGTGGTTGCCCACTTCCGCGGCAAGGGGTGCCCGAGAAGGATGTCGGGAAGAGTGGTTCAAAACAAAAAAGGCCCACCCCGAAGGGTGGGCCTTTCCTGAAGTTAAGTCCGGCGGCGTCCTACTCTCCCACACCCTCCCGAGTGCAGTACCAT
>NZ_JBFAYF010000174.1:0-1254 GCF_040681165.1 Actinoplanes sp. NPDC051851 | reverse complement strand
TTTGCCGAGTTCCTTAACGAGAGTTCTCTCGATCACCTGAGGCTACTCGCCTCGACTACCTGTGTCGGTTTGCGGTACGGGTAGATATGACTTTACGCTAGAAGCTTTTCTTGGCAGTGTGACATCAGAGAGTTCGCAACCGTAGTTGCTTCCCCATCACAGCTCAATGTTAAAGAGAAATGCATTTGACACATCTCACACCTCACTGCTTAGACCAGAATCCATTAACTGGCATCTCTTAGCCTACTGCGTCCCTCCATCACGATCATATCTAGTACTGGAATATCAACCAGTTGTCCATCGACTACGCCTTTCGGCCTCGCCTTAGGTCCCGACTAACCCAGGGCGGACGAGCCTTCCCCTGGAAACCTTAGTCTTACGGTGGATAAGATTCTCACTTATCTTGCGCTACTCATACCGGCATTCTCACTTCTTAACGCTCCAGCACTCCTCACGGTATACCTTCATCGCGGTTAAGAACGCTCTCCTACCATTGATAAAATATCAATCCAAAGCTTCGGTAATATGTTTAGCCCCGGTACATTTTCGGCGCAGGGTCACTCGACTAGTGAGCTATTACGCACTCTTTGAATGATAGCTGCTTCTGAGCTAACATCCTAGTTGTCTGTGCAACCCCACATCCTTTTCCACTTAACATATATTTTGGGACCTTAGCTGTTGGTCTGGGCTGTTTCCCTTTCGACTACGGATCTTAGCACTCGCAGTCTGACTGCCGAACATGTGTATTAGCATTCGGAGTTTATCTGAGATTGGTAATCCTAGACGGACCCCTCACCCAAACAGTGCTCTACCTCCAATACACTTACATTTCGACGCTAGCCCTAAAGCTATTTCGGAGAGAACCAGCTATCTCCCAGTTCGTTTGGAATTTCTCCGCTATCCACAAGTCATCCAAACACTTTTCAACGTGTCCTGGTTCGGGCCTCCAGTGCGTCTTACCACACCTTCACCCTGCTCATGGATAGGTCACTAGGTTTCGGGTCTACATCATGATACTAAGTCGCCCTATTCAGACTCGGTTTCCCTACGGCTCCGTCTCTTCAACTTAACCTCGCATCATAACGTAACTCGCCGGTTCATTCTACAAAAGGCACGCTCTCACCCATTAACGGGCTCGAACTTCTTGTAGGCACACGGTTTCAGGTGCTATTTCACTCCCCTCTCGGGGTTCTTTTCACCTTTCCCTCACGGTACTGGTTCACTATCGGTCACTAAGGAGTATTTAGGGTTGGG
>NZ_JBFAYF010000173.1:0-1263 GCF_040681165.1 Actinoplanes sp. NPDC051851 | reverse complement strand
GCGGTCGGCGCGAACCCCGCCCAGGCCGCCTCGGGACTGCTCGTGCTCTGCACCGGTATCGCGGTGCTCGCCGTCGGTGGCGCGGCCGGGATCAGTCGCGGACGACCCGGGCCACCAGGCCGTTCATCGCCACGTCGGCGACGGACGGGCGGGGCTGGGGCGCGGCCTCCGGCCACCACTCGGAGATCGAGGCGACCGGCGCGACGAGGTGCAGGTCGGGGCGGGCGAAGAGGGCGGCCAGCTCGGTTCCGGAACGCACCCGAGCACCGCTGGGGTCGGCCCGGCCGATTCTGGCGGCCTGTTCCGCGGTCACGTGCTCCGGTGTGCCGTGCGAGATGACGACCAGGCTGCCGTGCGGGAGGGCGTCGATCAGGGTGTCGACGATGGCACGAGGGTTCTCCTCGTCCCGGATGAAGTGCAGCACCGCGAGCATCATCAACGCCACCGGCCGGGTGAGGTCCAGCGTGGCGGCGGTGTCCGCGTGGTGCAGGATCCCGCCCGGGTCGCGCAGGTCGGCGTCGAGGTAGGCGGTCCGGCCCTGCGGGGTGCCGGTCATCAGGGCGCGGGCGTGGGCGAGCACGAGCGGGTCGTTGTCCACGTACACGATCCGGGCGGCGGGATCGATCTCCTGCGCGACCTGGTGGGTGTTGGGGCTGGTCGGGATGCCGGTGCCGATGTCCAGGAACTGGCGGATGCCGAGCTCCCGGGCGGCGTACCGCACGCTGCGGTGCAGGAACCACCGGTTCTCCTGAGCGAGCAGCCGGACCGTGGGGAACTGCTTCTCGATCGCGTCCGCCGCATCCCGGTCGACCTGGAAGTTGTCCTTGCCCCCGAGCCAGTAGTCGTAGCGCCGCGCCGGATGGGGAACCGTACAGTCCACTTTGGGTCGCACGTCTTCGCTGCTCACCACGGCTCCTTCACGAGCGCACGTAGATCCGGCGCACATCGTATCGACACAGGGGAGTTCGAGCTCGCCTGAGCCGTGAGGGGCCGGTTGCTGCACTACGGTATGACCTTGAGGCAGACATCGACCTCGGGGGATCACGATGACCACTCCGCCGCCGGGCGGCATTCCGCGTCCCAGCCGCACGCGCCTCCTGGTCGCGCTGATCGTGCTGGTCGTGGGCCTCGCCGTGTCCGCCGGGCTCGCGCGGCGGTACTACCAGCACAGGATGCGGGCCGACGCGGCGATCATCGCGGCGGAGGCACGGGCCTCGCTGCCGGCGTGCGCCGGGTTGTTCGCCGACGGCCGGGTGGTCGACG
>NZ_JBFAYF010000172.1:0-1378 GCF_040681165.1 Actinoplanes sp. NPDC051851 | reverse complement strand
ACTCCACGATGGACGGCATCTCGGACACCCGGACATCCTGCCCAACAACCCCACCAAGATCAAACCGGCCCGAAACGACCGACCTGATTAGTTACAAGGTGTCTAGCGGTCGCACAGATGATCTATTGTTGGATGTTGGAGTCAGAGAAGTCTGATGGGAATGGATATGCCATCTCAAGAAATGTCACCAAATGTTCCCCTCTGTGGCATTTGTGGGCGGCCTATGGAGGATGGACACAGCGCTGACGGACATGGTGCAGAGGATGGCAGGAGAGTCGAGTACGTCGTCGTCGGTAGGCGTGGTGGACTCGTGGAAGTCCGTCAAGCGGACGTAGAAGCGAGGATCCGCAAGACGGACGCTTCGATGCTGGCGCATAATTTGGGTGTCGATGAATCGACACTTGTGGGGCGCCGCTACAGTTGCTGGGTAGTGCCTGACGAATATGGTTTCACTAGAAGTGACTTCAAGCTAGTAAGCGATTAATGGATTGTTGAACGGAAATTGTTGCGGAGTGTGATGGGCAATGGAGTCGCTTTTTGAGGGCTTCTTGTGTAGTAATTCTTAAGGACGACACAAAAGTCCGGGATGGATTCGTATTCGACCGCCTTTTGTCGGAAATTGTCGGCTTGGGGGCCGGGTCGATTGGGGAGTTGCGAATCGCCAAAGAACTCGTGGAAATTGTTGAGCGGGTCGTGGGGGTGGCGGGTCCGGGAGCGCTGCGAGTGGATTCGTGGAATTCCGCGTTATCTGCGGATCAAAATGTGCGACACGGCTGCCGCGAACTGGTTGTATGTGGCGCTGGGGTGCCTGTACGGACGTCGGCGTGCGGCCGCGTTGCTGTCACGGCTGATGTCATTCGATCATGCGCATACGTAACTATCGATCCTAGGGTGGGTAGACCCGCCGAGTGCCGGATGTCGATGTTCTGTCTGCGGCCGGTCATGGGTGAATCGAGCGTTGGCACGGTTCAGCCTGGCGTGCGCGCGGGGCCGTAGGCCTTGAGCGCGTGCGCGCGGTCCGGCGTATGCCGGGCCGCTTCTTGATTACGTATAGCTTTTCTTAGCCAATCGGCCACTGTGTCGGTGCCGGGGTGGTGGTCCCTGGTGCGGCTACTTGGTCGGCTTGCGGGCGCGTCGCGGCTTCGCTGGCTCGGGTGCTGTCGCTCCGGCGTCGGCTGAGTCGATGCCGGTGTTGGCCTTGTACTTCGCGATGTCGTCGGCGAGGTCTTGGTGTGCGGTCTTGAGGTCGGCGAGCTCTTGGGCCAACCGGGCGTGTCTGATGCTCTGTGTAATTGATCGGCTTCCATGTCGAGGAGTACACAAGTGACCATGACTAGTGATCAGATGGCCGGACCGTTGGGTGCGGCGGTGGCTGGTC
>NZ_JBFAYF010000171.1:0-1414 GCF_040681165.1 Actinoplanes sp. NPDC051851 | reverse complement strand
TCGTTGCTCAGCAACGTCGATCTTGGAGACCCTCATCTGTTCACTCAGCAACCACCCACGTCCACGCAGGTGACCCCAGTCATCACTCGTCTAGGCAGAACGTCGACTGCGCAGCTCCGCATAGGTGACGGACAAACCGATCAAGAGGAACGCCAAGGTGGGCGCGCCGGCCGCGGTGTGCACGGCGTCAAGGATCGCATCCTGTGTCGTGTCCCCGCTGGGTCCGAACCCCGGGTCACTGAACAGCACACGCTGTCGCCTCGAAGATCCTGCCCAGCGCGATCTCGAAGGCGACAACGACACCCGCGAGGATGGCCCAGCGGATGAGGAGCCGCCGGTCGCGGATCGGGGCGTCGATCGCCGGATCGGATTGTGGCCGAGTTCGAACAGGGCAACGAAGCTGAACAGGCTGAGCGCGAAGAGCAGGTAGATGCCAGTAACCAGGAGCGCGGCCAGTCCTGCAGTCAGTGGCAGCCCAGCGGCGGCCGTCCATGGTCCCAGCGACCGCAGGCGGTAGCGCCTGTGCCGGTAGGCCTCCCGTACACCGATCCTGGAGGGCCCTGTGATCAGTCGGACGCCGCCGGCCCAGCCGATCGACCCGATCACCACGGTCACGACGAGTTCGAGAGCGGCGAGCAGTATCGCGGCCGGCGCGCCCGGCGCGCCCAGGGGCCGAGCGCGGTCCGGCTCAGTTCGACGAGCCCCAGCGGCACGGAGACGGAGAATCCGGTGACCAGCAACACCGGACGCCAGTGCTGCCGGGAGACGGCAAGGATGGTGGCGGACCAGGAACGCAGTGTCGGTTCGGGAGGCGCGACAAGGCTCATCCGGTGGCCACCGTGACGATGTCGCGGTTCTCCAGCACGTGGCGCTGGTAGCCGTGGCGGGTCAGGCGCAGCGCGACCTGTCCCATCTGCACGGTGCTGGTCATCAGCACCGGGGTCAGGACCATCCCGGCCTCTCGCCCCTGACCTGCCTCGGAGAGAGTGGATCAGGGGCGAGAGGCAGGTCTTCGCCCTCGACCGGTGATAGACGAGGGCATCACCGTATTGGCTCGCAGCCAAACGGCACCGATGCCACCAGGCAGGTAACGCGGAACACGGCCTCGCCCTAATGTCTCGCGGCGGTGAAATGCCAGTTGCCGGTAGGTACACCGAATCACATAATGGCGTGGTGACCAACCAAAAGCGACTGCCCATGTTCACCCTGGGATTCGCTAGTGACGAGGCTCGGCAAGCCGCGACAGACGTCTTCTATCTGCAAGAGCTCGACCGGCAGGCCGAGCTCGCGACGCGGAGCATCTACCTGGCTGTGATGCGGGCTCTTCGAATTTAAGCGGGGTTGAGGTGTCCGCGGTGGCGGCGGGTGGTAGCGGTACGGGTCCGTAGCCGCTGGTTCTTCGGGTTACGAAATC
>NZ_JBFAYF010000170.1:0-1482 GCF_040681165.1 Actinoplanes sp. NPDC051851 | reverse complement strand
CTCGCCGACGGCGGCTCGTCGGCGCTGGACCAGCGCGGTGTCGTCGTCGCTCTTGCCGCCGTCGTTGAGATCCTCGCCGACGGCAGTCCGTCGGCACTGGTCGTTCATGGCCGGCGCGCCGGGCTCATAAATCTTGGGTCGTAGTTTCAAATCCTGTCCCCGCTACGAGCGGAAGTACAGGTCAGCCGACGCTGGCCGACCTGAACAACCAGGATAGGCCGGCCGGCCACGGTGTTGAGATCCTCACCGACGGCGGAGCACCGACGCTGGGAGGTCGTCGCAGGCCAGCCTGGTGCCCCCGGTACCGGTTGAGATCCTCGCCGACAGCAGACCGCCGGCGCTGGCCGAACGCCCGGACGTACAGGTGATCGTGGACGACACGTTGAGATCCTCGCCGACGGCGAACCGCCAGCGCTGGGGCACGAGACAGCGGCCGGCTCCCAGCCGGTGTCGGCGTTGAGATCCTCGCCGACGGCAGACCGCCGACGCTGACGAAAGCGGCCATGTATCGCAGGCCGTCGATGACCATGTTGAGATCCTCGCCGACGGCGATCCGTCGGCGCTGGCGAGCAGATGACCGTGCAGCAGCAGGCCAACTTCTGGTTGAGATCCTCGCCGACGGCGGCCCGTCGGCGCTGGTGGCTGCCAGGTAGGCACCGGCGAGGGCTGGGTCGCTGTTGAGATCCTCGCCGACCGCGGTCCGTCGGCGCTGGCCAGGTACGGCGCCGCCTTCTCCTGGAAGACCAGGAGGTTGAGATCCTCGCCGACGGCGGTCCGTCGGCGCTGGCATCGGGTGGTCCGGTGCGACACCGAGCAGGACCTCGTTGAGATCCTCTCCGACGGCGGTCCGTCGGCGCTGGGGCCGCGCAATCCCCGGCGATCCGGCCACCGCTTTCATGTTGAGATCCTCGCCGACGGCGGACCGCCAGCGCTGGCGGCGCCAGCTTCGCCTCGAAGTACGCGTGCCGCGAGTGGTTGAGATCCTCGCCGACGGCGGACCGCCGGCGATTTCATCCATAGTCTGTCTGGAGCCCGGTCAGGCACTCAATAAAAATCCGAATAGGACGATGATTACTGGGACCCGCCGAGCACACGCCCCCTGTTTGCGACCCAAAACCGCCCACAGAAACAGCAAAAGACCAGGTCAAAAGCCTGGGAAAGAAATGTACCGATAGGTTTAGGAAACCGATGCTCTATCCCCTGAGCTACGAGGGCGCGGTTGCTCATGCTACCCGACCCGCCGCTGACCACGGGTGACCACCGGTGCCCAACACTGCCCACCAGCGACCAGGCGTGTCACCAGCAGGGCGATCCGATCCACGGAGCACATCCGGAACGCGCGGATCACATGCCGGCAGGCTCAATGACCAGAACCGCCAGCCGGTGACCGGTCAAGTCCCCGGAAGTGGTGTAACGGCTGATCTTTCGAGTTGTGCTGGTTAGAAGGGCTGTTCGCCGGGTTGGACGGTGACGGGCTCACCG
>NZ_JBFAYF010000169.1:0-1486 GCF_040681165.1 Actinoplanes sp. NPDC051851 | reverse complement strand
AAGCCCCACGAGAACTCGGATCCGGACGCCCGGCCCCAGCGGCGGACATTCACCGCAGAGTTCAAGGCGAGGATCCTGGACGAGTACGAGTCGGCACCGGATTCGGCGGCTCGCGGGGCGATTCTGCGCCGGGAACGGCTCTATGGCTCACACATTCTCGATTGGCGTAAGGCCCGCGACGCCGGAGCCACGGCCGGCCTGACGGACCGGCGGCAATCGGCCGCGCGGGCGGCGAAGAAGGCCGAACACGCCGAACTCGCCCGCCTTCAGCGCGAGAACGCACGCCTTCAGGCCAAGCTCGCCAAGACCGAGACCGCCCTGCAGATCATGGGAAAAGCACACGCGCTCTTGGAACTGCTCTCCGAGAGCGCGGATATCGCGCCGACGCCGAACCCGTCCTCGCCGAGGCGCAGCAGGCGCTGACCGAGGCCTGGGGCGTGGCGCCCGCGTGCCGGCTGACCGGCCTGTCACGGGCAACGCTGTATCGGCGCCGCAATCCGCCCGCCGAACCGAAGCCGCGCACGCCGCGCAAGCCACCGCCGTCCGCGTTGTCGCAGGCCGAGCGGGAGCAGGTGTTGCAGCTGTTGAACCGGCCTGAATACGCCGATCTGGCACCGGCACAGGTCTGGGCCCGCGAGCTCGACGAGGGCCGCTGGTGGTGCTCGGAGTCCACCATGTACCGGATCCTGCGCGCCGCCGGGCAGTCCGGTGAACGCCGCAGCCAGGCCACGCACCCGGCCCGGACCAAGCCCGAACTGGTGGCGGATGCGGCGAACCAGGTGTGGTCCTGGGACATCACGAAGCTGCGTGGCCCGGTCAAAGGGGTCTGGTTCCACCTGTACACGGTGATCGACATCTGGTCCCGCTACGTCGTCGGGCATCTGGTCGCCGGCTACGAGGACGGGCAGCTCGCCGAGGCCTTGATCGCCGACGCCGCCGCCCGCGAACGCGTCGACCCGGATCAGCTAACCGTGCACGCCGACCGCGGCGCTGCGATGACCAGCAAAACGGTGACGCAGCTACTGACCGATCTGAAGATCGGACGCAGTCACAGCCGGCCGAAGACGTCCAACGACAACCCGTATATCGAGGCCAGCTTCAAGACGCTCAAGTACGACCCGACGTTCCCGCAGCGATTCGGGTCGATCCAGCACGCCCGGCAGCACTGCGAAGCGTTCTACACCTACTACAACCATGAGCACCGGCACTCCGGGATCGGCCTGCACACCCCGGCATCGGTCCATCACGGCACTGCCGGACAGATCCGCCAGCAGCGGCAACATACCCTCGACGCCGCCTGGGCCGCGCATCCCGAACGGTTCGGCCGCCGCCGACCCCGGCCACCACAGCTACCGGACCGGGCATGGATCAACAAACCCGACAACCATGACGAGGACCAGGCCCCCGACCCGCCGATGACAAGGCAACCAACAGCAGAAAGCTAAACAAAATCAAGAAAATGTCTCGCTGGACTTGACAGGTTCCG
>NZ_JBFAYF010000168.1:0-1486 GCF_040681165.1 Actinoplanes sp. NPDC051851 | reverse complement strand
AAGCCCCACGAGAACTCGGATCCGGACGCCCGGCCCCAGCGGCGGACATTCACCGCAGAGTTCAAGGCGAGGATCCTGGACGAGTACGAGTCGGCGCCGGACGCGGCGACTCGCGGGGCGATCCTGCGCCGGGAACGACTCTACGGCTCACACATTCTCGACTGGCGCAAGGCCCGTGACGCCGGAGCCGCGGCCGGCCTGACGGACCGGCGGCAATCGGCCGCGCGGGCGGCGAAGAAAACCGAGAACGCCGAACTTGCCCGCCTTCAGCGCGAGAACGCTCGCCTGCAGGCCAAGCTCGCCAAGACCGAGACCGCCCTGCAGATCATGGGAAAAGCACACGCGCTCTTGGAACTGCTCTCCGAGAGCGCGGACACCGCGCCGACGCCGACGCCGTCCTCGCCGAGGCCCAGGCGGCGCTGACCGAGGTCTGGGGTGTTGCGCCCGCGTGCCGGCTGACTGGCCTGTCGCGGGCGACGCTTTATCGGCAGCGCACGCCACCGCTGGTCTCACGGCCGCGGGCACCACGTAAACCGCCGCCGTCGGCGCTGTCGCAGGCCGAGCGCGAGCAGGTGCTGCAACTGCTGAACCGGCCCGAATACGCCGATCTGGCGCCCGCGCAGGTGTGGGCCCGGGAGCTCGACGAGGGCCGCTGGTGGTGCTCGGAGTCCACGATGTATCGGATCCTGCGCGCCGCCGGCCAGACCGGCGAACGACGGGCCCAAGCGCAGCATCCGGCCCGGACCAAACCCGAACTCGTGGCGGACGCGGCGAACCAGGTGTGGTCCTGGGACATCACCAAGCTGCGCGGCCCGGACCGGGGCGTCTGGTTCCATCTCTACACGGTGATCGACATCTGGTCGCGCTACGTCGTCGGCCACCTGGTCGCCGGCTACGAGGACGGACAGCTCGCCGAGGCACTGATCGCCGACGCGGCGGCCCGCGAACGCGTCAACCCGGACCAGCTGATAGTGCACGCCGACCGGGGTGCGGCGATGACCAGCAAAACGGTGACGCAGCTGCTGACCGATCTGAAGATCGGCCGCAGTCACAGCCGGCCGAAAACCTCCAACGACAACCCGTTCATCGAGGCGAGTTTCAAGACACTCAAGTACGACCCGACGTTCCCCGAGCGGTTCGGGTCGATCCAGCACGCCCGGCAGCACTGCGAGGCGTTCTACACGTACTACAACCATGAGCACCGGCATTCCGGGATCGGCCTGCACACCCCGGCGTCGGTCCATCACGGCACCGCCGGGCAGATCCGCCAACAGCGGCAACGCACCCTCGACGCCGCCTGGGCAGCCCACCCGCAACGGTTCGGGCGCCGTCGTCCGCAGCCGCCTCGCCTCCCGGATCGGGCATGGATCAACAAACCAGACGACATCGACCCCGGCCAGGCCACCATCACAACGGCGACGAGCCTTCCACCAGCACAAAGCTAAACAAAATCAAGAAACTGTCTCAGTTGACTTGACAGGTTCCG
>NZ_JBFAYF010000167.1:0-1496 GCF_040681165.1 Actinoplanes sp. NPDC051851 | reverse complement strand
CACCCAACGGTCCGGCCATCTGATCACTAGTCATGGTCACTTGTGTACTCCTCGACATGGAAGCCGATCAATTACACAGACCATCAGACACGCCCCCCGGCTACGCCCGCCGGCTGCTGCACCTGCTCACCCCGGACATGCTGGTCCTGGCCGATCGAGGATTCGACGGCAATGCCTTCCTGGCCCAGATCGCCGCCACCGGAGCACAGTTCCTGGTCCGGATCGCCAGTAACCGCCGGCCCCGGGTACACACCACGCTGCCCGACGGCTCTTACCTGACCCGCTTCGATGACCTGCGACTACGCATCATCGAAGCAACGATCACCACCACCGCGATCGACGGCAGCACGATCACCGCCCGCTACCGGCTGGCGACCACACTGCTCGACCACCAGACCCACCCCGCCACAACGCTGATGCAGCTCTACCACGAACGCTGGGAGATCGAATCAGCGTTCTACGCACTCAAACACACCCTGTTCACCGGCCGGGTCCTGCGCTCAGGCACCCCCTCCGGACTGCAACAGGAACTCTGGGCCCTGCTCACCCTCTACCAGATGATCCGCGCCGCGATCGTCGAAGCAGCCGAACACCTACCCGGCACCGACCCCGACCGGTCCAGCTTCACCAAAGCCCTGGAAAACGCCCGCAACCAGGTCATAAACGCCGCCGGTATCCTTCACGCCCACCACGAACCCACCCTGATCGGCACCGACAGCCGCAACACGCTATCCGAACGCCGAGACCGCCTCAGCAAACGCAAGGTCAAATGCGCGACCTCGCGTTACGCCAGCACATCCCGCAACGACCCCCGACCCGCCACCAGCACTCCCGTCACCAGCCGCACCTACACCATCCACACCCGCACCCACACCCCGAAACCAGCCACCCGCAGCCGGCCCCACCACCGCAGACCCCCCGGCGCACTGTCCCAAACCATCCTCGACTACCTGAAAAACACCCCCGACCAGCCACGAAGCATCCGCGACATCGCCACACACGCCAACCTCGACTACCGAAAAGCCCGCAACAAACTCCACGACATGGTCAAACACCACTACATCACCAGACCCCACCGAGGCCACTTCACCGCATCACCCACAAGAGCGATGACAACCCACCAAAACCCTTAACTGCGTGGCCTTGCAATCGGACGGCCCGAGGCACCCCGGATCGCCAGCCGACCACACTGAGGCACCCCGGATCGCCAGCCGATCGCCAGCCGATCGCCAGCCGTTCGCCCCCGGGCACGCGGCCGTGTCCCGATACCGCTCCTGGAGTGCGTGAGCGGACGCCGCGGTGGCCGAAGACGTTCCCGCGACGACCGGTGGCGGCGCTCCGGCCGGAACGCCGCCACCGGGGCCGATCAGAAGGTGAACTGGTTGCCGTAGTCGCGGGTGTGGGGACTGTACAAATAACGGTGTAACTCCTGATCAAGGAGACGCATCTGATGACCATGACAACTGACGCCGTGGATACTGCCGCGGTGGCGAAGA
>NZ_JBFAYF010000166.1:0-1516 GCF_040681165.1 Actinoplanes sp. NPDC051851 | reverse complement strand
CTAGTACGGCAGCCGCCATTAGCAGTCTGACCTGCTGGGATGTGGTGGGGGCGGGGTCCAACATGGACGCAGCCGCCTGTTGATCATGTGTTTGTGAGAACTACAAGATCGAAGGCGGCTGCTGCTGCCAGGATAGAGGCTGCCCGGACGGCCTCGACGGCGGGTGAGCTGCTGGAGCGGCTACGGTCGTGTTTCGCCCGGACACAGACCTGGCAGCACGCGGGCCGGTACGTATCAGCGCTGGTCAGCGAGATCCCGAAACGCAACGGGTGGACGATCGCGCAGCAGACCGGGGACCGGACGCCGGATCGCACCCAGAGGCTGCTGAACCGCGCGGTGTGGGACGGGCGGGCGGCAATGAGTCAGGTACGCCGGTTCGCCGTGACCGGCCTGGACGCCGTAGCCGGGCGCCGCACGCGGCGGGGGCTGCGGATCGCCGCGCTCGACGAGACCGGCCAGGCCAAACAGGGCACGGCGACGTGCGGGGTGAAACGGCAGTACATGGGCTGTGCCGGCCGGCTCGCGAACGGCATCAACACGGTGCACCTGGCCTACGTACGCGAACATGTCGGGCATGCGCTGATCGCCGCCCGGCAGTGGATCCCGGCCGAGCACCTCGACGACCCGGGCACCGCGGCGGGAATGGGCATCGCCGACGGGCTGGCATTTCGGACCAAAGGGCAGGTGGCCATCGACCTGTGCACCGACGCATACGCTGACGGCGTCGTCTTCGATTTCGCCTGCGGCGACGAGGTCTACGGCAACTGCACCCAGCTCCGCGAGTTCTTCGAAGACCGGCAGCAGGCCTACGTGCTCCGCGTCGCCTCGAACTTCATGCTCACCCTGAACCCGGAAACCCGGATGACCTGCACCCAGGCCGTCGCCCTGCTCGCCACCGACGAACCGCGGTGGCAGACCCGCTCGGCCGGCACCGGCTCGAAGGGACAACGCTGGTACGGGTGGGCGTGGATCGCCACCGTCTCACCCCGGCACCACCTACTGGTACGCCGTCACCTCACCAGCGGTGACCTGGCCTTCCACTACTGCTACGTCCCGCAAGGGCAACCGTTGACCCTGGCCAGACTCGTGCGGGCTGCCGGGCTGCGCTGGCCGGTCGAGGAGACGTTCGAGTTCAGCAAGGACTCCTTCGGCCTCGATCAATGCCAAGCCCGGCTGCACACCGCGATCAACCGGCACACCGTGCTGGTCATGACCGCCCTGGCCATCTGCGCGATCGCCGCCGCCCGCCTCAAAACCCGCACCGACACCCAAGCCCCACCACCGAACACACCCGATCAGCGGCCACCCGCCGAGCCCGGCATGATCCCGCTGACCATCCCCGAAACCGCACGCCTACTCGCCACGACCTGGCACCAGCCAAAACCCGCCGACCACGACACCCACTGGCGTAACTGGCGGCGCCGCCACCAAGCCCGAGCACGCTGGTTCCACCAACGCACCCGACTCAACCGAGAGTATTCCCTGGCCAACTAGCAAATGGCGGCTGCCGTACTAG
>NZ_JBFAYF010000165.1:0-1635 GCF_040681165.1 Actinoplanes sp. NPDC051851 | reverse complement strand
ACCGTGGTGGCGCCGTGGCAGGAGTACTGGACGGACACCGAGTTCGGGAAGCGGGGGGAGGCGTGGGCGCCGGAGGTGCACTACGTCCGGGGGAATTGGTACATCGTCGCTCCGACCGGCTGACGCGCCCTGGTCCGCCGGCTCACCGCTCGCGGGGTACCGCCCGGCCGGTCCACGAACGAGCCCTGGCAGGCGGAGCCGACGATCCGCGGGCGGCGAGTGTTCGGGTGGGCGCCCCGTCACGGGGGCGTGCGCGTGGGGTGGGGCGCGGGGCTAATCGGCGGGCACGGCGACTCCCGCCTGGAAGGTGAGCTTGGACGTGGTCACGTTCGCCGGGTCGCCGTCGCAGTCGACCGTCACGACCTGGCCGGGCTGCAGGGAGCTGAACAGGATCTGCTCGGAGAGCGCGTCCTCCAGGTCGCGCTGGATCACCCGGCGCAGCGGGCGGGCACCCATCACCGGGTCGAAACCCTTGTTCGCCAGGTAGAGCTTGGCGTTGTCGGTCAGCTCCAGGCCCATGTCGCGGTTGCGGAGCTGGGTCTCGATGCGGGTGGCGAAGATGTCGACGATCTGCAGGATCTCGGGTTCGCGCAGCTGGTGGAAGACGATCGTGTCGTCGATGCGGTTCAGGAACTCGGGGCGGAAGTGCCGTTTGAGCTCGTCGTTCACCTTGGTCTTCATCCGGTCGTAGTTGGACTCGGTGTCCTCGGACGCCTGGAAGCCCAGCGACACCACCTTGGCCACGTCCCGGGTGCCCAGGTTGGTGGTCAGGATGATCACCGTGTTCTTGAAGTCGACGACGCGGCCCTGGCCGTCGGTCAGGTGGCCGTCCTCGAGGATCTGCAGCAGCGTGTTGAAGACGTCCGGGTTGGCCTTCTCGATCTCGTCGAAGAGCACCACGCTGAACGGCTTGCGGCGAACCTTCTCGGTCAGCTGGCCACCCTCGTCGTAGCCGACGTAGCCGGGCGGCGCGCCGACCAGGCGGGACACGGTGTAGCGGTCGTGGAACTCGGACATGTCCAGCTGGATCAGCGCGTCCTCGCTGCCGAACAGGAATTCCGCGAGCGCCTTCGACAATTCGGTCTTTCCGACACCCGAGGGCCCGGCGAAGATGAAGGACCCCGACGGCCTCTTAGGATCCTTCAACCCCGCTCTGGTACGCCGGATCGCCTTGGAGACGGCCTGGACGGCGTCCTCCTGCCCGATGACCCGCTTGTGCAGTTCGTCCTCCATCCGGAGCAGCCGGGTGGTCTCCTCCTCGGTCAGCTTGTAGACGGGGATGCCGGTCCAGTTGGCGAGCACCTCGGCGATCTGGTCCTCGTCGACCTCGGAGACCACGTCGAGATCGCCGGCCTTCCACTCCCGTTCGCGCTGCGCCCGGCGGTTGAGCTGCTGTTTCTCGTCGTCGCGGAGCTGGGCGGCGCGCTCGAAGTCCTGCGCATCGATCGCGGACTCCTTGTCGCGGCGCACCTGGGCGATGCGGTCGTCGAAGTCACGCAGGTCCGGCGGCGCGGTCATCCGGCGGATCCGCATCCGCGCGCCGGCCTCGTCGATCAGGTCGATCGCCTTGTCCGGCAGGAACCGGTCCGAGATGTACCGGTCGGCCAGCGTCGCGGCGGCGACCAGGGCCGCGTC
>NZ_JBFAYF010000164.1:0-1663 GCF_040681165.1 Actinoplanes sp. NPDC051851 | reverse complement strand
GAGCTTGTCAAGTTGTCTGTGTAAGTTGATCTGGATTCATTGATGGTGGAGATCGTTATCAGGTGTTGGGTTCGGCGTTTGGGTGCTTCTCGAGATCGTGCAGCCGGTCCTCGACGTCGGTGCTCTGCGGGATGGTGTGGTTGATGGCGGCGATGTCGTCGTCGGTGAGGCTGTCGAGGTAGGCGTCGAAGTCGGGGTGGTCGTGCGGCGGGTGGTGGTTCGTCCAGTCGGTCATTTCCTGGGTCCTCACAGGTAGGGCGCGAGCCGGTCGGGGTAGGCCAGGGCGAGGGCGCCGAGGGCGGCTTTCCAGCCGTGCACGGTGGCGCCTTCGACGAGCCGTCCGGCGGCCTTGCGCTGGCCGCGGGGTGCGCCCTGTTCCTTGGCGCGAGCTCGGGCGCGTTTGTCCTCGATGTCGCGGATGGCCAGCCAGAGCAGCTTGATCGCGGCGTCGTCGTTCGGGAAGTGCCCGCGGTTCTTGATCACTTTGCGGAGCTGGAAGTTCAGGCTCTCGATGCTGTTGGTCGTGTAGATGATCTTGCGCAGGGCGGGTGGGAACGCCAGGAACGGGATGAACCTCTCCCACGCGTTCTCCCAGGTCGCGACCGCGGCCGGATACCGTTTCCCCAGGTCGGACTCGGCGAAGGCGAGCAGTTCGGTCTCGGCCGCCTCCACCGTCGGCGCCGTGTAGATCGGCTTGAGGGCGGCGGCGACCTTCTTGCGGTCGGTGTACGACACGAACCGCATCGCGGCCCGGATCAGGTGCACCGTGCAGGTCTGGACCGTGGCCTGCGGCCAGGTCGCCTCGATCGCCTCCGGGAACCCGGTCAGCCCGTCACAGCACACGATCAGCGTGTCCCGCACGCCACGGTTGCGCAGCTCGGCGCAGACCCCGGCCCAGAACTTCGCGCCCTCGGTGGCCTGGACCCAGATCCCGAGGACGTGTTTGACCCCGTCCAGGTCGACACCGACGGCGATGTGCGCGGCCCGGTTCTTGACGGCGTGCCCGTCACGGACCTTCACCACGAGGGCATCGAGGTAGATGATCGGGTAGATCTCTTCCAGCGGCCGGGTCTGCCAGGCCTTCACCTCGTCCAGCACCGCATCGGTGATCTTCGAGATGGTGTCATGCGACAACTCGGTCCCGAGCGTGCGCTGCAGGTGGTAGCCGATGTCGCGGACCGTCATCCCGCCCGCATACAGCGAGATGATCATGTCGTCCAGCCCGCCGGCCCGCCGCGATCCCTTGGGCACCAGCCGCGGCTCGAACGTCCCGGCCCGGTCCCGCGGCACCGCCAGGGCCACCTCCCCGACCTCGGTGGCCAGGGTCTTCGGGCTGTGCCCGTTGCGCGAGTTCGGGCTGCCCCGCCCGGCCGGGTCGTGCTTCTCGTAACCCAGATGCCCGGTCAGCTCCGCCGCCAGCCCACGCTCCAGCACCGCCTTGACCAACTCCGGCAGCAGGCCGCCCTCACCGGTCAGCATCAGCCCGCCCTCGTCGACCCGGTCCATCAGGTCATCGAGCAGGCCGGCCTCGATCATGCCGTTCACCGTCTCCCGGGCAGACCCGCCCGGACCAGCCACCGCCGCACCCAACGGTCCGGCCATCTGATCACTAGTCATGGTCACTTGTGTACTCCTCGACATGGAAGCCGATCAATTACACAGA
>NZ_JBFAYF010000162.1:0-1670 GCF_040681165.1 Actinoplanes sp. NPDC051851 | reverse complement strand
GGCTCTGGCACGGCCGTGGTGATCGGTGGTTGTTGATGTCAGTCGGCCAGGATGATCCGGTGGCGGAGCAAATCGGTGTTCGCGCGGCCATACATCTGTCTTTTCAGCATCTTGATCCTGTTCACGGCGCCTTCGACGGGGCCGGAGCTCCAGGACGTGGTGAGTCCGGCGGTGACGGCGGCCCAGTCCTTGCGAAGGCCGTTGGCGAACGAGCGGATCTGCGGGATCGACTCTTGCTCGGCTCGGGTGGTCCAGGCGTCCAGGTGGTTGCCGCCGCGGGTGCGTAGCAGGTCGGTGAAGCCGCGGGCGAGGTCGCGGATGGTGCCGAGGTCGGGGCAGATCTCACAGAAGCGTTGGAGTTGCTCCAGGTTCTCGGTGGTGGTTTTGCTGGTCGGGCGCATGATCCAGCCGGTGATCTCGCGGGCTTTGGGGATCGGCGGGGGCGGCGGTACGGCGGCGTTGCTGCCACGGATGGTGAGGAGCCAGCGACGCAGGGTGCGTTCGCTGCCGGTGTAGCCCTGCGAGCGGATTTCGGCGAGGAGCTGGTTGGTGCCGGTGATCCCGTCGGTGCAGCGTTGCAGTAGGTAGGGCTTGAAGGTGTCGACGATGCTGTCACGGCTGGTGCCACGGTCGCTGATCAGCTGCTCGGGGTCGGTGACTTCGGCGTAGCGGCGCACGGTCTTGGGGTCCAGGCCGAGCCGGGAGGCGGTGGCGTAGACGCCGTGGCCTTGCCCGATCAGGGCGTGGATCTCGGCGTGGCGGGCGCGGGTGCGGCGGGCGATCGGCGTGTCGGCCGGCTCGGTCGTCGTGAGGATCGGTGTGGCGGTCACCGGTTGGCGGGGCGGGGGTTGCAGACAGTGGCGGTGCCCGGCGACGGCCTGGTAGACGGCTTCGGAGAGGTTGTGCATGAGGTGCCAGCGGTCAGCGACCTGCAGGGCGGCGGGTGCACCGGTGGTGGCAGCTTCGGAGTAGGCGCCGGCCCGGTCGCGGCAGATGACCTCGATCCCGGGATGCTCGTTGAGCCAGGTCGTGAGAGTGGCGGCGGTGCGGTCTTCGAGGACGTCGATGACCTGGTGGGTGCCCATGTCGACCAGGACGGTGCCGTAGCGGTGACCGCGGCGCAGGGCGAAGTCGTCGACGCCCAGCGCGGTCAGGGCCGGAATCGCTGGTAGCGGCATGGCGCGGATGGCGCGGAGCAGGGTCATCCGGCCCGCGCAGAGACCGAGCCGGGCCGCCAGGCGGGCGCCGGCACGGCCGCCCAAGGCCAGCGCGACCCGTTCGAGCAGGCCCCGCGCGCCGGTGCTGATCTTCGCGCCGCGGGTGGTGACTCCGTCGACCTGTTCGACGAAGACCTTTCGTTCGCAGTCGGCTGTGGTGCAGAAGAAACGCCGGACTCGAAGATGGAGCACGGTCTCCCTGCCGGCGAGCGCGGCGTCGAGCAGTCGACGTTCGTAGCGGCTGTGGACCCGCCGTGACGGCGTCGCGCAGATCGGGCAGACCGCGGTTGAGCTGCTGGTTCGCGCGAACACTCGCACCGACGTGCCCTTGGCCACCACATCGGTGATCGACACGTCGGACAAGTGCGGCAGCAACACCCGCAGAAGATCCACTCCGGACACCGGATGGATCTACCATCGACCGGCAGCGATCACCAACTTTGTGACAGAGCC
>NZ_JBFAYF010000161.1:0-1706 GCF_040681165.1 Actinoplanes sp. NPDC051851 | reverse complement strand
GACCCTGGCTATTCAGACTGAATGGCGTGCATCGAGGGCGATAAAGGAAAGGTGCGCCTGACCTGCAAGGATGTGGGTGTCTACGCCATGTCCACAGCAGAATAAGGTGCACCTTTCTGGTGAGTAAGAGTAGCGGGTGGGATCAGCGGCTGGTCATCGCCTCGGGCGGCAAGGCCCTTATCGGTCATGCGGGTGCGGTCCTGCTGCGTTCGTGCGCGGACCGGGTGGGTTTGACCGGCGCATTGAACAAGATGCTGCCCCGGCGCGACGGGCCGGGCTGGTGGGATCGGGGCACCGTTCTGGTCTGTCTCGCGGTCGCGGTCGTCCTCGGCGCCAAGAGCATGTCCGACATCGGGCTGCTGGCCCATCAGAGCCTCGTCTTCGGTGACCCGCCGTCGGAAGCGACCGTGCGGCGGGCCCTGGCCGGCCTCGACGACAAGGGCCTGGCCCGCATCGGCAAGGCGAGGGCGAAGGTCAGGGCCCGGGTCTGGCATCTACTCGAACGCCGGCCGCAAGGATTCCCATGGCTGAGCGTGGCCGGGAAACTGCTGTCAGGGTGGGTGGTCATCGACCTGGACGCCACCCTGATCACCGCCCACTCCGGCAAGCAGGGGGCGGCCGCCACGTTCAAGAAGGGTTTCGGGTTCCATCCCCTCGGTGGGTGGTGCGCGAACACCGGCGAGGCCCTGGCGATGCTGCTGCGTCCGGGTAACGCCGGATCCAACACGGTCGCCGATCACATCCGGGTCCTCGGCGCCGCGATCGCCCAGCTGCCCCTGCCCTATCGCCGCAAGATCCTCATCCGGGTCGACGGGGCCGGCGCCACCCACGACCTCCTCGACCACCTTGAGGCGATGAACCGGCTCTGGCGCAGCGTCAAGTTCACCGTCGGCTGGACGATCACCGCCACCGACGAGACCGCGATCGCCGGCCTGCCCGAACACGTGTGGACTGACAGCCTGAACCAGGACGGCACCGCCATCGACAGTGCCCAGGTCGCCGAACTGACCGGCCTCAACCAGCGGACCGGCAACTGGTTGACCGGGCTGCGGCTGCTCGTGCGCCGGACCCGGCCATCAGCCCGGCACGCCAAACAACTCACCGCCCTGGAACGCGCCACCGGCTGGCGCTACCAGATCGTGGCCACCAACATCACCCGCCTTCACGGCGTTGCCGGCTCCCACCAGCCGCAATGGCTCGACGCCCTCCACCGAGCTCACGCCGGCGTGGAAGACCAGGTCCGGCACGGCAAAACGATGGGACTACGCAACCTGCCGTCAAAATCCTGGACCGTGAACCGCGGCTGGGTCCTGACCTGCAACATCGCCGCCGACCTGACCGCCTGGCTACGACTACTCGGCCTACATGACCAGAACGACCTCGCCCACGCCGAACCCGACACCCTGCGCTACCGGCTGCTGCACCTGCCCGCGAAACTCGCCACCCACGCCCGTCGCCGGGTCCTGTCCATCCCCGACACCTGGCCCTGGGCTGATGCGTTCCTGACCTGCTGGCAACACCTCAACCGGCTACCCCTGACCACCTGACCCCGACCAGCCCGGCCCTCCCAGCAGAAAGCCGCATCCGGTCCCGGAGACCCGGCGCGTCCGCAGCGACACGCGGCCACACCACATCCATCCGCGAGGGACAAAACGGTCACGCCGAAACGGACGGCGAGAGATCAAAACCCCCTGACGGATCGAGGT
>NZ_JBFAYF010000160.1:0-1857 GCF_040681165.1 Actinoplanes sp. NPDC051851 | reverse complement strand
CGGCCCACAGCCCGAGGATGTCGCGGGTGCCCTCGGCGGTGACCGCCAGAGCAACGTAGATCGGCCGGTTGGCGACCTTCCCGTCGCGGATCTTGGTTCTGTCGTCGATCTTGTGATGGTCATCGGGCGAGGAGAACGCGTTTGCGGAGCAGGGCGAGACCGGCGCGGCCGAACATCTGCCGCTTGATCATCTTGAGGCGGTTGATGCTGCCTTCGACCGGTCCCGAGCTTTGTGGCAAGGTCAGGCCGTTGCGGATCGCGTCGATGTCGCGGCGTAGGTTGCGGGCGAAGCCGGCCAGTGGTGCCAGGTTGTCTTTCTCGACAGTGGTGATCCAGTCGTCGAGGCGGTCGCCGTGGCGGCCGGTCATCATCACCGCGAAGGCTCGGACGTGTTTGACCAGGCGATTCAGGTCGTGGTCACGGTTGCGGATGTCGCGTAGTTTCGCGGCGTCGCGGGTATCGACCCGGTCGGGGTGGGTCATGATCCAGGAGGTGACCTGCCGGACTGTGGGTGGCTTCGGTCCCGGATCGGCGGCGTGGCCGAGACCTTTGCGGAAGGTGCGCAGGTAGCGTTGAACAGCGAGTTCTCCTCCGGGATAGCCCTGTTGCTGGATCTCGCGGAATAGTTGGGTGGCGTTGCGTTCGCCTTCGTTCCAGCGTTGGTGCAGGTAGCCGGTGAACGGGTCGACCACGTGGGTCCGCTGTTCGGTGATCGCAGTCAGGTCGTCGGCGCTGCGAGCGTTGGCGAACTTTCGGACCGTGGCTGGATGCAGGCCGAGTTTGCGGCCGATCGCCGCTTTGGACATGCCCTGAGCAGCCAGTTCCTGCACGGCGGTGTAGTTCTCCCGCAGCCGCATGATGATCTTCTTTTCGGGCGGTGGCTGCACCGCCTTTGGCGCGGTGGCGTCGGCCGGCGGTGGTGCGGGTGCCGCGAGAGCGGTTCGGTGCAGGTTGATCGTCTTCTCGACCGCCTGTCCCAGGTTCTGCCAGAGATGGAAGCGGTCGGCGACCTGCACCGCGTCCGGGGCTCCTTGGCGGGCTCCTTCGCCATACCCGCCGGCACGGTCCCGGCAGATGATCTCGACGCCGGGGTGTTGCTTCAGCCAGGCGGCGAGGCTGTCACCGTCGCGGCCGTCGAACATCTCGATCGGGCGGTGGGTGTCCATGTCGATGAGCACGGTGCCGTAATGGCGCCCGCGCCGGAACGCGAAATCATCGACGCCGAGGACTTTTACCGTAGATACTTTCGGATCGGGCAGCGCTTTGACCAGTCGTAACAGTGTGTCTCGACCGGCAGGCATCCCGAGTGCCGAGGCCAGGCGGGTTCCAGCCCGGCCGGCGAGGGCCAGACCGATCTCCGTCAGCAGTCCTCGGAGCCCCGGCGTGAGCCGGGCGTGCGGAGCGGTCACTCCGTCGACCTGCTCGGCGAAGGTCATCACAGCGCAGCCAGGGCTGTCACAGCGGAACCGCCGAACCTGCAATTGGAGTACCAGTTTCGCCCCGCCGACCGTGACGTCGCGTAATCGTCGCTGGTAGCGACCGTGGATCCGAGCGGACGGCTGTCGGCAATCGCGACAGCGGGCGGTCGAGGACCGGACTCGAGCGGACAACACAACGCCGTCGTCCCCGAACTCAACCTCATCGAGCAGCAGGTCAGCGAGATGAGGCAGCAGTTGCTCCACAAGCGAACACGCCCGCCATGATCAACGGTCACGGATCACCTCGCTGCGACTGTCCACATCACAAGATCGGCGACAGAACCCGGATCTTGACGTTGATCGCGTCCAGGAACACGACCGGGTAGACCCGGTCGAGGGGCCGGTTCTGCCACTCGCCCATGCCGGCCACGACCTTGTC
>NZ_JBFAYF010000159.1:0-1857 GCF_040681165.1 Actinoplanes sp. NPDC051851 | reverse complement strand
GTTCGTTTGCTGTGAATCACACAGTGGACGCTAAGCACAAAATTTAGGGTGGTTAAGCCCTCGGCCTATTAGTACCGGTCAACTCAACACGTTACCGTGCTTACATCTCCGGCCTATCAACCCAGTAGTCTAGCTGGGAGCCTTACCCACTCAAGGTGGTGGGATACCTCATCTCGAAGCAGGCTTCCCGCTTAGATGCTTTCAGCGGTTATCCCTTCCGAACGTAGCCAACCAGCCATGCTCCTGGCGGAACAACTGGCACACCAGAGGTTCGTCCGTCCCGGTCCTCTCGTACTAGGGACAGCCCTTCTCAAGTATCCAACGCGCACGGCGGATAGGGACCGAACTGTCTCACGACGTTCTAAACCCAGCTCGCGTACCGCTTTAATGGGCGAACAGCCCAACCCTTGGGACCTGCTACAGCCCCAGGATGCGACGAGCCGACATCGAGGTGCCAAACCATCCCGTCGATATGGACTCTTGGGGAAGATCAGCCTGTTATCCCCGGGGTACCTTTTATCCGTTGAGCGACACCGCTTCCACACGCAAGTGCCGGATCACTAGTCCCGACTTTCGTCCCTGCTCGACCCGTCAGTCTCACAGTCAAGCTCCCTTATGCACTTACACTCAACACCTGATTGCCAACCAGGCTGAGGGAACCTTTGGGCGCCTCCGTTACCCTTTAGGAGGCAACCGCCCCAGTTAAACTACCCACCAGACACTGTCCCTCGACCCGATCAGGGCCGCAAGTTAGATACCCAAACCCAACAGAGTGGTATTTCAACAATGCCTCCACCATGACTGGCGTCACAGCTTCACCGGCTCCCACCTATCCTACACAATTAAATTCGGATACCAATGTCAAGCTATAGTAAAGGTCCCGGGGTCTTTCCGTCCTGCCGCGCGTAACGAGCATCTTTACTCGTACTGCAATTTCGCCGGGCCTGTGGTTGAGACAGTGGGGAAGTCGTTACGCCATTCGTGCAGGTCGGAACTTACCCGACAAGGAATTTCGCTACCTTAGGATGGTTATAGTTACCACCGCCGTTTACTGGCGCTTAAGTTCTCCGCCTCGCCCCGAAGAGCTAACAGGTCCCCTTAACGTTCCAGCACCGGGCAGGCGTCAGTCCATATACATCGTCTTACGACTTGGCATGGACCTGTGTTTTTAGTAAACAGTCGCTTCCCCCTGCTCTCTGCGGCCATACCACGCTCCACCCGCAAGGGGCTTCACGCGTCCGGCCCCCCTTCTCCCTAAGTTACGGGGGCAATTTGCCGAGTTCCTTAACCACAGTTCACCCGTCGCCTCGGTATTCTCTACCTGACCACCTGTGTCGGTTTAGGGTACGGGCCGCTCGGAACATCGCTAGAGGCTTTTCTCGGCAGCATAGGATCAATGACTTCACCAGAACGGCTCGGCATCACGTCTCAGCCTCATGCACCGCGGATTTGCCTACGGTACGGCCTACACGCTTACCCCGGCACAACCACCGGCCGGGATCATCTACCTTCCTGCGTCACCCCATCACTAAACTACTACCCACGAGGGTCCTGGTCTCCACACCCTTGACCCGAAAGTCGCCGGCGCTTCAAGCAGTTAGCATCATGAGGTTCGTCTTTGGCGCTCCTTCGCGGGTACGGGAATATCAACCCGTTATCCATCGACTACGCCTCTCGGCCTCGCCTTAGGTCCCGACTCACCCAGGGCGGATTAGCCTGGCCCTGGAACCCTTGGTCATCCGGCGGAAGGGGTTCTCACCCTTCATTCGCTACTCATGCCTGCATTCTCACTCGTGTAGCGTCCACGACTGGATCACTCCGCCGCTTCACCCGCTACACGACGCTCCCCTACCCATC
>NZ_JBFAYF010000158.1:0-2316 GCF_040681165.1 Actinoplanes sp. NPDC051851 | reverse complement strand
CCGCCACCAAGCCCGAGCACGCTGGTTCCACCAACGCACCCGACTCAACCGAGAGTATTCCCTGGCCAACTAGCAAATGGCGGCTGCCGTACTAGGCATACTGTGGCGAAGACCGCAAGAATACCTACGATAATGATGATGGTCGCTGCTGCTATCGGCGGAAACTCTTCGATCACGCCTGCACCCAGAACCACTTCCGCCATTCGCCCTGAAGTGTCTGACGAGTTCACGGGGTCGGTAGGGTAGACGTAGGCGTTCTCCGTCCCGCCGGCCACTGGGTCAACCTGCAGAAAACGTCCGGTGTACGGGTTGTAGACGCGGGCACCCATGAGCATCAGGGATCCGATCGCGTCGCTGGAGCGCTGCTGCCCACCGAGCCAGCCATACCGTTGAGTTGTAGAGGTGTCACGGGGAGTGCCGAATTCGGTGGACTCGAAGTATGCACTGGTGCTGGATCCTGCAGTATTGGCGGCGGTCGGCACCTGGTTCGGGACGGTAGCCACGACGTCGCCGTGGAGGTTGGTCAGTTGCAGGCTCGAAGAACCGTCAGAGGATTGGATAGCCGCGAGCTGTCCGTTGATCCCGGCAACATTGCGTTGCCAGGTATAGCTAGCTCCGATGTCGGTGGAAGTAGCGGTCCATGACGGCGAGTCCGAATTGCCCGCATAGTGCTCGATGGTGCGCTTGGTCTCACTGCCGGAGGTACTGTTGACGGTCTGCCGGTAACGGCCTTGAGGATCGAGAGTGAACGACTCCTTGGCAGTTCCTTGAGTTAGCGACACTGGCTTGTCGTTGTCGTAGTATGCGGCGGTGACTGTGTTCGCCCCAGAGGCGAGCGATGCTGCGGGGACGGTCAGAGTCCGCCCGAGTTGGTCGTAACTGTAGCCGCTGGTGGTTGTCCGGTTGGCGGTGTCGTAGGTGTCGCTGCTCGTCGCCGTCGAGGTCGTCGTTTGGCAGCCACCACTGCTGTCGCCACCATATGTCGTGATCGAACTACGGTCGGACTGTTTAGTATATGCGTAGACACGGCTGCCGCAGCTGCCATCAACGGTGTCGTTGACCTGTAGAAGCCGACCGGCATTGTCGTAGGTGTAGTCCTGAGCGGACAGGGGTGACTGAGAATGAACTACGTCGCCTAGGGCACCGATTATGTTGGTGAAGGTGAGAGTTCCGGCCGTGCCTGCGGCGTAGGTGGGCAGCGCGTATATCAGGCTTGTGGTAGTACCGAGATTGTCATGGCTATAGGTGGCGGTCATGCCGTTTGGGTAGGTCTGGCTGGCGAGTTGTCCCGCAGTGTCGTACGTGGCGGTGAATGTCGACAGGCCGTTGCCCATGCCGGTGTTGAGGCTGGTAACCAATCCTCGGTGTTCCGAGGTTGAGTCGTACGCGTAAGTGGTCGTTGCCTGTCCGTCGTTGTACGAGGCGACTTGACCGTCGATATTGTAAGTATGGGTGGTGGTGGTGCTGTCTGCGTCGGTGTAGGTGATTTGACGGCCGAGGGCGTCGTACGTGCTAGTAAGTGTGGCGGTTCCGTTCGTAATGGTGAGAGGCAGGCCGGTGCTGGCGTCGTAGGTGGTGGTCGTCTCGGGTAGGGCGGTGGAACTGGACAGTCCGGAGACGACGACCTTGTTGGAAGTCGGCCGGCCGATGGCGTCGAAGGTGGTGGTTGTGGTGCGTGAGACTGATCCGGAAGTCTCGGTGAGCTTTGTCGTTTCTCCGTACAGGTTGTAGGTGTAGGTGGTGGAGAGGGTGGCGTAGCCGGCTGATGGGCTGCCGCCGGGGTCGGTTCGGCAGACTTGGCCGGCCCAGTAGGGCTTGTCGCCGCAGCTTGAGTAGGTCGTATTGGTTGCGGCCGTGTAGTAGGTGGTTACGGTGGTGTTGGCGCTGGTGGCGGTGCCTCCGGGAAGCCGTGACTCGACTACGTTGCCGGCGGAGTCGTAGCGGGTCAGGGTTGTCAGGTCATTGGTGCTGGAGGCGCTGGTCCCCATCCAGGTGGTTTCGGTGGTGGGTTCGCCCAGTACCCAGCCGGATGTGTCGTCGGTAGACGAGGTGCCGTCGATGGGGTCGTAGCCGGTGACTGTCGTTTTGATGTCGGCTGTCGGCACGGTGGTGCCATCGAGGGCTACAGGTGTTGTGACGGTCTTCGTCACCAGGTGGTAGTCCTGGTCGGCGTCGGGTTTTCCTGTGTCGTAGGTGTAGTTGTCAACGGTCAAGACGAAGTGGCTCTGGCACGGCCGTGGTGATCGGTGGTTGTTGATGTCAGTCGGCCAGGATGATCCGGTGGCGGAGCAAATCGGTGTTCGCGCGGCCATACAT
>NZ_JBFAYF010000157.1:0-2432 GCF_040681165.1 Actinoplanes sp. NPDC051851 | reverse complement strand
GTACGCGCCACCTGAGCGGCGAAAAGCTCCACCAGCGACACACCCGGCACCGGACGCGACGTCTCGTTCCACTCGCCGACCACCCGCGAACGCTCAGCCGGATCGAGCACCACCACCCGGCTCAACGGGAGGGCCGGATCCGCGGCGAGGGCGGCGAGGACCCGGGCGTACCGGGCGGCGAGGGTCCGCGCGGTCTCCTCGTCGAACAGGTCGGCCGCGAACTGGATGCCGCCGGCCAGGCCCGCCGGGGCGCCGCCCTCGTCGCGGCGCTCGATCAGGGTCACCGCCAGGTCGAAGCGCGCGGCCTCCTCGCCCGCTCCGGAGAGGACCGGGGCGATCCGCAGACCGGGCAGGCCCCATTCGCTCTGACCGGTGGGGATGTTCTGCAGCGCGAACATGACCTGGAAGAGCGGGTTGCGCGCCAGCGAGCGCTCCGGGTTGAGCACCTCGACCAGCTTCTCGAACGGCAGATCCTGATGCGCGTACGCCGCCAGATCCGTCTCCCGCACCCGCTTCAGCAGCTCACTGAACGTAGGGTCACCGTCCAGCCGGGCCCGCAACACCAGCGTGTTGACGAAGAAACCGGCCAGGTCGTCCAGGGCCGCGTCGCCCCGGCCCGCCGTCACCGTGCCGATCGGGATGTCCGTGCCCGCACCCGACCGGGACAGCAGCACCGCCAGCGCGGCCTGCGCCACCATGAAGAGCGTGGCCCCGCCCGCTCGCGCCACGTCGAGCAGCCGGGCGTGGACGTCGGCGCCCACCTCGACCGGCACCGAACCGCCCCGGAACGACGACACCGCCGGGCGCGGGCGGTCCGTGGGCAGCGAGAGCTCCTCCGGTGCGCCGGCCAGGGTGTCCCGCCAGTAGTCCAGCTGGCCGGTGATCCGGCTCTCCGGGTCGTCCGGGTCGCCGAGGACCTCGCGCTGCCAGAGGGCGTAGTCGGCGTACTGCACCGGCAACGGCGCCCACGACGGAGCGGCACCCTGATGACGGGCCATGTAGGCGGCGCTCAGATCACGGGACAGCACACCCATCGACCAGCCGTCCACCGCGATGTGATGCGCCACCAGCAGCAACACGTGCTCGTCCGGGCCGCTCCGCAACAGCCACGCCCGCCAGGGCAGGTCCGTCGCCAGATCGAAAATCTCCCCCGCCAGCTCGGCCAGCCGCACCGGCACCTCGTGCTCGGGCGCCTCGACCACGGCCAGCGCGGGACGACCCTCGGCACCCTCCACGATCAGCTGGTACGGCGTGCCGTCGACGGCCGGGAAGACCGTCCGCAGACTCTCGTGCCGATCAGCCACGTCACCCAGCGCCGCCTCCAGGGCCGCGACGTCCAGGTCACCCGACATGCGCAGGGCCAGCGGCAGGTTGTAACCGGCGCCGCCGCTGCCCTCGAGGCGGTTGAGGAACCACATGCGCTGCTGGGCGTAGGAGAGCGGCAGGATCTCGGGCCGCGGGCGGGCGGTCAGGGCCGCCCGGGAGACCCCGCCGCTACCGGCCAGCCGAGCCAGTCCGGCGACGGTCGGCTCGGCGAAGATCTCCCCGATCGCGACCTCGGCACCCAGCACCGACTTCACCCGCGCCAGCAGACGCATCGCCGCCAGACTGTCCCCACCCAACTCGAAGAACGACACATCAGCCGGAACCACGTCACGACCGAGGACCTCCGCGAACAGACCGCACAGGATCTCCTCCGTCGGCGTCGCCGCAGCCCGCCCACCAGACTCGAACCCGACCTCCGGATCGGGAAGCGCAGCCCGATCCACCTTCCCGTTCACCGTCAACGGCAACTCGTCCAACTCCACGAACACCGACGGCACCAGATACTCCGGCAGCAGTCCGGCGACGTGCTCCCGCAAACCTGCGACCTCACCGACCACGTAAGCGACCAGCCGCTGATCCCGGGCCAGCACCACCACCTGGCCCACGCCGGGGTGAGCGGCCAGCACCGCCTCCACCTCACCCGGCTCCACCCGATAACCACGGATCTTCACCTGATCGTCGACACGACCCGCGAACAGCAGGTTCCCGTCACCGTTCCAGCGAGCCAGGTCGCCGGTGCGATACATCCGCCCACCACCGAACGGACACGCCACGAACCGCTCCGCCGTCAACCCCGCCAGTCCCGTGTAACCGCGAGCCAGACCACCACCGGCGACATACAGCTCACCCACGACACCAGGCGGAACCGGCTGCAAAAACTCATCCAGCACGAACACCCGCATGTTGTCCCGAGGACGACCGATCGGCAGAACCGAAGGCACCACCGCACCCGGCTCCAACACGAACGTCGTCGCACACAGAGTCGTCTCGGTCGGACCGTACAAATGCCGGACCCGCACCCCCGGATTGGCCGCCATCACCCGCACGACCGCGCCGACCGGCACCACATCACCACCGGTCAGCACCTCACCGACATGCGCCAACGC
>NZ_JBFAYF010000156.1:0-2571 GCF_040681165.1 Actinoplanes sp. NPDC051851 | reverse complement strand
CAAGCACCCTGTTGAGTTCTCAAAGAACAACCGCACACCTTCGAACGATCCGCATTTCCGCGGCCCGTTCCCCGGGGCACTCGCTCTACTTTACCGTTGCGTTTCCGTCTTGCCAAATCCGGGGTTTTCATCCGGCTCCGGCGATCTGGAATCTCGCTCAGGTCCCGCAGAACCTTACACGACTCATCGTCGTGCTCGATCCTTGGGGTTTGGCAGGACGGCCGCTGCGGATCTCTCCGCTTGCCTCGCCCGTTTCCCTGCCGGCAGAGAGAACATTACCTGCTCGTCCCCACAGCGCCAAATCGGCCCCCCACACTTCTGAGCCCCCTGCGACGGGGGTGCCGCAGGGGTCGCGTGCGCTTACCGAGAGCACCTTTTTCTTGACCGAGCGGAATGGATCAATCACAGAGCGAACAGTTCTCCCATTAGCCACAGAGATCGCCACGGACCGTGGACCCACCCGTACGGATCAATAGCCTTGCCGGGTGAACGGTGTACAGCTACTCCTGATCATCGGGGCGGGGATCGCGATCTCCTCGCTGGCGCGGCGGCGCGGGGTGGAACCGGGCCTGGTCATCGTGATCCTGGCGGCCGCGGCCTCGTTCATCCCCGGCATGCCGCGGCTGGAGCTGGACAGCGAGGCGATCCTGGCACTGGTCGTCCCGCCACTGCTCTACTCCGCGACCCGGGGTGCCACCTTCGCCGACTTCGGGGCGAACCTGCGGCCGATCGTCTCGCTCGGCGTGGCCCTGGTCGTCCTGACCACCGGGGCGCTCGGGTTCGTCTCCTCCTGGCTGATGCCCTCCCTGGGCGTGGCGGCCGGCTTCGTACTCGGTGCCGTCCTCGCGCCACCGGACACCATCACCACCGTCTCGCACGGCGAGCAGATCGGGCTGCCCCAGCGGGCGGTCTCGGTACTCACCGGGGAGAGCCTGGTCAACGACGCGACGGCGCTGACCCTCTTCACCATCGCGGTCGAGGCGGTGAACGGCGCGCACACCACGTTCGGCGGGGGCGTCCGGGAACTCGCGCGTACGGCCTTCGTCGGCATCGGGATCGGCTGGCTGCTCGCCGTCGGTGCCCTGGTGATCCGGAAACGGCTGGCGAACGCGACGCTGGAGACCTCCCTCGTGCTGCTGGTGCCGTTCACCGCGTTCCTGCTCGCCGAGGAGGTGCACGCCTCCGGGATCCTGGCCGTGGTGGCGGCCTCCTTCATGATCAGCATCAACCTGACACTGGACCCGAAGCACCAGTACCCGGGCGCCTACCGGGCGCGGGTGCAGGAGTCGTCGGTCTGGCCGGTGCTGGACTTCCTGCTGGAGACGTTCGTCTTCGCGTACATCGGGCTGCAGTTGCGGTTCGTGCTGGCCGACCTCGCCGAGTCGGCGGAACCAGGCCTTCGCCGTACGTTGGTGGCCGCGGCGCTGTTGTTGATCGTCGCGATCGTGTTCCGCCTGGCCGGGGTCTTCGTCCTGTTCGGACGCTGGACGCTGCGGCACCGGAGTTCGCTGCGCCGCGCCGAGCGTGACCCGCGCTACCGGCTGGCGATGGAGAAGCGGCGCGCGCGGCGGACCAGGCGGGGCGGTGAGCCGCTGGAACCGCCGACGATGAAGGAGTCACTGCTCGTCGGCTGGACCGGCATGCGCGGCATCCTCACCCTGGCGGCCGCGGCGGCGGTGCCGGAGACGACGTCGACCGGCGCGCCCTTCCCCGGGCGGGACGCGATCCAGGCGATCGCGCTGATCGTCACCCTCGGCACCCTGCTGATCCAGGGGACGACACTGCGCCTGATCGCCGGTCGGCTGCGGTTCGACCTCGGCGCCGAACGAGCCGAGCGGGCGGCCATGCGCCGACGCGGGCGGGAGGTGATCGAGGCGGTCGCCGCCGGACCGGACGCGGATGAGACGTTCGAACGGCAGCGACGGGCGGTGACCGCGGCGATCGGCGAGCACCGGGTGGACGAGCGGGTGGCCCGGGAGCTCATCGAGGAGATCGACCTGCGCCAGGTGGCGTACCACTCGACCGACCCGGGAAAGCGCCACTGACCTGGGAGATCCCGGGGAGAGTCCGAAGTGGTCGGACGAGTGACGGAGCGTGGCGCAGGCCACACGGCCGAGTGTCACTCATACTTTCGGCTAGTCTTTCGTCCGACACTCGGTTAGTGTGGGCGCAACCGAACGGCCCATGTTGCTCGACGACCGCGGTGCCCCACCGGGGCCGTCCATGGGTACAGACGCCCGACCGACTCGGGTCCAGGCAGGACAGTGGACCGGCTCTCCGGAGAGGTGCCAGGGAGGACCACAGCATGACCGTCATGGAGACTGCGACGACCACGTCGCCCGCGATCAAGACGACCGTGTCGACCGCGATCAAGACCGGCGCCGAGGCGTCCGCGGACAGCGCGGCGGAACTTCTGAACGCCATGGCCGCGATGCCGGCCGGGCACCCGTCCCGGGCCGCGCTGCGCGACCGTGCCATCGAGGCCTGGCTGCCGCTCGCACGCCACCTGGCCCACCGCTACTCGGGCCGCGGCGAACCCACCGACGACCTGATCCAGACCGCCACCGTCGG
>NZ_JBFAYF010000155.1:0-2599 GCF_040681165.1 Actinoplanes sp. NPDC051851 | reverse complement strand
CCCAGGAGCGGATCGGCCTGGCGGCCGATGGCCTGCCCGGCCGGGGCCAGCGGGCCGCCGCTGGAGCGCGGCGCCTCGCCGGCGAGGCAGGCTCCAGGTCGGCGCCCGGCGCCCCCACCGAGCAGCAGATCCCCTTTAGAGCGCGTACGCTGCGGCCAGCCTCTCCCCCGGACCGCAACCAGGAGCTGCGCCCTCCATGAGCCGCGCCCGTGACCTCCGAATCCCCGACGACGTCGCCACCGCCCTCGGCCTCGACCAGGCCAACCAGCTCATCGCCGGGCCCTGGCCAGCCCAATTCCGATGCGCGATCTGCGGCCGCCAGGACCGTTTCGACACAGGAACACCCATCACCGCCGGGCTCGACCTGCACCCCAGCGGAGCGGCCCGCCTCTGGTTCACCCACCTCAGCTGCTCTCCCGGCGGCATCATCACCAAGGACCACGAACTACCCTCTCGCGACAACATCAACGCCGCAGGAATCGCGGGCCTCACCACCACCCCGCGCGCCGACCCCTGGCCGTTCATCATCGTCGAGCTCACCACCGCCGCCCTCGACGAACAAGGCCCGGACAGCATCGACCTCATCATCAACATCGGAATCCAGCACGGAATGCACCCCGTCGGCGACCTCCAGCACCCACCACCCAAGGCCCCCGGCTGGCGCGTCGACCTGCCCGCACCCGGCCGCCCCGGCGCCGTCCACGACCCAGACGCCGGAACCCTCCTGCAACCCCTGCCTCCCCTCCCCCAAGGCTGGCTCGAAGCCACCCAGCGCCACGGCAACCACTGCGGCATCTACCTGGCCAGCCGAGCCGGACTTAGCGACCACCTCGACGGCGACCAACCCGAAGCCCTCCAGCACGCCATCCGCGCGGCCGGCGCCGCAGGCCGCCTCGTCGGCGTCACCGCCGCCGTACAGCCCTAGCAGCTCCCCCGCGATCACCGCAGCCGGACCCTAGATCGCGGCATCACCGCGGACCCCGCCTATACGCTGTCCAGTCGCGCCTAGCAGGGAAGTTGTTAGGTTGCTTACCGCCAAGCAGCTTGCGAAGCGCCGCCGCACCACCTACCTTGGTAGGTGCTCGACCACATCTCGTCAGGAGAACAAACGTGGTCTTGCTGAACGACCGAACCGGCCCCGGGTGCCTCGCGCACACGGGGCCGATTCGTTTCTCAGGAACTAGCGGCAGACACAGACTCGTTCCTGATCATGAAGGTGCTCCGGGTACCAGTCCCACATGAACGACCGGGCGGGATTTTGCACGAGATGCTGAAAAGCGCTATGAGCTGCAAGATCAGCAATCTGGATGAACTGGCTCACCGACGAGTCCTGAATCCAAACGTCCTCGACAATCGCTCGCGTACGCAGCGGAAGCCGGCGATGCTCAGCTGTCGGCGCCGGGTCAGGATTCTTGGGACAGCCGTCCAGGACCACGACCCCCCAGTCCAGCTGCTTCGCGAGCGATTCGTCGAGCTCGCGAAGGAAGTGGCAGTAAGCATCAGCTTTATTGGCAGTGTCTGACTTAACGGTGAATGTCTGAAAGTCGTTCAGCTTGGTGATCGCCAGCAGGGCCTTGGTGGCCCACTGCCGGCGGTAGCCCACCACCGTGTTGATGTCCTGGCCGTTCCCGTCGCTGACGGGATTCTCGACAGGCTTGCCTTTACCCATGACCCACTCGTGGGTGTGGATCTCGTAGTCGTCCAGCACCCCGTGCTTCTTGTAGAGCGCCCGGCGATACGACTTCCACGCCATCAGATGCTCACGCCACCGATCGACCGGAACCAGGGCCCCGGTGTGGACGCTGAAATCCTCATTGCCTGAGTCATCCACATAGATCAAATATGATGACATAACGGCCATATTCTACCCGCGAGCCCACCGCAGGGCCGGACAAATCGCTGTTCGGCGAGCACGCGGCCCCGAACCGCCCGACGGAGCCAACCGGCCCGCCCCGGCAAGTCGGCCGGCCCGAATCAGAACCCGCGAACGATGCTGCCAGCATCACCGGGAACCCCCGGCTCCTCCCCCGCCTGCTCCCGCTCCCGCTCGAGCTCGTCGACCAGGCCCACTGGGATCATCGCGTACGGCCGAACCGCGGCGACCAGGCGTGCCGCGTCCCTGATCTCGCACGGTTGCTCACCGACGCTGAGCATCCAGGGATTCCTGCCGTCTGACGCCGAGCGGTCCAAGACGAAACCGAAGAACGTCCCCGACCATCGGTCCCACCCGACCGCGATCTCACAACCCTCGAACTCCGGCAGCGGCGTCAGCACGTGCCGGTTCATCGGCTCCCCGCGCCCTCAAGAACCCGTCCCACCAAATTAGACCAATTGCACATATCTCTGCGGTAATGCACAAGTAAGACCCCTTCCTTCCCCCGAATGGCGGTGTCTCGATCTCGATTCTGCTCTGCGAGATCAACCGAATTTGCGTACGCAGCCGCGGCGCGCATTTCTCGCCGGCATCCACACGGGACAGGACCGGCGGAGAGGGTTCCGGTCTCCGGATCGGCCTGGCGGCCGATGGCCTGCCCGGCCGGGGCCAGCGGGCCGCCGCTGGAGCGCGGCGCCTCGCCGGCGAGGCAGGCTCCGGGATGGG
>NZ_JBFAYF010000154.1:0-2856 GCF_040681165.1 Actinoplanes sp. NPDC051851 | reverse complement strand
ACCGGTGAGCCCGTCACCGTCCAACCCGGCGAACAGCCCTTCTAACCAGCACAACTCGAAAGATCAGCCGTTACACCACTTCCGGGGACTTGACCGGGTTCGGGCGGCGCCCGAACCATTCGAGTGGTCGCCTCGCGCTTCAACTTGTCGGTCGCGTCCGTATAGGCCTTCGTGACCTTGATGCTGGAGTGGCGCAGGATCTCCCGAACCACCGTGAATTCACGCTCAGGGCGAGCAGGAACGAGGCCGTGAAGTGTCGGCTCGGCCTCCGGACGTCGCCGCTGCGGTGCATCCGTCCTGGGAAGAGGAGGAGATCAGGGAGCGAGTTGGTCGATCGTCATGCCGACGTCGTTGAGGATGCCGCGCAGGGTTCCTTTGGCAACGTCGCGGTTGCCGTGCACTGGCACGGTGGTTCCATGTCCGTCCGGGTGTCGCATGATGTGGTGGCGGCCGGCCACTCTTGCGACCTTGAAGCCATGCCGTTCCAATGCGCGGATGATGCGGGTGCCGGAGACGGATGGAAGCGGAGGCATCAGGCCGCGACGGTGATAGAGAGCTCGCGTGGTGCGCCGAACTCCTCGATGAGGCCGGTCAGCGCCTCGCGGAGATCCTCGAGTGCGGCTTCCTCGGTGTCGCCTTCTCCGTGCGCTCCCAGTCCAGGGCGCAGTTGGGCGTGGGCACACCACACGCCATCCTCGTCGCGCTCCACGACGACCGGCACCGTTATCGTGCGAGATTCGACCATGTGGCCACCGTAGCGCGGTTCGGTGATCATTGGTCAGCGCACTCCGGACGCGTTCTTCTGCCCCGTGAGCTGGTCAAACGTGCTGGCATTGGATCAACGGCGATGATGATCAGGTGGTTCGCACGGTGCAGTGTCCGGCCCACAACCTGTCGATCTGCGACTCCTCACAGGTCGTTGCGGGCCCTGGCCGACTTCCTTCGCCTGGACCCCGATCTGCTGGACGCGGCGGCAGCGGCGAGCCGGCCGTTGAATGAAGCGGCGCCTTCTACCGCCGCGTTGCGCCGCTGGGTGACGGGCCTGCCAGCGGCGGACAAGGACGAGGTGCTGCTGCGGGTGCTGCGCGGTGATGCCGGATTACTGGCATGAGGCCATGGTGCTCCGCGGCTCGATGGACCTGCGCTCGTACGATCGCCTGTTCCCGAACCAGGACGTCCTACCCGACGGCGGACTCGGCAACCTGATCGCCGCGCCGCTGCAGGGCCGGCGTGGCAAAGACGGCCTCACGCTCTTCCTCGACCTGGCGACCCTGGAGCCGTACGACGACCAGTGGGCCTTCTTGTCGGTGCTCGACAGGCTGAGCCCCGGCGACGCGGAAAGAGTCGCCCGCCGAGCGAAACAGGCAGTCGTCGGCGCCGGTGTAGCGAAGATGAGCAAGTCTGATGCCACCCAGGTCCACCCGCCGCTGCCGATGACGGTGCAAGCAGATCTCGCGGCGGGCCTGAGTATCGACACCGCGCAACTGTCGGCAGCCGCGTTGGCCACGTTCAAGCACGCTGCCTCGCTGGCCAATCCGAAATTCTATGAGCTGCAGCGGCTTCGCAAATCGACCTGGGATACGCCACGATTCCTTCGTGGGTACGACATCACGCTGGGCGGCCGCCTGGTTCTCCCACGAGGGTTGCGGCACGCAGTCGGACGCATCGTCGAGGATGCCGGATCCCGATTGGTGATCACGGATACACGGGATGCCGGCCGGGAGATCGAGGTCGCTTTCACCGCTGAGCTGACCACCAGGCAGAGCGCAGGGGTGAGTGCGATGCTCGCGGCATGCTTGTGGCTCCACCGGGCTCTGGCAAGACCGTCATGGCCTGCGCGATGATCGCCGAACGCGCCACTTCGACCCTGATCCTCGTCGATCGCACAGCGTTGGCCGAACAGTGGCGATCACGCATCGAGCAGTTCCTGGGTGTCCGGCCGGGGCAGATCGGCGGCGGTCGGCGCAAGCTCACCGGTGTCGTGGATGTGGCGATGCTTCCCTCGCTGGCCCGGCGTACCGACGTCGAGGGTCTCACCGTGGGGTACGGACACGTCATCGTTGATGAATGTCACCATCTGGCTGCCGCTGCGTACGACCATGCGGTCAAGCGGATCGGTGCGCAGTTCTGGCTCGGGCTCACCGCAACGCCCTCCCGCCGAGACGGCCTCGGGGAACTCGTGACCTGGCAGCTCGGTCCTGTTTCGTCAGACCGTAGCGAGCTTTCGGATTTTTCGAATAGCGGTATGCTGACTTCATGTCGAGCACCTTGCGTGAACGGACCGTTCTGCCACCGGAAGACCCCGCCGACTTGGTTCGCTTCGCGCGGGGTCTGGTCGACGCCGAGGCCCCCGCGCGAGCGAAGCTGGTGGGCCCGGACGGTTCGCAGCTCGACATCCCGGCCGAACTCTATGAACTTCTTCGCGACGTCGTCGGTGCCCTATCCCAGGGCATGGCCGTCTCGATCGCCCCGCACAACACGATGCTGACCACGCAAGAAGCCGCTGACCTGCTCAACATCTCACGACCCACGCTGGTCCGTCTGCTCACCGACGGCGAGATACCCCATAGCCTGCGCGGCCGGCACCGGCGAGTCCTGCTGCGTGACATCCTCGACTACTCCGAGCGCACCCGCACCGAACGCCGCCGAGCCTTGGATCAGATGGCAGCCGATGCCGAGGACGACGACCTGTACGAGATCACCCTCGATTCCCCGCCGTCGAGGTGACAGCCGGTCATGGTGGCGTTCCCGGCGTTCCTTGAGAGCGCGTTTTAGATGTGTGTCGCACGGCGTGTCCGCCGAGCAGTGAGGCATCGATCGATGCACTGGTATGGATCGAGTGCGCCGGTACCCTTC
>NZ_JBFAYF010000153.1:0-2908 GCF_040681165.1 Actinoplanes sp. NPDC051851 | reverse complement strand
CCCACACCTCCCCCACGGGGGCGCTCCCCCCCCCCCGGTGGGGGGCGGCCCCCCGCGCCGCCAACCAGTTCAAGGGCGGCGCGCTGACCGTGCTCGGCGTCCTGATGACCGCCGGCGGGTTCTGGCTGGTCCGCGGCGACCGGGGCGCCGACCCGGACCTGCCGGTCACCGACCGCGCCGAACTGGGCCGCCGGGAGGGCTGGAGCTTCACCACGGTCGACACCGACCTGCTGAGCACGTGGCGGGACAACCCGCACTTCGGCACCAGCCCGGCCGCCTGGAACGTGCTGCGCGGCACCCACGAGGGCTTCGCGTTCGTGGTCTTCGACTACCGGCGGTACAGCGGCGGCGCGAACACCGCCTGGATGCTGTTCCACCCGCGGCCGTCCCCCGAGTTCGTCGCCTGGGCGGCGAAGCAGGGCGGCCTGAACCGCAAGCCGCTCGCCTGGGTGCTCACCTCCGACGAGCGGGCGGTGGTGAACGTCGCGAACAGGGTGCACCGCTCGACGAAGCCCGACCAGGTGTTGCGCCACGTCACCGTGATGGCCGAGATCGTGCGCCGCTTCGAGCGCTCCACCATCCCCGCGGCGGAGTAGGTCCGCCGATCCAAGGCTGTCGTGCCAGCCGTGCCAACATCGCAGTCGATGACGGGGCCATGGGCCGGATGTCAAAGAAGATCGCTGAGCTGTACAGTCTCCATCTGTTCGCGGCGGGCGCGCTCATGTCGATGGGCGCATGCGAGGCGAGCCCGGCCTCATCGCCGGGACAGCCCGGACCATCGTGCTCTGGCACCATGACCGGCATGGAATTGCAGGCCCACCGTCCAGTCGACGGCGTATACCCGGCCACCGATGACTACGCACACGCCATGGAGGTGCGCGGCGCTCAACGTCTGCTGTTCGTCGCGGGCACCATGGGTCTGCGCCAGGATGGCACGCCGGGTGCTACCCTCGCCGAACAGCTCGACCTGGTCTGGTCGAACATTCGAGCCATCCTGGCCGCCGCACAGATGACGGTCGACAACATCGTGCGACTGACGAGTTACCTCACCGACGCCTCGCACGCAGGGGCGAACGCCGCCGCCCGGGTGGCGGCTCTGGGTGGCCGAGTCGTGCCCACTACGGCGATCGTCGTCCAAACTCTAGACAGCGGCTGGTTGATCGAGATCGAGGTGATCGCAGCAGCGTGACAGCGGTGCACGGCGCGCCGTCTGTGATCGCTGCTGCCGATGCGCGCCCACCTCCGGCACCGTCACTGTGCGTAACTGGATTGATGTCGATGTCCGCCGACAGTGAAGTTGGTCCGGAATGTAGCCGTGACCAGGGCGGATCAGAATGGGTGACACGCCTGATGTCGTGAACCTCCCTGTGGCGGGTCGCGGTGAGCTCAGTTTGTGTCACTGGACCTGATCCGGTTCGTGGACGAGTCGGGCAGGGCTGGGAGCCTCGGGATAGGGCGGTGAATGCGGTCGCAGGCGTCGTCTTTGGCCCGTTAGCCTCACACGATGATCACGCTGACGCCGGTGCTGGAGCGGTGGCCCGCTGACTGCCCGTTCTGGTCGGCCGAGCAGACGGACTTCTATTTCGCGGTTCCGCGCAGGCCGACGTCGCAGCAGGTGGGGGCGGTGGTCTGGACGTTGATCGGCCGCAGCGTGACCGCCGATGACCTTTCGATCATTGCGACGGACGCAGCCGAGGCGATCGAAAAGTATCTAGCCTGCGACGACGAAGACTTCGCGCAGGGCGGATTGCGGGTGGGCGACGACAACGTCGTCATCGACCCCGGCTGCTGCATCGGCCTGGACGAATGGCGCGACTGGCTGCGCGTGATCGGCGGTGAAGTGATCGACTTGGGCCATGACCCAGATCCGCTGATCGAGCACCGAGGGCCGGTGGTCCGAGTATGGAAGGACGGCGGCCAACTTCCTTCCGGGCAGGCTCCCGGCCCGAACGAACCACACATCGACATTCCGCGTCATACCTTGCCGAACCTTCTGGGCGCGGTTCAGCAGGATCTCGCCGGCTTCATGACCTTCCTGCGTTCATGGGCGCAGGGCATCCGCGCCGATCTGGCGGACCCGCTGGCCGCGGCCGTGGATCGGCGCCTGCAGATCAGCGCGCCTCTCGGCATCTGACGCAGGGTGCGCTTCTATCCCTTGCCGTCCGCGTCGGAGGGTTCTATGGCTTCACCGCGGTTCTGGGAGGTGCGATATTTTCGTCGTTCACGGACGTAGGCGCTGACTGCCGAGAAAGAGACCGTGACCTTGAGGTTCTCGGTGAGATGGTCGTAGACCTCTTGGACGGTGGTCCGATGCTTCGGGTGGGAAGGTCGAGCGAGCATCGCGTCGATGACTGAGGTGATCTCAGCAAGGAATAGAGCATGATTCGGTACGACACGGGTGAATACCCACGGACCGGACAGTGCTGGATACAGGCGTGGAGCCATCGATAGACCAGTTCTTGCGAAGGAAAAAGGTCGTCGAGAGGGCTCCACGTGATCGCGTATTCTGCCATGCTCGACGTCCCCAGGGAACTCGTGCGCTACCTCGCCCGGCTGCTCGCCGCGGAACGCCGTGCCCTCGGAACGCGGCGGGGCACGCGGGCGTTGACCTGCTTCTACCAGGCATTACTGATCCTCATCTGGTTCCGCAAGCAAGAGGACCCGACACTGCTGGGAGCAGGGTTCGGGATCTCCCGGGCCACCACCTACCGGTACCTCGGCGAGGGCATCACCGTCCTCGCCGCCCACCGGCCCGACCTGCACGAGGCCCTGCAGCGCGCTGCCGCCGAGGGATGGGCGTTCGTCATCCTCGTCAAGATCCGCGACGGGAAGGTCGCCAACCGGCCGATCTACGTTGCTCTGGCGGTCACCGCCGAGGGCACCCGCGACATCCTCGGGCTGTGGGCCG
>NZ_JBFAYF010000152.1:0-3273 GCF_040681165.1 Actinoplanes sp. NPDC051851 | reverse complement strand
TCAGTCGATCGAGTAGGCGAGGTTGGGGCGCAGCCAGCGCTCCACCTCGCCGAGCGGCAGGCCCCGGCGCTTCGCGTAGTCCTCGACCTGGTCCTTGGCGAGCCGCCCGACGGTGAAGTACTTCGCGTCCGGGTGGGCGAAGATCAGGCCGCTGACCGCGGCGGCCGGGGTCATCGCGAACGACTCGGTCAGCGTCACGCCGATCCGGTCCGTGCCGAGCAGCCGGAACAGCTCCTTCTTCTCGCTGTGGTCCGGGCAGGCCGGGTAGCCCAGCGCCGGGCGGATGCCGCGGAACCGCTCGGCGTGCAGGTCGGCGAGCTTCGGCTGGGCGTCCGGCTCGAACCAGTCGCGGCGGGCCTTGAGGTGCAGGTACTCCGCGAACGCCTCGGCCAGCCGGTCGGCGAGCGCCTTGACCATGATGGCGCGGTAGTCGTCGTGCTCGGCCTCGTACTTCGCGGCGAGCTCGTCGGCGCCGTGGATGGCGACAGCGAAACCACCGAGGTGGTCGTCGGCCGGGGCGATGTAGTCGGCGAGGCAGCGGTTCGCCCGGCCGGCCGGCTTCTCGGTCTGCTGCCGCAGCATCGGGAACGACTCGCCGTTCTCCAGCAGGATGTCGTCGCCCTCGGCGTGGGCCGGCCAGAAGCCGTACAGACCGCGGGCCTGGAACGAGCCGTTCGCGATGATCTGGTCGAGCATCGTGTTGGCGTCGTCGTAGAGCTCCTTGGCGACCGGTTGCTCCAGGATGCCGGGGAACTTGCCCTTCAGCTCCCAGGCGAGGAAGAGGAACTGCCAGTCGATCATCGCGCGCAGTTCGGCGATCGCGGGCGCCACCTCGCGTACGCCGGTGAAGGTCGGCGTGGGCAGCTCGGAGAAGTCGATCCTCTCGTGGTTGGCGCGCGCCTGGGCCAGCGTCAGCAGGGGCTGCGAGTGCCGCTGCTCGTGCTGCTCGCGCAGGCGCTCCTGCTCGGCCCGGTTGGCGTCGTCGAGCTTCTGCGCGCGGGACGGGTCGAGCAGGTCGGAGACGACGCCGACCACCCGGGACGCGTCCAGCACGTGGACGGTCGAACCGTCGTACGCCGGAGCGATCCGTACCGCGGTGTGCTGCTTGGACGTGGTCGCCCCGCCGATCAGCAGCGGCATCTTGAGCCCGCGCCGCTGCATCTCGGCGCCGACCGCGACCATCTCGTCCAGCGACGGCGTGATCAGCCCGGAGAGCCCGATCGCGTCGGCGCCCTCGGCCACCGCGGTGTCCAGGATCTTCGCGGTCGGCACCATCACGCCGAGGTCGATCACCTCGTAGTTGTTGCAGCCCAGCACCACGCCGACGATGTTCTTGCCGATGTCGTGCACGTCGCCCTTGACCGTGGCGAGGACCACCTTGCCCTGGCCGCGGGAGCCCGCCTCCTTCTCGTCCTCCATGAAGGGGAGCAGGTACGCCACCGAGCGCTTCATCACCCGGGCGCTCTTGACCACCTGGGGCAGGAACATCTTGCCGGAGCCGAAGAGGTCGCCGACCACGCCCATGCCGGTCATCAGCGGTCCCTCGATCACGTCGAGCGGGCGGGGCAGCTTCTGCCGGGCCTGCTCGGTGTCGTCCTCGATGTAGTCGACGATGCCGTGCACCAGCGCGTGGCTGAGCCGTTCCTCGACCGGGGCCTCCCGCCAGGAGAGGTCGACCGTACGCTTGGCGCCGCTGCCGGTGACCGTGGAGGCGAAGGTGACCAGCCGGTCGGTGGCGTCCTCGCGGCGGTCGAAGATCACGTCCTCGACGAGTTCCAGCAGGTCGGCCGGGATGTCCTGGTAGACCGCGAGCTGGCCGGCGTTGACGATGCCCATGTCCAGCCCGGCCTTGACCGCGTAGTACAGGAACGCCGAGTGCATCGCCTCACGGACCACGTCGTTGCCGCGGAACGCGAAGGAGAGGTTCGAGATGCCGCCGCTGGTCCGGGCGCCCGGGCAGCGCTCCTTGATCAAAGGCAGAGCATCGATGAAATTCTTCGCGTACGAGTTGTGCTCGGCGATGCCGGTGGCGACCGCGAGCACGTTCGGGTCGAAGATGATGTCGGTCGGGTCGAACCCGTCCTCGACCAGCAGGTCGTAGGCGCGCGCACAGATGGCGACCTTGCGCTCGGTGGTGTCGGCCTGCCCCTGCTCGTCGAAGGCCATCACCACGGCACCGGCGCCGAACTCACGGATCTTCCGGGCGTGCGCCAGGAACGGCCCGGGGCCCTCCTTGAGGCTGATCGAGTTGACCACGCCCTTGCCCTGGACGCACTTGAGGCCGGCCTCGAGCACGTCCCACTTCGAGCTGTCGATCATGATCGGGATCCGGGCCACCTCGGGCTCGGTCGCGATCAGGTTGAGGAACGTGGTCATCGCCCGCTCACTGTCGAGCAGGTCGGCGTCCATGTTCACGTCGAGCAGATTGGCGCCGCCGCGGACCTGGTCGAGGGCGACGTCGACGGCGGCCTGGTAGTCGTCGGCCTCGATGAGCCGGCGGAACTTGGCCGAGCCGGTCACGTTGGTCCGCTCGCCGATCATCACGAAGCCGGTGTCCGGTCCGATCGCGAACGGCTCCAGGCCGCTGAACCGGGTGGTCGGCGCCGGCGGGTCGACGACGCGCGGCGCGGCGCCCTGGACCGCCGAGGCGATCGCCGCGATGTGCGCCGGCGTGGTGCCGCAGCAGCCGCCGACGATGTTGACCAGGCCGGAGTCGGCGAACTCGCGGAGCAGCCCGGAGGTCTGCTCGGGCGTCTCGTCGTAGCCGCCGAAGGCGTTCGGCAGACCGGCGTTCGGGTGGGCGGCGACGAAGCTGTCGGAGAAGCGGGCCAGGTCGGCGACGTGCGGGCGGGCCTCGGCCGCGCCGAGCGCACAGTTCACGCCGACGACCAGGGGCTCGGCACGCTCGATGGAGCGCCAGAACGCCTCGACGGTCTGCCCGGAGAGCGTACGCCCGGAGAGGTCGACGATGGTGACCGAGATCCAGAGCGGCAGGTGCGGGGCGACCTCCCGCGCCGCCGCCACGGCCGCCTTCGCGTTCAGCGTGTCGAAGATCGTCTCGATCAGCAGCAGGTCCACCCCGCCCTCGTCGAGCGCGCTGATCTGCTCCGCGTACGCCGCCTTGACCTGGTCGAAGGTGACCGCGCGGTACGCCGGGTCGTCGACCTTCGGCGACAGCGAGAGGGTGACGTTCAGCGGGCCGATCGAGCCGGCCACGAACCGGGGACGGCCGTCCCGCTCGGTGGCCTCGTCGGCGGCCTGCCGGGCCAGCCG
>NZ_JBFAYF010000151.1:0-3392 GCF_040681165.1 Actinoplanes sp. NPDC051851 | reverse complement strand
CCTGGTCACCCGCAAGATCCTCACCGAAAATGAACCGGGCATATTCACCCTCAACCCACCGAATCGGACCTAACCTTTCCTACCGCCCTCTGAGACGCGCCAGCATTCCGGACGATGCTCCCGGCCTATGGCGCGTCACCGCACTCGAGCACAAGCTGCGCCTGTTAAAGACCGTCCTACTCACCGCTCTACTGAGCTCGGCTGCGGCGATCGGATGGCGCCTATTGCAGGCACACCCGATCGGCGCTGAACTTCTGAGACGAGGGCCCACCGACTGGCTCGGCTCCCACCTTCATGACTTCCGGGTGGTTTGGGCGGGCCAACTGCGCTACGTCGCAGCCATGCTGCTGGCGTGGGTATTAACCATCCCGGGCATCGGCCGCCGAACCGCGAAACGCTGGCTCGCCTGGGTGGCCATCGCCGGTGCAGTCCTTCTCATATGGGCCCGCCTGGGTCCGCCCGACCATTTCAGGCTCGTACTCACCGGCCACTTCACCGGCCTCGACGGCAGCTTCACTTTGCAAGCCACCGGCAGGCTTGATGCGTACCTCGGCACCCACATCGTCAAAAGCTCTCTCAATTTCGCCGATCCGCTCGCCTCGGGCGACCTGCGCCTAACCCTGAGAATCTGGCTAGCCCTCCTACCGCTGACCCTGGTCGTCATACTGTTTAGTGAGATCGACATGGGTCAGCCTCGAACATGGTGGACGAACACGTTGATCAGCCTGCCGCACGTGCTGACCGGACGGCTCCCAGGGCAGCTACCAGCCTTCCTGGACGACGCGCACAGACTCGGACTACTACGTACGGTCGGCACCACCGTCTACCAGTTCCGGCACGCAGACTTTCAAGACCACCTGGCCCGCACAGCTGATGAACACGCTGACGAAGCTGCCCTGACCGAAGAAGACGATGAAGATCTGCCTTAGCGCTCCACGGCAGCGGTCGTAGCAGCACCTCAGGTGAGCCTCCCCCCGCTTCCTGGGGCAAATCGATAGGGTGATCCACGGGACGGACAGGGGTGATGTGTCGATGAACGAGGAAGAGATCGCGCGGCTGTTGGCCGATCTCGAACAACTGATGGCCGAGCTGGGGCTCGACTTCATCGTGACCCAGGAGCGGGTCTTGGGTGCCGAAGGAGTATCGCTGGAGTTCACCGGCGCGCGTGGCGGCGGGGACATCGGGGAGCGCTACCTAGATCAGATCATGCCGCGCGAAGCGTCGCCTCGGGCGAGGGCCGTTGACGAGCGTGGCGCCTTCCGGATGGAGAACCTTGGTACACCTCGGTTCAGGAAGGGCGACGTGGCGCTGACGCCGTTGGATGTACGCGACCGGCTGGCCATCCTCCTCGATTTGATCGAGGTCGCCACGGCAGGAACGCTGGCTATGGAACGTGACGTCTCCGCCCAACTCGAAGAGTTTCGCCAGCTGAGCCTCGCACAACACGATTCCGCAACCGTCGAGAATTTGGCCGACGTCGAGTGGGCTCAGACGTGGGACGGAGCTGTCATCTTCGAAGACCCTCCCGAGTCCGAGGTTCGCGGCGCTGTAGCACCTCCGTGGAAGTTGCCTGACGAACAGCTGCTGCAGGCCCAAATGTCCCGAGCGCGATCGGTCGTCGAGCTCCTTGACGGCCTCAGGGAGGCAGCGGGTGTCTCGCGGGGTAAGTGGCTCGCCCAGTACGGCAAGACCGCCAACACCGGCGACGTATGGAATATGACGGGACAGCATTCGTGACGAACCCCGGTGCAGCCCCCGGCGCCAATACCCCTGAGGAGCTGATGGCGCGACTGAGACGAGAGCTTCCTGCCGCGTTGCCGTTCGCCCTCACTGCCAGCGGGCCGACAGCAACGGCCGGCAACGATCTTTATGAGGCATTCCTGTTCGCTCTGGTTCTCCGCGCCGCGCGTAGCGAGGGGTACCAGGTGTCGTTCGCCGACGGGCAAGGGCGGCCGCCAACAGCCTTCCGACTCCGTCGGGCACCTGGTCGCTTGGCCGGCAGCAACACCTTCACGCATGCCGTTCTCTCGTTGCCCGGCCAGCAGAAGGACCCACTGGAAGTCCACACCGGCGTGGCTGTAGTTGGCAAGAGCAAGGTCGCGCATGAGGCGGACGTCTTGGTCCTACCGGAGACCGTCGCCCGGCGCTGCCGCCAGCTGGACATCGACCCGTCGAGCCGCAACGCCATCCTGGTTGTTGAAGGCAAGTACTACACCTCACCACTCACTTTGGGCATGGGCCGGCAGTTCCTCGGACTGCAAGTCGAGCTGTCTACACGGTTCGTCATGTTGGCAGCAACGGTTACCCATCCCTCCGTCGTTCACCTGTTGGAGGGACGTAAACAGCAGTATGAGGTCGGTGTTTTACCGGGACGGAAAGCCGAGCGAGACCTACAAGAACGCTTTGCGCTTGCGCTTCGAGCCTATCGGCAGGGCCGCTAACGATGCTGCAGGAAATGCATGAGCTATGCATCCCCCAGCCGCAGGCAGTCTCTCATGTGCACAACTCGCGGTACACCTGTTACATGGTTACGTCACATCCGGTTTCCACAGGGCGATTTCTGGGGAATACCGCTGAGCCTCTTTCCCGATCGCGCCGGTTCGCCACGCCGCTGCGTACAGCTCCCACCAGCCGATGAGCGCTGCCGCCACCATCTCGTTGAGCTGTCGCCGACCAGCCTCATACCGGTCTACCGAGGCCAGATCCGCCAGTAAGCGAGGCTCGCCGGTCGTGAGAGCGGTGGTCATGTTCGTCCACAGGGTCTGGGGCGCGTCCTGCGGCTGAGTGGCTGAGGCCAACAAGTCCAGGTAGTAGAATCGGCCAGCATTCCCGAACCGGTCCAGCGCTTCGAGCACGGTCGAGAGCACTGGGTCAGCGTTCACCTGATGCTTGAGACCGGCGAGCCAACCCGGTGCGGTTCCCGGATTACTGTCGAGCGTCGGCCGGGCGATCCGGTCGGCCTTGAGTACCCGGTGCCCGATCTTCAGACGCATCTCGTCCTTGGACGGCCATCCGGTGCCCTGATCACGGCCAGAAAGGCCGATCGTCAGCTTGAGCATCTTCTCCGCGCCCAACGCCAGCAACGACATGACCGCCACCGCGTCGGTGTAGTCATGCCGCATCGCGCGCAGGGCGTCGATACCACGGGAGAACAACGCCGCAGCGTCGTTGCTCTCCCTGATCAGCGCGAGCGTCCACGGAAGGCTGGCCTGAGAGGGCGGCAGGAAAGGTTAGGTCCGATTCGGTGGGTTGAGGGTGAATATGCCCGGTTCATTTTCGGTGAGGATCTTGCGGGTAACCAGGCGTTTGAGGCGTGCGCGTGCGCCTTCGACGTGTTTCGGGGTGGGGTCGACGCCGACGGCGAGGCAGATGTCCTTGGCTCTCATTCCTGC
>NZ_JBFAYF010000150.1:0-3415 GCF_040681165.1 Actinoplanes sp. NPDC051851 | reverse complement strand
CGCCACCAAACACGGCATCAACCTCTACGACGCCCTCGTCCAACTGACATCCGGCCAGCCATGGATCCCCGCCATCAACTGACCTGAGTAGTTACTCTCAACCTAGATCACCCTCTCCGCCCACGTTGAGCGAGGCGATGGTTCGTGCCAAGTCGTCAAGATCCGACCAAGAGGCAACAAGGTTGTTGAATCTAAGGGCACTCCTACTCCATCGTTTCCTCTCGCAAATAGCAAAGAGCGAATACGCCAATTCTTTCACGATGTAAAGATCTTGGATCTGGGGCTTAACCTCTGCCATGAAACCAGCCGCGGCTTCGACGCCGCGATCCTCCAAATTGTGAACTATCTGTAAAACGATCCGCCACCACGAAATCTGCCGTTCCCCAGCAGAACCGTATGTCGTTAACAGGTCTTCTGGCGCAATAAGTTGAGCACTCCCGGCCTGAGCCGAGAAGATTCCAGCTCGCTTTAGTCTAGGTACGGATGTATTATATGCTTTGGCGATCGTCTCGGCGTCGCCATATTTTCCCTTTTCCCAGCCGTGTTGCTCGAACCACTTAAGCGCGAACCTGCTGTCCGCATCGAGTTCACCGTCGTGTTCGGTCAGCACTTCGGCAAGTACCTGATTAATCAGCGCAAGGGCGGTACGAACTGACATTGCTGAACCGTCAGGTTCTACGACGCCTGCATACTTACTAAATATTGCCACACCCGGACCAATCGCGGCCTGCGCCAGATCCACAGGAGCTATGCTTTCCTCCTGCATGCTTCGCAGCGCGTCTGGCAGTTCTCGGCGCAATTCAGCAACGAAACGGCTCCTATCGGTCCTGCCGGTTGCTATTGATCGAGGCCGACAGGCGAGAACGATTGAGGAAGCTAACGCATTCGATCCAATGTCGCGCATCCGGCCACTGCGCTCTGTTCTGATCGGCCATGTCGCTTGAACGGTCCATCCAGCTCGCAACATTCCGTCGAGTAACGCATCCCACCCCGTTGACGATTCGCCGCTGTCGGTGATCTCCGACTGCTTGTAGGCATAGTAGACCGTAATGGGCAGATCGCTTCGGGCATTGCGACGAAGCCAGGTAAATATCTCCTGGTACCGTACGCGGAAGAATTCTGCCGCATTCTCCCGTCCGCCGTGTCGTATGGGATCGGCTATCAGCTCATCTTCTTTTGGCGTGACAACGGTTGAAAACAAATTTGGATAGCTACTACGCAAAGTTCGACGTAACCAGATATAGAAAAAATCTGACAACGCAGCGTAGCTTACATTGTCATAATACGGAGGATCTGTAGACAGGACCGTCCCGACTGGTTTCTCGATATATCGAGCATCACCTTGGTCCGCTGAGCCAGCCGGCCCGACCGAAAGGCTATCGAGCACCCTGGTGATCCCTCGAACCATGAAATCCCAATTTCCAGAGGAGGAGCTGAAGATGTTAACTTCAGCGAAATCCCAAGCCATCGGAATAGCTTGCCGCGCGAAGGTATTGCGCAGGCCTTCGTTCTTCGGGTCTGGCATCCATGTCGTGATGCTTGAGGAATAGTCGGCCTGGCGGCTGACGGCCATTGCGAGGTATGTGGATATCGCTGTCGCATACGCAGTGGCTTCGACAGGTCGCATGCCTCGGTTTCGACAGTCCACCTCAACCCGAGAACCCACCACCTTAACTAGGTCGCACAGCGTTGTTAGGGCTACGAGCTGACGGTTGGTAAAGAGGTCCACGACGGCTTTAAAGCCGTAGCCCACGCACCATAAATTTCGTGGGTCGTTCGCCAAATCACCTTCCGGTAGGTGGTCTGGCTTGGGCACATTCGCAGCGGCAACATGGTCATCGCTGGGCGGAAGGTAGACGCGGCGACCTGGCCCCTCCGCGGCAATCGCCAAGAGTTGTACACCTAGCCGTCCCGCATTTCCTTCTTCTCGTACGTAGGAGAGCGAGGCGGGTGATCCGCATCCTATGCAGAGGACACTATTTCGACGGATCGTTCCATCGGTACCGCGCTGAGGCAAATTTTGATCGTCCGTGCCGATTGAGTATTTAACTTTTCCATTTACAACGCGTGGAACTAGGTATGCCTCCCTTCCTCTTTTCTTGCCGAGCCACCATGATCGAACAAGCGGCATATGGATACTGCACGCCGGATTTGGACATAAAACGATGCGCGCCCAAATCCAAGCAATGACTGTAGCTTGTGCGCCATCCGGCATTCCGACGCTAGGGTAGAAGTGGCCGATCCGCTTCTTTGCCTCGTCGCGGAGCCAACCACCATACCGGCGCACGTCTTCAGCAAGTCCTTTAGCGCCGTTCCAGGTGCCTTTCTGCGAATCCGCGGCACCTGGGAACACTGGCGGCCTGCCAGCCCACCTCGGCGGTATTTCGATCAGAGCCTTACTAATCAATACGGCTACTGGGTTAAGGTCCGTGGCCCGCGCTTCGAGGCCAAGGCGCTGAGCCTCGAGCGGAATTGAACCACTGCCCGCAAATGGATCCATAATCAATGGCGGGTCACCATTGCAAGATTCCCATATCTCCTTGCGTACCGCTGCAAGTATTATCTCGTCGTTCGCCTTATCCGAAACCAGATCTTCGATAATTTTGTGTAGGCGTTTTCGTTCGTCAATTACGTCATCTTCGCTTGGAAACTTCTCAGGATGCGACGAGGGATCATCAACTAGTTGAGCGAAGAGAACTGCGCGGCAAGCCGCCAGTGGTCGACGCGCCCACCATGGGTGCAGCGTGGAAGGATGCCCGTACCTAATAGATTTTTCACGCGCAGATGCCAGATTAATTGCTTTTAGCGGCAGTGAGACTTCGATTAACTTCCTTTTGCGGACAACCGACACAGCGGTCTCCCGTCGGTGGAATCATCATGATGCCGAGTCGAACTTACGATCTGAAGCGACAGACGTCGATCCCAAGTAATCATTTAGAAGCCGCGGCACCACTGCGTCGGCCAAGCAGGCATACAAGAGCAGACATTTGACTGATTGTGTTGATCTAACTACACAAAGTTAGGTACACGCCAACCGCGCAGGACGCCGGAACAGCAGAGCGCGATGCAGGGAGAGCCATCAGATATGGCGCCGGGCGTCTCGTGTGAGTCTCGCCAGCTCTGCCCGGTTCGGCCCAAGACCCAATGCCGTTCAGTTAAGGGCATCGGTGCTGGTCAGCGTGGTGACCTGACGAAGGCTTGACAGGCCGGTACGGTCATCTGCCGTGACCTCGTCTGTAGTGGAGCCGTTGCCGTTGCCGCGGCCGCAGGGCCGCCTGACCGACCACATCGCGCTGGGCGTGGTGTCGACCCGGTTCGATCGTGACCTGCTCGAGGAGGTTCTCAACCGTACCGAGCGGCGGGAGAAGCGGGTCCGGCGGCTGCCCGCGCACGTGATGATGCGTTACGTGGTCGC
>NZ_JBFAYF010000149.1:0-3562 GCF_040681165.1 Actinoplanes sp. NPDC051851 | reverse complement strand
TGGACGCGCCAGCGGCCAGGCCCGGACACGCCCGGCCTCGGCGGGAGCGACGGTCAGCACCACCCACCCCGATACGACAAAACGCCCTTGACCTTTGGTTTTGGGGTGGTGGTTTGGTGATGCTGGCGGCATCGGGGGTGGGGGAGGTTTAGAAGGGGCGGGGGCCGTAGCGGGGGGTGGATTCGTGGAGTTTTTCGTCGGGGTGGACGGTCCATTCGCCGGTGAAGTCGTTGCCGCCGTGGTCGTGGAGCCAGAGGTGGTAGAGGCGTGCGCAGGTGCGGCAGCGAACGAGGTGGAGTTGTTCGGCGGCGGGGAGGGTGACGGATTGGTTGTCGTGGCAGGGGAGCCAGGCGCGGGTGCGGCCGGTGGGGGTGTTGTCGGTGTGGCGGAGCACGGTGCGGCCGGGTTGGAGCCAGGTGAGGTCGGGCAGGGCCTGGTCGACGTCGAGGTGGGTTGGCTCGTCGGTGCTGGTGCTGGTCATGGCGTGTGGGTGGTGGTGGGGCGGCCGCTGGCGTCGCCGCGGCCGCGGCCCGGGCGGCCGGGGTGGTGGGCGGTGAGGGTGCTGCGGTACCAGGCGCGGTGGGTGTAGGGCCCGAAGGTGGAGTCGTTGCGGGGTTCCTCGACGTCGGGCTGGGGCAGGATCGGTCGGCCTGGTGTCTCGCCGGTCCAGTGGGGCACGGAGCGGCGGATGTAGGAGCGCAGGGTGGCTTCGGTGATGTGCAGGGCGTCAGCGGCTTCGGGGCCGGCGAGGAGGTCGTCGGGGTTGCCGTCTTTGACTGGTGGGGCTTTCTGGGCGGCGGTGCGCTCGGCGAGGATGGCGAGGTAGGCGTCGACGCCGTGGTCGCCGGCAAATGGGTACCAGAGTTCGCGGCCGATTTTGGGTCCGTGGGGGTGGGGGAAGTCGGGGTCTTTGGAGGCGCGGACGTTGACGGAGTTGCCGGGTTTCCATCCGGCGAGGTGGGCGATGCCGGCGCGGTTGGTGCAGAGCTGGCCGTCGTGGTGGCGGGTGGGGACCTGTGGGTCGTCGACGTCGGCGGTGGGTGGGCCGGTGATGCTGGCGGCATCGTGGGTGTGGTCGGCGTCGGTCACGTGGTCCTCGCGGGTTCGGCGGAAGGCGGCGGGTGCCGTGCCGAGGCCGGTGAGGTAGGGCGGTGGCGCGGCGGTACGGCGGCGGCGCCGGGCCGGCTTCGGCTGCCGGGGGCGTGCTGCGGTACGCCGGTCAGGGTATCGGGCTGGTGCGGGGCCGGGCGGCGGGGCGGGCGTCATGGCGTGGTCTCCGGGGTGTCGTGGTTGAGCGCGTCGTGCTGGCGGGCGAGTTCGTAGAGGGCGGTGGCGTGGCGGAGGTGGTCGAGGAGCTCGTGTTCAAGTTCTTCGATGCGGGTCTTGATGGGGGCGATGGCGGAGCGGTGGAGCTCGTGCAGTCGGTGGCGGGCGGTGCGCCGGGCGGCGGTGAGGATGAGCTCGTCGCGGTCGGGCCGGGTATGCCAGAGGCGGACGAGGGCGTGGATGACGGCGGAGCCGTAGCGGTTGGTGGCGTCGGGGACGCGGATGCTGGTGTAGGGGCCGGTGGCCCGATGCAGCCAGAGGGTGTGGTTGGCGCTGGCGAGGTATTCGGCGGGGTCGAGGATGACGCCACCAACGAGGGTCACGCCGTTGATGACGGGCCGGTGGGGTCGCTCGTGGTCGCGGGTGGCGTATTCGCCGAAGGTGAGGTGCACCGCGGTGGGGATGGGTTCGGCGCCGCGTAGCTCGGGGTTGATCAGGATGGTGCCGGCGGCACGAGGGCCTTTGAAGCGGTAGCGGATCTCGCCGGTGGCGGGGTTGGCGGTCTCGGCGATGTTGACGGGCGGGTAGGGCGCGGGGAGCTGGACTCGGCGGCGGGTGATCACGGTGGCTCCTAGTCGGGGTGATGCTGGCGGCATCCGGGCGGCGGGTGCCGGGCCGCTTGATGCGTCCCGGCACCCGGAGTTCGCTCGGGCTCGGTGATCTGCGGTGCCGGGCGCGGCCGGGCGCCCATGCGGCTCAGTAGCCGTCGCAGTGTCGGCACATGCGGCAGGTGTGGGGGCCGTGGCTCGCGCGGGGGACGTAGAACTCGCCGTCGCACCATTGGCAGGCGACGCGTTGGTTGCCGCGGGCGGCCTGCCTGATGTCTTCGGCCTCTTCGTTGGCGAGTTCGACGCGTTGGGTGGCGTCGAGGAGGAGGTCTTCCATCGTGTCCGCGATCGCGTCGAGGGTGAGGGTGGTCTCGATGCATTCGGCGGTGAGTTCGTCCCACAGGTCGTAGACCTGGTCGAGGAGCCGACGTCGGCGACCGGGCGAGAACATCTGGAGGGGGAAGGCGGGGGCGGCAGGGGTGATGGGTTTGGTCATCGGGCGGTGCTCGGGAGGGTCTCGGCGTCGTCGGCGATGCGTCCGGCGAGGTAGAAGACGTCGCTGAGGGCGCGGAGCAGGTCGCCAGTGAGGTAGCGGGGGCGTAGGTCGGGCAGGTCGAGCTCGGTGACGGCGCCGTTGAGGTCGAGGGTCAGCGCGCCGCTGGGGCTGCGTCCGTAGAGCGCGCATCCGGGGGTGGCCCGGCCGGCGAGGGTGGCGGCGATTTCGGCTCGCTGGTTGCAGGGGCCGTGGACGGCGCCGAGGGCGGCGGCGTGCTGCAGGTGGGGGATCAGCGCGGGGAGGTCGCGTCTGCGTCGGGGTGTGGCGACGAGGATGCGGTAGCCGGTGTTGTCGATGTAGAGGCGCAGGCCGGCGGGCTCGATGCGGAAGTCGAGGTGCTGGTGGACGCGGGCGGCGCGGTCGTTGTCCGGCTGCTGGGCGGCGGGCATGGGGGTGGTGGGTCCTTTCTGGTGGGTGATGCTGGCGGCATCGCCGGGGCGGCCGCCCGGGTGCGTGGCGGCGCCCGGGGCGGCGGGGTGTCGGCTGGTCACCACAGCAGGTCGATCGGGGTGGTGGGGGCGACGTAGAGGCTGGGGAGCAGGGGTTCGGCGGCCGGGTAGGGTCCGGAGAAGTGCAGGTGGCGCCAGCCGTCGGGCTTGTCGGTGATGTCGACGATGGTGTGGACGTGTCCGGCTGGGGCGGGGCCGCGGCTGCGGTTGAGGATGATGACGTGGCCGGGTTCGAGTTCGGCGGGGGCGGTGGGCTTGCCGTCGGGGAGCGGCCACGATTCGGCCCAGATGTCGAGGAAGCCGGTGGCGTGGGGGCCGAGGGCGGCGGTGTCGATGCGGGCGGCGGCGAGCCAGGCGGCGATGCCCGGTCCGCCGTGCTCGCCGGTGGTTTTGCCGCAGGCGAGCGCGGTCATCACGATGTCGTGCAGTTGGACGATGCGGGCGCGGTCGGTGGGGTTGAGGGTCATGGCGGTGCCTTTCGGGTGGAGCGGCCTGGAGCCGGTCGGTCGGGTGGTTGGGCGGTGATGCCGGCGGCATGGCGCGGTGCGGGAGCCGCGCGGGGTTGAGCCGGGGGTGCGGGGGCGGCGCGTGAGCGCCCCGCCCGGGTCCGGGGCGGTCGCTGCGCACCCGACCCCCGGGAGGTTCGGGGTGCGCGGACGCGGGGGGGGGTGCGCGTCCGGCGC
>NZ_JBFAYF010000148.1:0-3596 GCF_040681165.1 Actinoplanes sp. NPDC051851 | reverse complement strand
GCCAGGTCACCGGTGCGATACATCCGCCCACCACCGAACGGACACGCCACAAACCGTGACGCCGTCATCCCCGGACGAGCGACATAACCGCGAGCAACACCCAGACCCTCGATATAGACCTCGCCCGTCACACCGGGCGGGACCGGCTGCAGGAACTCGTCCAGAACGAACACTCGCTCATGAGCGATCGGGACACCGATCGGCGGCGCACCCTCACCAGGAGAGAGCCGCACCGCTGTCGTGATCACCGTGTCCTCAGTCGGACCATAGGTGTTCCACACCACCGCCTGAGACAGCCACCGATTCGCCAAGTCGGCACTCAGCCGCTCGGCGCCCAGCACCCAGTTCGCGACACCCGGCACCGCCGCCGGGTCGAGGACCGAGAGCAGGGACGGCACCACACTCGCGGCCGTCACCCCCGACGAACGGATCATCTCGGCCAGCAGCGCAGGATCGGTGCGCTCCTCCGCCGAAGCGATCACCAACGTGCCACCCGAACCCAACGTCACCGCCAAGTCCAACACCGCCGCGTCGAAACTGAACGCCGCGAACTGCAACACCGTCTCACCCAGGCCCAGAACCGGACCCATACCATCGATCAACGCGGCGACACTCGCGTGCTCGACCGCCACACCCTTCGGACGACCCGTCGAACCCGACGTGTAAATCACGTAAGCCAGGTGGTTACCGGCCGGCAGCGGGAACTCCTGCGACGACTCGGCATCGTCCGGGACCAGCAACGGCAGATCACCGAACGGACGGTCACCGATGACCGCACGCACACCCGCATCAGCAACGATGAAATCGAGACGATCCTGCGGATACGCAAGATCAAGCGGCACCCACGCCGCACCGGCCTTCCACACCGCCAACTGAGCGACGATCACGTCGATGCCGCGAGGCAGACAGATACCGACCCGGTCCTCGACACCGATGCCCAAGTCGGTCAAACGCGAGGCCAGAGCATTCGCACGCGCGTCCAGAACACCGTACGAGAGAGAAGAAGAACCGAAACGCAAAGCTAAAGCCGACCGATCCTGAACAGCAAAACGCTCCAGGAAAGACACCCCGACAGGGGTGCCGGAAGGCGACGACACCACCAGATCACGCTCGGTCGGCGTCAGGACCGCGATCTCACTCACGTGGCGAGAGGGATCGGCGGCGATCTGTTCCAGGACCCGAGCCAGGCGGTCGGCGATGGACTGCGCGGTCTCCTCGTCGAACAGGTCCGCGGCGAACTGGATCTCGCCGTGCAGGCCGGCCGGAGTTCCGTCCTCCGCGCGGCGCTCACCCAGCGTCACCGACAGGTCGAACTTGGCGGCCGACGCCTGGCCCTCGGCGACGAGCGGCTGGACCTGAAGGCCGGGAAGCCGCCAGCCGCCCTCGCCCCGGGTCAGGTTCTGCAGCGCGAACATGACCTGGAAGAGCGGGTTGCGCGCCAGCGAGCGCTCCGGGTTGAGCACCTCGACCAGCTTCTCGAACGGCAGATCCTGATGCGCGTACGCCGCCAGATCCGTCTCCCGCACCCGGCCGAGCAGCTCACTGAAGGTAGGGTCTCCCTCCCATCGCGTCCGCAGCACCAGCGTGTTGACGAAGAAACCGGCCAGATCGTCCAGCGCAGCGTCGCCCCGGCCCGCCGTCGCCGTGCCGATCGGGATGTCGGTGCCCGCGCCGAGCCGGGAGAGCAGCACCGCCAGGGCCGTCTGCGTCACCATGAAGAGGGTCGCCCCGCCCACCCGGGCCACGTCGAGCAGGCGGGCGTGCGCCTCGGCGCCCACCTCGACCGGCACCGAACCGCCCCGGAACGACGACACCGCGGGGCGCGGGCGATCGGTCGGCAGGACCAGCTCCTGCGGGGCGTCGGCGAGCTCCTCCCGCCAGTGGTCCAGCTGGCCGGTGATCAGGCTCTCCGGGTCGTCCAGGTCGCCGAGGACCTCGCGCTGCCAGAGGGCGTAGTCGGCGTACTGCACCGGCAACGGCGCCCAGCCGGGGGCGGCGCCCTGGTGGCGGGCCGTGTACGCGGCGGCGATCTCCCTGCCGATCACGCCCATCGACCAGCCGTCCACCGCGATGTGATGCGCCACCAGCAGCAGCACGTGCTCCGTGGGCCCGACGCGCACCACCCAGGCCCGCCACGGCAGCTCGACGGCGAGGTCGAAGCCGCGGTGGGCCTGCCCCGCCAGCAACTCCGGCAGCTCGGACTCGATGGCCTCGACCAGCAGCAGCGCCGGGCGGCCGGCCGAACCGTCGAGGATCCGCTGCCGGGGCACGCCGCCCTCGCCCTCCGGGAAGACGGTACGCAGGCTCTCGTGCCGGTCGGCCACGTCGCCCAGGGCGGTCTCCAGCGCCGCGATGTCCAGTTCGCCGGTCATCCTGAGGGTGAGCGGCAGGTTGTAGGTCGCGCCACGGGAGTCCTCGATGCGGTTGAGGAACCACATCCGCTGCTGGGCGTAGGAGAGCGGCAGCACGTCGGGCCGGGCCCGGGCGGTGAGCGCGGGCCGCGGGTCGCCGGTCAGGGTCGCCACGGTCCGGGCCACGCCGGCCACGGTCGGCGTTCGGAAGAAGACCGGCACGCTGACCTCGGCACCGAGGACCGCGCGGATCCGGGCCACCAGGCGCATCGCCGCGAGGCTGTCCCCGCCCAGCTCGAAGAAGGACACATCAGCCGGAACCGCATCACGACCGAGGATCTCCGCGAACAGACCGCACAGGATCTCCTCCGTCGGCGTCGCCGCAGCCCGCCCACCAGACTCGAACCCGACCTCCGGAGCCGGCAACGCGCCCCGGTCCACCTTCCCGTTCACCGTCAACGGCAACTCGTCCAACTCGACGAAGACCGACGGCACCAGATACTCCGGCAGCAACCCCGCGACATGCTCACGCAGACCCGCCAGCTCACCCACCACATAGGCGACCAGCCGCTGATCCCGGGCCAAAACCGCCACCTGACGCACCGCCGGATGCGCGGCCAGCACCGCCTCCACCTCACCCGGCTCCACCCGGAACCCACGAATCTTCACCTGATCATCGACACGACCCGCGAACACCAGGTTCCCGTCACCGTTCCAGCGAGCCAGATCACCGGTGCGATACATCCGCCCACCACCGAACGGACACGCCACGAACCGCTCCGCCGTCAACCCCGCCAGCCCCGTATAGCCACGGGCCAAACCACCACCCGCGACATACAGCTCACCGGTCACACCCAACGGAACCGGCTGCAAAAACTCATCCAGCACGAACACCCGCATGTTGTCCCGAGGACGACCGATCGGCAACACCGAAGGCACCACCGCACCCGGCTCCAACACAAACGTCGTCGCACACAGAGTCGTCTCGGTCGGACCGTACAAATGCCGCACCCGCACCCCCGGATTGGCCGCCATCACCCGCACGACCGCGCCGACCGGCACCACATCACCACCGGTCAGCACCTCACCGACATGCGCCAACGCCTGCGGCTGCTCCTCCGCGATCACCGCGAACAGGCCGGCGGTCACGTGCACCGCCGACAGATCCGCAGCCCCGATCACATCCGCACCGACCCGACCAGGCGGCGCCACCACCACCCGGCCACCATGAACCAACGGCACCCA
>NZ_JBFAYF010000147.1:0-3628 GCF_040681165.1 Actinoplanes sp. NPDC051851 | reverse complement strand
TCCACGATGGACGGCATCTCGGACACCCGGACATCCTGCCCAACAACCCCACCAAGATCAAACCGGCCCGAAACGACCGACCTGATTAGTTACGGTTGAGATAGCAATCTGGAGACGACCTCTTTATCATGGACCAATTAAACGGGAAATAACCGCTCAGGCTGCGTCGAACCCCAGGATGTCGAGCGCTTTTGCAGCGCCCGTCTCGAGGGTTTTGCGGGCGAAGTAAGTGTCCTGGGTCATGCTGACCTTAGCGTGTCCGAGCTGGTCGGCGGCTTGGCGAGCGGTGAGCCCGGCCTCGTCCATGAGGGTGGCGACGGTCTTGCGGAGGACGTGTGAGGTGAGATCGGGCAGGCCCGCGTAGGTGAATGCTTCTTTGATCTGATGGTCGACATTTGATGGGTCGCGCAGGGTTCCTACCGCCGACGGGAAGACCACGTCCAGCTCGCCGAATTTGAGGTCCTGACGCTGGTGGCGGATGGAGAGACCTGCAATGGCCCAGTCGGGCAGGATCAAAGTGCGGTAGCCCGCCTCGGTCTTGGGTTCGGGCTTGATGATCAGGCCCTCGCCCTTGAGCCGGATTACCGTTCCGCGCACCTCGACGGTCGCGGCGTTGACGTTGACGGCGTCCCAGGTGACGGCGAGGGCCTCGCCGATACGCATTCCGGTAGCGGCCATGATGTCGATCAGGTCTGGCAGGTCGCGGCGGCAAGCCACCGGGTCGTAGGTGAGGTAGGCGCGCAGCTGCCGGACACCTGCAGCGGTGAGGGCGCGAGGCTGGCCCTTCTTCGGCTTGATGCTGATGGGTGAGGTGTCGCGGACGGGGTTGCGGGCCATCGCGTCGAGGCGGGCAGCGTAGGCGCAGACATTGCTGAGCACTGAACGAACGGTCTTGGTCAGCGCAGGACCATGCTTGGTCTCGACGGCGCGAAGGAATCGCTCGGCGGTACCGACGGAAAGTTCGCGGCAGCGGATGTTTCCTACGGCGGGGATGACCTGGGCGTCGAGGCGGTCCCGGTAGATGCGCTTGGTGCCCGGACTCTTGTCGGAGAGGGAGAAGCCAGCCCACCAAGCTTCGGCGACGGTGCTGAGTTTCGTGTCGGCGTTGATCTCGGCGGTGGGGTCGACACGCACCCGGTCGCGGACAGCTTCCTTCAAAGCGGTCTCGGCGGCGGTTTTGCTGTTACCAGTTCGTTCGATGGTGCGAATGACTCCGTCGTAGTCGCGGAAGCCGCACCGGGCCCGCCAAGTCTTACCGGACCCGGTGGTCCTGATTTTGCCGGCGGTGCCGATGGCAAGTGGTGGCCGTCCCATGAGAACCCCCGAGCTACTCACGTTTTATAACGCTTGCTGACGAACAGCAACGACAGGCGATGAACGATGATTCGCTTGTTGTCCCAGTTCAGGGCATAAGATCGAGGTCTGGAGGAGGCAAGAAAGATTCACTCTTGCTTTACCGGCAGGTTATTGGTTCGAGTCCAATCGGGGGAGCAAGTTCTTCCTGATGAAGCCCGGGTCCGGCGATCACGCCGCCTGGGCTTTTTCGTGTACGCGGGTTGAAACGTTTCGGGTTTCTCCCGGTTGATGGCGGGCGGCGGCCCGGAAACCAGGGTGCGAAGTGGTCCCGAAGTTCACACACGAGCGGGCGAGTTTCGTGGCTGGGCGCCGGCCGGGGCGTGTGGGGGAGCCGTGACGCCGGGAGTGTTGATGGAGGGCGGGCTGGGGGCGTACCCGGGAAAGGGGTTCGTGGCCTTGGTCTTTCGCCCTCCTTGCCCGCTTGCGGATGGTTACGCTGGGGCCTGCGGTTTTCGCTCTCAGTGAGGTGGTTATGTCGCAGCCGGTCGAGGTGGACGTCGTCATCGTCGGCGGCGGGCTCGCCGGGCTGTCCGCTGCCCGGCGGCTCGACCGGGCCGGTGTCGAATGGCTGCTCGTCGAGGCGAGCGACCGGGTCGGCGGGCGGATCGCGACCGACGTGATCGACGGGTGGCACCTGGACCGCGGGTTCCAGGTGATCAATACCGCCTATCCGAGGCTGCCCGCGCTGGTCGACATCGACGCGCTGGACATGCGCTACCTCACCTCCGGGGTGCTGGTACGCCGTGGTGGCGGCCTGCACCGCCTGGAGAACCCGCTGCGCGACCCGCTGGCCACCCCGCAGACCCTGATCTCCGGCATCGGCTCGCTGACCGACCGGCTCAAGTTCGCGGCGCTCGCCACCCGCTGCGCCACCACCCCGCCGCAGCGGCTGCTCGACGCGCCGGAGACCACCACCCAGGAGATGCTGCGCAAGGCCGGTCTCTCGCACCGGATCATCGAGGAGGCGCTGCGCCCGTTCTTCTCCGGCGTCTTCGGCGACCGTTCGCTCGACACCTCCAGCCACGTCGCCGCCATGGTGCTGCGCTCGTTCACCCGGGGCCGGATCGGGGTGCCCGCGGCCGGGATGGCCGCCCTGCCCGCCGCGGTCGCCGGGCCGCTGCCGTTCCCGCAGCTCCTGGTCGGCGCGCGCACCCTCTCCATCGGGCCCGGCATGGTGGTCACCGACGGCGGCGAGATCCGCTGCCGCGCCGTGATCGTCGCCACCGACCCGGCCGCCGCCGCGGCCCTGCTGCCCCAACTGCCGAAGCCGGACATGCACGGGCTCACCACGTTCTACTTCGGCGCCGACCACGCCCCGCTCGCCGAGCCGATCCTGCTGCTCGACGGCGACCGCCGGGAGATCATCGCCAACACGGTGGTGCTCAGCAACGCGGCCCCGGAGTACGCCCCGAGCGGCAAGAGCCTGATCGCGGCGACGGTGGTCGGCGTCTCCGCACCGTCCAGCGCCTCGGAGACGGTGATCCGGGTGGAATTGGCCCGGATGTACGGCGAGCCGACCGACGACTGGGAGATGCTCGAGGTGATCAGCCTGCCCCAGGCGCTACCGTCGGCCCGCCCGCCGCAGGGCGCGCTGCGCAAGCCGGTCGCGCTGGGCGACGGCGTGTTCGTGGCGGGCGACCACCGGGACAGCCCGTCGATCCAGGGCGCCATGGCCAGCGGATGGCGTACCGCCGGTCAGGTCCTGGCGTCGCTCGGCGCCCGGGTGGGTGCCGTCGCATGAGTGACATCAATCCGGAGAACTTCGCGGAGTTCGCCACGCAGGACGGCCCATCCTCGCCCAGCGTCGGCGATGATGATGTCGAGGTGACCGATTTGCAGCCACCAGAGATGGTTTCGGACCCGAGGTATCAGATCGTTTTGTTGCCACAGGAGCTGGTGGAGCGATAGATCGCTAGCTGCGGGAGCGGGGTGCGGGATAGTATCGCCGCCGGTACAGGGGGCGGTAGCTCAGTGGGTTAGAGCAGGGGACTCATAATCCCTCGGTCGCGGGTTCGAGTCCCGCCCGCCCCACCCTTACTCACCTGGGGGCGACCCCCAGACCCCACGGTGCGGTGGTCGCGCCCGGCGGCTTGGCCGCGCTTGGTGGTTTCTCGCGCTCTTTCGTAGGGGCATGATTACTCCCCGAGCTGCTGTCGGCCCGTCAGATGTAGTCGGGTTCGGGGTGGAGTCCCTGATAGTGGTGTAACGCGGTTGGCGTGATCGTCGGACATCCTGTCCGGCATAGAACGCGGCCATCGCGTGATCTTTCGAG
>NZ_JBFAYF010000146.1:0-4261 GCF_040681165.1 Actinoplanes sp. NPDC051851 | reverse complement strand
AGGGATGCCAGACCGGCACCCGGGCCGCAAGGGAGAGCGCCTTGCACCCCGGGCACCGGCCCGGCATGGCGTTGCCCAGGTGACGGGATGGCCCTGGGGCCGGGGGTGAACAACCGCCAAGATCAACACCCGCGCGCCACCCTCAAAACAAGATCAAGAAACAAAACCCCAGGTAGGAATACCTTCCGAGCGCGATATTGTGCTATAGTTTTATGTATAAGGAAGAGGGAAACGGAAGGGGAAAACAATGGGGAAGTCGATCCGGCAGCGCCGCGCCGCCCGCATCGCTCAGGTGCTCCCGATCGTCGGCGAGTTGACCGAACACACCGCCAGGTGCGACGGCTCGTGGATGTCGCGGCGCGTCGACCGTGACGACACCGACGGCAAGTGGCTGACCACCCCGTTCAGCGTCGACCCGCGAGCAGATGACGCGCTCGCCGAATCCAACTATCGCGTCATCAAAGCCGACCTTGAGCGCGTGGCCGGTATGGAGATCGATTACCGCATCGACGCGTGGCCCGGCGGCACGATCCACACCCTCACCGTGCGCGCTGACGACGCGCTCGCCCTGCGAGCTGTCCAGCAGTGGACAACCGCGCTCGCTGACTACCCCATCGCCAGCGAGTCCGACCTGTCCGAGCTGGAGGCCGAGTACGCCGAGGCCATCAACTAAGCGTGCCAAAGTTTTAAGGAGAGGTTATGCCCTACACCCAGGAAGTCCGCCCCGGTTACATGGTCCGCCGTGAGCGTGAAGCCGACGTGATGCACGTCGAAGGCGCGATCCTCAGCGGCACCGAGTTGATCACCCTCACCGGGCACCGGCCCGCCACCGGCGAACGGATCCAGGTCTCCCAGTCCGGCCGCCGCTGGATCGACGACGTGATCCCCGCCGGATCCATCGTGCAGTACCGGGGCAGCATCACCAGCCACCACGGCGTGTACGCCGCCCGCCCCTGCCCCTGCCCCGACTGCGAGGACGCCCTGCCCGGCGAGAAATTCCAGCTCGCCAACGACACGGCCGAGCTGCAGCACGTCAACCGCCGATCCATCACCATTCTCGCCGCGCACTGCGACGCGTGCGCCCACACCCAGCCCCGCCCCGAGCCCGACAGCAGTCAGCCATTTACGCAGCTCAGCTAGTGTGCTAAAGTTTTATATATGGAACGGGGGCATCCCGCCCCCGTTCCCCACCCCCTCGCCCGAACGGAGATACCCCGCGATGGCCCGCAAGCCCACGACCCGCCGCCGCGCCAGCCGCTACACCGACGAGCAGGTGGCCGAGTACCGCCGCCGCGACGCCGAGATCATGGACAGTTCCACGGCCCGACTGGAGGACGGCGACACCGTGCGCCGCTTCGCGCACCAGATGGCCACCGGCGGAGTGTCCGACCGCGTTCTGTCCTACTCCGTACGCAATCAGATCCTGTTGCACACCCAGGCCGAGGAACGCGGCTTCCGGCTGACCGATGTGGACACGGCGAAGGGATGGCGCACCCGGGGCCGCCACATCAAGAAGGGCGAGACCGGCCTACGCCTCGTGCGCCCGGTCACCAAGCAGCCCAAGGACGCCGACCCCGCCGCCGGGCAGGCCGAGCCCCAGCGGGACGCCGAGGAGCGCGACGAGGCCGACGACGAGGGCGACGGGGACGAGAAGACCCGCAAGCCGAAGTTCCGGACCGGCGTCGTGTTCGACCTCAGCCAGACCGCCGAGATCCCGCCGGAGAACAGCGACGCGTGCGCCGAGTGCGAGGCCGAGGCCGGGCAACCGTGCAACCCGGGGTGCACCTGCCTCGCGTGCATCGGCCCCGAGTTGCTCGACGCCGAGGACGCCGCCGAAACCCTGTGGAACAACTACGTCGAGCAAGTGGAGAAGGCCGGTTACGCCCTGGACTGGCCCGCCCCCGCCGCCACGCTCGCCGGGCAGCGCGTACGGGTGGACCACGACGCCCGCACCGTGCACGCCGCGATGAACGCCACCGCCGCCGACCCGGCCGCCGTCGCCGAACTGGCCGCCGTGCTCGCCGCGATCGTGGCCCGCGAGGACCGCGCCGCCGAGCAGCGCCGCGCCGAGCGCAAGGCCGCCCGCCTCGCCCTCACCGCCGCGCCCGCAAGCAACTAAACGTGCCAAAGTTTTAGGTTGGGGGAGGCTTCCCCGCTCCCCCAACCTCCCGGACGCCACCAGGAGGACCCGCACCATGACCACCCCGCAGCCCGACGACAAGCACCTGTCCCGCCTCCGCGCGTTGCTCGCGCTCGCCACCGACAAGCGCACCCCGTTTCACGAACGCGAGACCGCCGCCGCCAAAGCCGCCGAATTCATGGCCCGCCACGGCATCGACGAGGCCAAGGCCCGCGCCGCACGAGGCGACGCCCCCGAAGGGCTCAAGGTGTCGCCGTTCGGCGTGGCCAACAGCGACGGACACGGCCAGGCCCGATCCCTCATGGTCACCGCCGTTGCCGCCGCGATGGGCTGCGAATGCCTCATCATGCAGGCCCCGCCGCCCCGCGCGTACACGGTGAGCATCGCCGGAATCACCTCCGATGTGGACGCCGCCCGCCTGTTGCTGCCCCTGATCATCGCCCAGGCCCACTACGCCGCCGCCAGCAGCGCGAGCGACACCCAGCGCCGGGACCGCGCCTACCTCCCGTCGTTCCTGCTCAGCTACGGCCGGACCGTTGCCGACCGCATCGCCGCGCGCCGAAAGCCGTTGACCGACGCCACCGCCAACCCCGGGACGGCCCTCATCCTGGCCGACCGTGCCGAACGCCTCGCCGCCCTTGTCGCCGAACGCTTCGGAACCGAGTTCACCTCGGTATCCATGCACGCCACCGGCAGCGGCGCGCAGGCCGGACACCGGGCCGGGCAGACCGCCGACATCGGAGACGCCCGCCTCAACAACGCCTCCCGCCGCGCGATCGACCGCTAGCCGCCCGGCGCGATACCGGGTCCGGGGCGCATCGAGCGCCCCGGACCCGGGCGGGGCGCTCACGCGCCACCCCCGCACCCCCGGCTCAACCCCGCGCGGCCCTCGCGCCGCGCGATGCCGCCGGCATCACCACCCACCAGAAGGGCACCACCATGACCCACCCCGACCACACCCCGCCCGAACTCCCCCAACCCCGGACCACCCACCCTCTCGGCACCCTCGCGACCGTGCTCCGCAGCCCCTACGGCAGCCCCGGCTCGCTCAGCGACACCACCGAATTCGTCATCACTGCGATCGCCACCCCCGACGGCGCGCTCACCGCACTGCCCGTCAGCGCCCACGTACGCCGCCTCACCCCCGACCGGCCCGAAGCGTGGCTGTGCCGCCTCGACGTCATCGGCCGTACGACCTGGTCCGTCATCCCCGCAATGCCCGCCGAGTACCAGCGCACCCCAGCCGCCGTACGCCACTACCTCAGCGGCTGGATGGCCAGCGGCAACTACGCCCACCTTCCAAGCCCCGCCGCTCTCGTCGGTTTCGACGGCGCCATCGCAATCCACGACCACCGCGAGTGGCCCCCTGCCCTGCCCACCCGGCCGGCCGCGCCGTAACAGCACTGACGCCCCGCCCGGGCGCTCACGCCCGGGCGGGGCGAACCCTGCCGATGCTCCCGGCATCACCCCGAAACCCCGTCGCGCCGCACGACACGACCACCCACAAACCCAGCACCAAGAAAGGTCCCACCTCCTATGAGCCAGCGTTACGAGTGCTACGACGCCGACAGCACAGACATCGAGATCGTCCCGCCCGGCACCGAAATCGGAGAAGACGACGCCGACGACCACACCCTGATCATCGGCAACCCCTGGTCAGCCGCCCTCGCCCTGTTCGGCGGACTCGACGGCATCGAACACTTCGCCTACCGCGTCCTCACCACGACCAAGAAGACCCGCGCCCGCCTCGACGCTGAGCAAACCCCGGCCGCCCGCCCCGACGTCGACCCCGCCGAACGCTGGCAGACCGGCGACATCGTGCTCGCCGCCGACCGGCAGCTGTGGTGCCGCGCCGACGAGGCCGACGCCGCCGAAGGCTGGCCCTGGGCCTACGTCCACAGCTACGCACCCCGCCAGCACGCCGACCACCTCCCGGAAGGCGCTGTCGACGAGCACACCCCGGCCCGGCCGCTCGCCCTGCTCCTACGCGACGGCCGTCCCACCATCCAGACCGCGCCCGACGACGACCCCAGCACGCGGCCGCTCACCCCGTAACAGCACCGGGTCCGGGGTGTGCTCGTCGACAGCGCCTTCCGGGAGGTGGTCGGCGTGCTGGCGGGG
>NZ_JBFAYF010000145.1:0-4416 GCF_040681165.1 Actinoplanes sp. NPDC051851 | reverse complement strand
CGCTCGAAAGATCACGCGATGGCCGCGTTCTATGCCGGACAGGATGTCCGACGATCACGCCAACCGCGTTACACCACTATCAGGGACTCCACCCGGTGAAAACCACCGCCGCCCACGAGTGACCACGACTGCCCATGACTCTCCGAGCATGCGCGGAGCACACGAGGCGGAAGATCCACAGCGGACCGAGCGGTTCATGACCCAGTCGGGTATGCCCGCATGCCCAGGATCACTGACGATCGTCAGGAGTTAAGGCAGCGGCCGCGCCCAGCTTTGGCGGTCGGCTCGATCACTGCCTGATCAGGCACAGGCCGCTACGCGGCGTGGGCCGGCTCTGTCGGCTCAGCGGCGCCGCGATCGGCTGGTCATCTCGCTTCGGCGAGGGATGCGTTGCTCGTCGTTCCGGTCAAGGCTTGCGGGAGCAGTGGCAGTGCCGCCGTTCGGCCGCCGATCGAAGGATCGGCGGCCGCGACCAGTCGGTGGCTCACTCGCCGAGGAGGCCGATCAGGACCCGGGACACCGTGCTCTCGAAGGGGGACGGGGCCGACAGTGAACTGCCGGTCAGTGCTGCCGTCAGGTCGGTGCAGTGTGGGCCGAGGGCTGAACGGGTGAGGACCAGTTCCGGCAGCCAGCGGTGCCGCAGCATCAGTTCGTGCCCCTGCCTGCACACCTGCAGCAGGCCGGGTAGCCAGGGGCCGCCCGGCGCCGGCAGCTGGTAGCCGGCCGCCACCTCGTCGACCATGAGGTCGAGCAGGTTGTCGCGGCTGTCGACGTAGCGATAGAGGGACGCCGGGCCGGTTTTGAGGTCGGCGGCGTCCCGGCGCATCGAGACGGCAGGCAGTCCTTCCCGGCCGGCGAGGGCGATCGCCGCGGCAGTCACCTCCGCCCGTGATCACTCGGCGGGCCGACCCACTCCCGTGCGCCGCTCTCGGAGCCAGACCGGCACCGTCCCCATCTCCACGCCGCCCCTCTCGTTGCGGTAAGCCCATCATTACGGTTACGGTGTTCGCGAACACCGTTACCGAAACTCGACCGAGTGTGGAGGCCACGGGTGCCCCAGGAATCGATGATCAGAATTGCGCACACCGCACGCAACGGCGACGTGCACCTCGCCGTCGACGACCTCGGCGGCGCCGGCGGGGAGCCGCTGCTGCTGATCATGGGGCTGGGCGTGTCCCGGTTCTATTGGCCCGACGGGCTGGTCGAAGCGCTGATCGACGCGGGCTTCAGCGTGGCCTCGTTCGACGGCCGGGACGCGGGCGGCTCCACCCACTTCGAGGACGCCCCGGCCGGTGACCCGGTGACCGGTCTGCTGCGCCGCCGGCCGCTTGCCTACACCGCGGAGGACATGGCCGACGACACCGTCGCCGTGCTCGACGCGCTCGGCTGGCAGCGTGCCCACCTCTTCGGCATCTCGCAGGGCGGCCTGGTCGCCCAGCGCACCGCGCTGCGTCACCCGCACCGGGTGCACACGCTGACCACCTTCGCCGCCGTGCCCAGCGACGCTTCCGGCGCCGCCTTGCTGCTGCGTTACGTGCGCCTGCCGTTCCTGGCCCGCCTGGCCCGGATGCGCCACCCCGACGGCCGCGACGGCGACGTCGCGGCCGGTTTGGACCTGTTGCGGGCGGTCGCCTCGCCCGGCTACCCCTTCGACGAGGACGACGCCCGCCTGCGCGTGGAACGCGAACTCGACGCCGGGCTGCCCAGCGGCGTCCGCGACAGCCGTGCCCAGGCCCGGCAGACCAGTGCCACCTGGCACGGCCCGAAGCTGCGCGAACTACGCGTGCCAACCCTGGTGCTGCACGGCGAGCGGGACCCCCTGGGCCGCCCGTCCGCGGGCCGCCGCATCGCCGCGTCGGTGCCGGGCGCCCGCTACGTCGAACTGCCCGGCACCGGCCACGACCTGCCCCGCGAGATCTGGCCCACGGTGGTCCGCGAGATCCGCGCCTTGGCCACCGGGCCGACGAGTGCGCGCCAAGGAGTCAGCGGCTCACCGGACGGCACCGAGCAGCCTGCGGTGCCACCGCCGTCACGGCGGGCGGTGTGGGCCGGCCGGATCGCGGCACTCGCGGCGACGGTGGGGTTCATCCCGTTGCACGCGGTGTGGGCAGCGGGGATCCCGCTCTTCGCCGACGAGGAACGGTTCGCGGCGTGGCACGCCGATGGGGGCGGCACCTACCTGTGGACACTCAACGCGCTGGCGCTGCTGCCGGCGGTGCTGGCCTTCGCGCTGATCCGGCCGTGAGGGCTGGTCTTCCCCCGCTGGGTGCCCCACCTCGCCGGCCGGCGGGTGCCGCGGCTGCTGCTCGTCATCCCGGGATACGCGCTGGTGGCGGCGCTCGCCGGATACACGGCGTTCGCCGCGGTGCTGGCGGTCCTGCAACGGGACGCACCCGAGGCCATCTTCAGCCCCTGGACCGGCGCCTACGGCATCCCCCACTTCGCCCTGTGGATCACGGCCCTGGCCATCGCCACCCACGCGTACGCCCGGCGCACACGCCGTTGACACCGACGAGCACGAAGCCATCGCGACCCGGAAAGATCAGACGATCATCATGAGTCATGCCGTGACGGCTGACCGGCTGCGCAAGTCCTACCCCGGTGGGGTGACCGCCCTGGACGGGCTCAGCCTCGACGTCCGGGCCGGTGAGGTATTCGGCCTGCTCGGGCCGAACGGCGCAGGGAAGTCCACCACCGTCAAGATCCTGACCACGCCGGCCCGGCCCGACGCGGGCCAGGCCACAGTCGCCGGGCATGACGTGCTCCGGCACCCCGAACGGGCGCGATCCGCGATCGGGGTGGTCGCCCAGCGTTCCGCCCTCGACCCGATGGCCAGTGACCGCGACAATTTCACCCTTCAAGGACGGCCTTTCGGCGTACGCGGAAAGGCCCTTGATCTGAGGGTCGAGGAACTGCCGGAACGCCCGGTCCCGCGGCACCGCCAGGGCCACCTCCCGACCTCGGTGGCCAGGGTCTTCGGGCTGTGCCCGTTGCGCGCGCCCGGTGTGCCGCTCGCGTACCCGAAAAGCGTTCCCTAGGATCGCTGTCTCACCGCCGCCGCGTCGAAGGAGAGTTCCGATGACCGATCCCGCCATCGATGTGACCCGGCCGAGCAGCGCCCGGGTATGGAACTACCTCCTGGGCGGCAAGGACAACTTCGCCATCGACCGAGAACTCGGCGAAGCGCTCATCGCGGCGAACCCCGGAATCACCGCGGTCGCCCAATCCCAGCGGACGTTCCTCAACAAAGCGGTCACGCTCCTCGCCGGCACCGCCGGCATCCGCCAGTTCCTGGACATCGGCACCGGCCTCCCGACCGCCGACAACACCCACGAAGTCGCCCAGCGCACGGCGCCCGGCTCACGAATCGTGTACGTCGACAACGATCCGCTCGTCCTCAGCCACGCCCGCGCCCTACTCACCAGCTCGCCCGAAGGAAAAACCGCGTACGTCGACTCCAACGTGGAGGACCCGGAACGCATCCTGGCCGAGGCCGCTCACACGCTCGACTTCAGCAAGCCCGTCGCGCTCACCATGATCGGCATCCTGGGCAACGTCGCCGACTACGCGCAAGCCCGCTCGATCGTCGAGCGGCTACTCGCCGCCGTACCGTCAGGCAGCTACCTGGCGGTGAGTGACGGCACCAGCACCAGCGCACAGAGCGTGGAGAGCCAGCGGGTCGCCAGCAAGAGCGGTCACCCGTACAACCTGCGCACGCCCGAGGAGATCGGCGGATACTTCGACGGCCTGGAGCTACTCGAACCCGGCCTGGTATCGACCTCGCTCTGGCGACCGGACCCCGAGACCGAACCAGCCGCCCTCGACGTGTACTGCGCCGTAGGCCGCAAGCTCTAGCCTCGGTAAAAATCTGCTCGCCGGGTGCGTTGCCGGCGCCAAGTAGAGCGCCGCCGATGCACCAGTTTCCGGGCTCCTCGACGGGAGAGCCAGCGAGAATGGCTCTGAGCAGTGCATTCGTGTCCGCCATCATTGCAGCAGCTCGCTCCCATGGCGGATATAACCCCTCGAACCACCCCCTCAGAGACTGCCGGGTAACCGTCTGGTCACTGTGTGATCAGACGGTCGGCGTTGATGCGTCGGGCGGCTTCGCGTTGGGTGGCATTGCTCCAGCGGACTGTCCGCCCGGCCAGGCGGATTGTCATGAGCCGGATCATCGCGACCTTGATCATCGCTTCGGAGTTGGCCGCCAGGCGTTCGTAGTCCCGGGCCGGTCTGCGGTTGCGGACCAGCCAGCCGGAGGTTCTCTCCACCGCCCAGCGCTGTGGCAGAACCTTGAAACCCTTGGCGTCGTCGGTGCGGTATCAGGTGGAGTCCCTGATAGTGGTGTAACGCGGTTGGCGTGATCGTCGGACATCCTGTCCGGCATAGAACGCGGCCATCGCGTGATCTTTCGAGCGA
>NZ_JBFAYF010000144.1:0-4773 GCF_040681165.1 Actinoplanes sp. NPDC051851 | reverse complement strand
CTCGCCGACGGCGGCTCGTCGGCGCTGGACCAGCGCGGTGTCGTCGTCGCTCTTGCCGCCGTCGTTGAGATCCTCGCCGACGGCAGTCCGTCGGCGGTGGCGGCTCGCGGTCCGGGCACACCCCACTGCTGCTGGCGTTGAGATCCTCGCCGACGGCGGTCCGTCGACGCTGGACGGCAAGACCGGCCCAATCAAACTGCCGGTCACCCCCGTTGAGATCCTCGCCGACGACGGTCCGTCGGCGCTGGTGACGGTGACGGCGCTGTCCGAGGCGCTGCACATGTTGAGATCCTCGCCGACGGCGGACCGCCGGCGCTGGCCAGTCGTGCTCGACGACCGGCTCGTCCGGCTCGGCGTTGAGATCCTCGCCGACGGCGGACCGCCGGCGCTGGGCCGGACGCAAGCGGGTGTCCGGCTCCCGCACGCTGTTGTGATCCTCGCCGACGGCGGACCGCTGGCGCTGGATCCAGTGGCTGCTGGACCACGCTGATCTGTACCCCAAGGTTGAGATCCTCGCCGACGGCGGACCGCTGGCGCTGACAGAAGAAGTGATCGGTCAGCCGGGCAGGCTCACGTTGAGATCCTCGCCGACGGCGGACCACTGGCGCTGGGGTGACCCGGCGGGTGGCCGGGGCGGTGAGGCAGACGTTGAGATCCTCGCCGACGGCGGACCGCTGGCGCTGGTCCGCGACCGGCTGGGAGACGCTGCCGCTCAAGTTGAGATCCTCGCCGACGGCGGACCGCTGGCGCTGGCTGGTCGTGGAACAGGTCGCTGGTCGAGTTGATGTTGAGATCCTCGCCGACGGCGGACCGCTGGCGCTGGGGGAAGGCGAAGGCAGCAGCCGCCGCCAGGTCTACACCGTTGAGATCCTCGCCGACGACGGACCGCCGACGCTGGTCATCACGAGACAACACCGTGGTCTCTCCCGGACGGTTGAGATCCTCGCCGACGACGGACCGCCAGCGCTGGGCGAGAGGGCGTGAAGTGATGTCGGGTGCCGGAGCGTTGAGATCCTCGCCGACAGCGGACCGCCAGCGCTGGGTGGAAGGAGAGGCACGCGGCGAGCAGGCTGGTGATGTTGAGATCCTCGCCGACGGCGGACCGCCAACGCTGGTTCGGGTTCGCGCCGACGACCATCGTGCCTTCGTACGTGTTGAGATCCTCGCCGACGGCGGACCGCCGGCGCTGGGCGCGCAGGCTCACTTCTTACCTCCAGGGGTCTGCCGGTTGAGATCCTCGCCGACGGCGGTCCGTCGGCGCTGGCCGAGCCGGACACGTCCGGTCACGAAGCGAAACTGTTGAGATCCTCGCCGACGGCAATCCGTCGGCGCTGGTGCATGACCCCGCCCGCCGTGAGGTCTCCGCCCTTGATGTTGAGATCCTCACTGACGGCGGTCCGTCGGCGCTGGGATGACGCCGTGGGCACTGTCCGAGGCGCTGCACATGTTGAGATCCTCGCCGACGGCGGACCGTCGGCGCTGGTGTCCGCCGCCGGCGCCGGCGGCGTGCAGCCGATGTTGAGATCCTCGCCAACGGCGGACCGTCGGCGCTGGGAGGCCGGGGAGGCCGGCCGCGGCGTCTGGAAGATGTTGAGATCCTCGCCGACGGCGGTCCGTCGGCGCTGGGGCGTGGCTGCTGATCACCCGGGGCGGTGCGGCGTGTTGAGATCCTCGCCGACGACGGACCGTCGGCGCTGGGGTGAAGGGCGAGGCGGCAGCGGATCCGGCGTACGGGTTGAGATCCTCGCCGACGGCGGTCCGTCGGCGCTGGACACCAGCGGTCGTGGTCAGCGCGGCCGTAGCCGCGGAGTTGAGATCCTCGCCGACGGCGGTCCGTCGGCGCTGGCGGTCGTACTCGCCGTCGTCGCTCATCTTGTGCAGGAAGTTGAGATCCTCGCCGACGGCGGTCCGTCGGCGCTGGAAGTGCTCACCACCGTCTTTGTACGACCGCAGCCCCCAGTTGAGATCCTCGCCGACGGCGGTCCGTCGGCGCTGGCTGCGACATGGTCGGGGTGTCCTCGGCCCAGTTCGGGTTGAGATCCTCGCCGACGGCGGTCCGTCGGCGCTGGCTACGAGCTCGCCAGGTTCGCCCGCTACGCCGTCCCGTTGAGATCCTCGCCGACGGCGGTCCGTCGGCGCTGGCCGCGGTGACGCCGGCCCGGTGCGCCTGTTCGGCACAGTTGAGATCCTCGCCGACGGCGGTCCGTCGGCGCTGGATCTTCGCGAACAGGCCTTCGAGTTCCTCGGCGGTGTTGAGATCCTCGCCGACGGCGGTCCGTCGGCGCTGGAAGTGCTCACCACCGTCTTTGTACGACCGCAGCCCCCAGTTGAGATCCTCGCCGACGGCGGTCCGTCGGCGCTGGCTACGAGCTCGCCAGGTTCGCCCGCTACGCCGTCCCGTTGAGATCTTCGCCGACGGCGGTCCGTCGGCGCTGGCCGAGCAGTTCGGCCGCCCAGTCGCGGGCGTACCGGCGGTTGAGATCCTCGCCGACGGCGGTCCGTCGGCGCTGGTCGGCCGCGACCCGCTCGACTCGCTGACCTTCGAACGTTGAGATCCTCGCCGACGGCGGTCCGTCGGCGCTGGTTCGCCGGCACCGGCGCAAACCCGGAGGCCTGGCAGTTGAGATCCTCGCCGACGGCGGTCCGTCGGCGCTGGTGGCGTCGGGGGCGATGCGGCTGCACGTGCCGAAGACGTTGAGATCCTCGCCGACGGCGGTCCGTCGGCGCTGGCCGCTGGGGACGGCCGGCTATCTCGCGGTGATCGACGTTGAGATCCTCGCCGACGGCGGTCCGTCGGCGCTGGTCGGTATCGGCCGACCGCGGCGCGGCAAGTCCACGAACGTGTTGAGATCCTCGCCGACGGCGGTCCGTCGGCGCTGGCCGGGTCTCCGCAGTCAGCCGCAGCACCAACTGGGGTTGAGATCCTCGCCGACGGCGGTCCGTCGGCGCTGGTTCGTCGTCGGCCAGCTCGATGCTCGCGCCGGTGTTGAGATCCTCGCCGACGGCGGTCCGTCGGCGCTGGAGGCAGGATCAGCCCGAGGACCGTGTTGCACGCCTCCACGGTTGAGATCCTCGCCGACGGCGGTCCGTCGGCGCTGGTGCGCACCCGTACGGGGCTGATCACCCACTGGCAGATGTTGAGATCCTCGCCGACGGCGGTCCGTCGGCGCTGGTCGCGCGCTGTGGTGCGGGTACCCGGGTGGGCGTGTTGAGATCCTCGCCGACGGCGGTCCGTCGGCGCTGGGGACTGGCCGAGGTTGGCCAGGATCCGGTCGATCTCGTTGAGATCCTCGCCGACGGCGGTCCGTCGGCGCTGGATCATCCCGTACTTACGGGTGCCCGTAACTCCGGCTGGTTGAGATCCTCGCCGACGGCGGTCCGTCGGCGCTGGCCGATCTGCACGGTGCTGGTGTGGTCGGCCCTGGAGTCGTTGAGATCCTCGCCGACGGCGGTCCGTCGGCGCTGGCGATGACCAGGTCGCCCACATCGCCGCGAAGATGGGCGTGTTGAGATCCTCGCCGACGGCGGTCCGTCGGCGCTGGTTGTGGCACTGCATGCGCACCGACCACCCGATCCTGTTGAGATCCTCGCCGACGGCGGTCCGTCGGCGCTGGCGCGGGGGTCTCCCGTGGTCTTGGGCCAGAGCGCGTAGTTGAGATCCTCGCCGACGGCGGTTCATCGGCGCTGGGGTCCGCCCGCAGGGTCACGTTGCAGCCGGCCGAGCCGTTGAGATCCTCGCCGACGGCGGTCCGTCGGCGCTGGAGGCCGTAGCCACCGCCAGGCTGCGGCGGATCACGATGTTGAGATCCTCGCCGACGGCGGTCCGTCGGCGCTGGCCTGGCCCTTGACCCACCAGCCGACCTGCCCCTCCGGGTTGAGATCCTCGCCGACGGCGGTCCGTCGGCGCTGGGCACACCCGGTTCGGCCGCAACATCCCGATGCCCGTCAAGTTGAGATCCTCGCCGACAGCGGACCGCCGGCGCTGGCGCGACATCTCCGAAGATGTCCGGCAGACCCACCCGGTGTTGAGATCCTCGCCGACGGCGGAGCGCTGGCGCTGGCGCTGGCGCTGGCGCTGGTAGAACTGTGCCTCCGTCGTGTCCTGGTCGTCAAAAGGGTTGAGATCCTCGCCAGCGGCGGACCGCCGGCGCTGACGGCCCGTCCGCGGTGGTGTCGCAGCACTCGTCCGCGTTGAGATCCTCGCCGACGACAGACCGCCGACGCTGGCAGGTAGACGTTGTTCCACCAGTCCCGAAAGTTCTGGATGTTGAGATCCTCGTCGACGGCGGACCGCCGGCGCTGGCAGCGAGCAGCGGACGCGGGCGGCCTTGCCTGTGGAGGAGTTGAGATCCTCGCCGACAACGGCCGGCACTGCTCGTTAATCCCGTCGGATCCTCGCCGAGAGCGAACCGTTAGCACTGGAACCGGTCGTACCAGTCCTGCTCCTCGAAATAACCCTGATTGAGATCCTCGCCGACCCGGACCGCTGGCGCTGGCCGGTGTGCAGGACGGTGACCGACTTCTGCACGCTGTTGAGATCCTCGCCGACGGCGGTCCGTCGGCGCTGGCTCGGCGGCCCCGGCCACCTGCGCGACACCAAGAGCGTTGAGATACTGGCCGACGGCGGACCGCCAGCGCTGGCCACGATCGGCGCCTTCTGCCCGACGACGGTCGCGTGGTTGAGATCCTCGCCGACGACGGACCGCCGACGCTGGGCGCGGGCACTGGCGACAGTACTGGTACCCGTCCCTGTGGAGATCGTCGCCGACGGCG
>NZ_JBFAYF010000143.1:0-5003 GCF_040681165.1 Actinoplanes sp. NPDC051851 | reverse complement strand
GAGGACCAGGCCCCCGACCCGCCGATGACAAGGCAACCAACAGCAGAAAGCTAAACAAAATCAAGAAAATGTCTCGCTGGACTTGACAGGTTCCGCTGCTGGTGGGGGTCAACGCTTGGGCGCGTTGCCCGGCGTCAAGTGTCCAGATGGTGTTTCCGTCGTCGTCGTAACGACTGGAGCCGATTTGCCACGCCCCGGCCCCGTAGGCTGCGGCGTTCACTACCTCGCCGTTGATGTCCGTGTAGGTGATCTGGGCGTATGGCCAGTCGGCGGCGGCTGGCGCGTAGGTACCGTTGCTGCCGGCTGCCGGCACATGGGATGCGGGAAAGACAGCTGCTCCATCGTAGGCGAGGTCTCCGATCTGTCCCCAACTGGCGGCGGTGGTTCCTGAAACGTCGGGTGCCCCGTCGACTCCGGATACAGCAAGGTTGTACGCGATGGCCTGAACGGCAGTTCCGTTGGCGGGATCGGTGCGGCTAACGCTGGCCAGTCGTCCGATGGTGTCGTAGGTCAGTGTCCAAGGGTTGACCCCAGGGGAGGTGTAAGTGCTTGGGCGACCTGCCCCGTCGTAGGTGTATCGGGTCTTCATCGCCGGCGAGAGGCGAGGGTCCCACTTGGCACGTAAGTGGCCGGTCGAGTCGTACAGATAGGAAGCGACCGCCTTGGTGACCATTACTGAGCTGGCGGGGTCGTAGCCCGTCCACGTGATTCCGGAGACCAGGCCCGCGTAGTCGCCCCATCCTGATTCGGTCGTGCTGCTTGCAGTGGTCGTGGTGGCGTAGACGAGTTTCAGGGAGACGCAGCCGGGCGTGCTGGCGAACGTGCTGGAGGTGCAGGTCACGCCTGCAGGTCCAGGGGAGAGGACAGTGGTGACCCTGCCGCCGGAGTCGCGGACGTAGGCCGTGCCGCCGTCGGATCCGGATAGGTCGATCCACTTGACCAGCCATGATCCGTCGGCCGTTTGCAGCCAGGTCGTGACATTTCCGTCGAGGTCGGAAAGCTGCCAGCCAGTGTAGATAGTGGTATCGGTCGTGTCGGCCGGGTTTTCGATCTCCGTAGACTTGAACAGGATGCTGCCGTCCTTGACGTCGCCGACACCGACGTAGTCGCCGGAGGCGTCTTTGATGTAGACGTATTCGGTTCCGTCAGCGGCCTGGAGGGTTACCGAACCGGACGCCGAGTTGTCAAGCAGTTTGCTGTCGCCGTAGAGCCCGGTCGAGAAGCCGGCGAGCCACCCGGCTCCGAAGATCCCGGTTGCGCCGCTGTTGGCCGGAGCAGGTGTGAGGGTGGTCGCGGTCCGGTCAAGGCTGAAGTCGCCGACCGAGGCATCGGTATCCGAAAGCTGGAAGTCACCGGTCGTCAGAGATACCTCGCCTGGCCCGAGGTCAGACGTTGCGGCCCCCTGCCCAAAAGTCGTGACAGCCAGAGAAAAGAGCCGTTCTGCGGAGTAGGCGGTCGTTCCGGCGCTGGTGACGAACTTGGCGCGGATTCGTAGCGCACCGTCGGGTTGCTTCGCCACAGCGAGTGTTGCGGCGACGTTCCAGTTGTAGCCGGAGAAGGAGGTCAGGTTGCCCGAGGTGCTGCCCCTGAGTGGCCAGGCACTGATCGATATTGACGAACCGGCCGGTGTGACGTCGGCGATCGGAAGGTCGGACCAGGTGGATGAGGTCGTTCCTGGTGCCCACTGATAGGTGACCTGGGTGTAGCCGGAGTTTGCGGAGGCGGAGAGGGCTACGCCCTTCGCGGTCGATGCTCCCGCAGCCGGGGAGAGGACGCCGCCGGCGCCAACGCCGAATTCGTAGCTAGTGGTCGTGGCGGACAGGTGCAGTGCGGTGTCTCGGCTGCTGACGTACAGGGTGTGCCAGCCGAGTTCGGTGGTCGCGATGGTCGAGACCGTAACCGCAGCACCCGAGTTGGAGGAGTCGTTGGCCAGGTTCGGCGTCGACGGGTCGTCCAGGCCCCAGTAGTAGCCGGCCCCGTCAGTCGCTGTGGTGTCGAATACGCAACTAGTCTTACTGGCTGTCGGGGCCGTCCACACACCGGACGGGAAGCTGTCGCAGGTGATTGTCGGTGCGGCCGGTTGCGCGATGTTCAGGACGAACTTGGTGGTGCTGGTCGAGGTAAGGCTGGATGGCGTCCAGGCCGAGTAGTCATAGCCGCCCGCGCCATTGGTGACCCGGGCACGGGTCTGGTACATGATGTGCCCGGCGCTGGCGCTCAGCTTCCCCGAGGGGACAGCGACGCTGGCGTTCGCGCCTGGGTTGATTGCTGTCGACGTGATGGTGGTGATCTCCCCGGTGCCCTCCGAGGTGTAGTTCACATCGTGCGACAGCTTCACCTCAAGGGCGACCTTTCCGCCGTCCTTGTTCGACAGTTTCGCGGTGAAGGTTGGCGTCAGCGAGGTTGTGTATACCTTGGCGGTGTTCAGGTAGCTGTCGGTCGTGGTGCCGGAGACCTTCGGCGAAAATGTGCTCCCCGACGGCGTGCCCGGATACGTGTTGTACACCACAGACAGGGTGGGGTAGCGGCTGCTTGTCGTGCAGGCGCTCGCGGCGGTGGTGTCGATGTTCATCGAGCAGAACGACTTCGAGTACGAGCTGTCGGTCTCGCTGCCAGCCTTGAGCAGCAGACCGTAGTCGGTCAGCGTGCCTGACACCCAGGCCTGCACCATGTTGGTCACCGTCATCGAGCCGGTGGCGTTCGAGCAGCCCAGGTCCTCGTTGCCGTAGGACCAGGACGCGGACGCGCTGTACGAGGACGACGTCGAATATGCCGGTTGGTTGGACCAGGTCACCGTCGAGCCCGAGTACGACTCCGTGACCGGGTAGGCAGCCATCGACCGAGCGGTACAGGTCGCGGAGACGTTGTTGTAAAGCTTCAGGGTGGCGCTTGTCACGTGTGAGCCTGACGGGACGCTGTTCGTGGTGTTGAAGTGGATCAGCGATCGTCGCTTGTTCCCGCTCGTGGACAGGCCGATGCGCAGGTCGCTGTCGGACAGATGGGAGTCGGAGTCGGCGGTGGTCACATAGGTGTCGCCAGTGCGCGATACCGACGACACGGTCGGGTCGATCCAGACCGGGTAAACCGTGTCCGGGTCGGTCAGGAACGACATACCAGCGGAGAGGTCCAGATATGCCGAGCCGTCCTCGTCGGTCTCCAGCTTCACCGGAACGGAGGCGATTTGGGTGTGTTCCTCGTCGACCACCAGGGACGAGTACATCTTCGGCGTCGGCATGGTGAAGACCACCGTGGAGGTGGGCTCGCCGTCGACCGTCTTGACGAAGTCGTAGCCGCCGGTGTCGTTGGCGACCATGCTGACGCCGGTCATGTCGAAGCCGAGCCGCTGCTTCGGCGCGGAACTCGGCGCTGCGGTCAGCTTCAGGGACTGCTCGAATCCGTCCGAGGTCGCCGTCAGTACCAGCGCTTCGTTGTCCGTCAGCTGGTAGATCGCGCTGTTGCCGTCGATCGTCGGTTCAGGTAGCGACTTCGCCCAGGACAGGTCGAAACCACGAGACCCGGAGTCCAAGCTGACGGCCGGTCCGTCGCCGCCAGCGGAGAAGACGACCTTGGAGGGGGAGACCTTCGGCGCCCAGCCGCCGCTGGCCTTCTCCAGGTCGTAGTCGACATCCGCCCACGTGCCGTCGTCCTGAGCCACCCGAACCGGGACCACCGACACTTCCGAGCGCAACGAGCCATCCGGTGACGCGTACGTCAACGATGTCGCCGTGGTCAGATCGGTGACCAGGATGTCTTTACCGGTGGCGACTGCGGCAAGCCGCGCCGAGACCAGGTCCGACCGCTCGAAGGTCTCCTTCGTGGCCGTCGGTGCCGCCTCGGCTGGCGCCGGGGCAGCCGTCGTTACCGGGACGGACACCACAGCAGCAGCGAGAAGCGCCAACACCGCGACGCGCGCTGTCGCACGCCAAGCAACGCCTTGTCTTCTAACAGAAGAAAATAACCCCATATCGGACGGATAGCGTCCGGGATCAACGGGCACAGCAAACCCCCGCACAGCAGAAATGGAGAGGACCAGAAACGAAGAGAATGGAAATGACTAATCCATTCAGGGATGCGCAAACTTTTACTCAGTTACCGCTCAGCAATCAATGATCACCCAGGTAGCCGATGCCCAATCGTGATCAAACGAGGCGCCAGCCACAGTCGGCACACAGTTGATTCATAGCAAAAACGCAGTTACTGTGGCGCAATTAACAAATTAATGAAGGGTCGTCAAATCGACGGGCTGTGCCGGTTTCGATGCAGCGAGTAGGAAAAATAAGGGAAAGATGCCCTTGTCCAGGAAGAACCGCTTTCCGAACCGCCAGTACCTGACGTACCATCTTCGCTCATCCCGCACGTTTTCCTGCGATTTCCTGCCGCTGCGGCCTGCCTGACGTGGCATCTTTAACTGTTCCAGCGGCAATGTCGGCGCCAAGGAATTCCGCAGGGTGAGAGGTAGCGATGAGGGTGCGTTCGCTGCAGGGATTGAAAGTTCAGCATCCTGCGGCATGCTTATGTGATGAAGTTCGATTCTTCGACATGTCGACGGCCTGAGCTGTTCTGCTGGCGGCGGAGATAAACATGACAGGACCGGCTCAGGAGGGTCGTTCAAAATCCAGTGTGGATGTTCTGAAGATGTGACTGGATAGGTCGCTGGGCGGCCCGAGTGTCTGCTATGGAGGCTGATCGATGACCGACTGTGTCCTCTCCACCGCCGCCGTAGTATGACGATCTGACGGCGTTGGTGGTGGATCTGACGGCTCGGCTGGAGCACGCTCTGGACCGGATCAGGGCGCCGTTCCGGTAAACAGCCGGCCACCAGTACCTGGGGCCGGCGAAAACAGAGCTCCGGCTATAGTGCGGCTTCGCCAAGCGTCTCTGCGGGCATGTACGGGACGGGTCGTTTGCGGTGGAGTCCCTGATAGTGGTGTAACGCGGTTGGCGTGATCGTCGGACATCCTGTCCGGCATAGAACGCGGCCATCGCGTGATCTTTCGAGCGAA
>NZ_JBFAYF010000142.1:0-5153 GCF_040681165.1 Actinoplanes sp. NPDC051851 | reverse complement strand
CCGGTGAGCCCGTCACCGTCCAACCCGGCGAACAGCCCTTCTAACCAGCACAACTCGAAAGATCAGCCGTTACACCACTTCCGGGGACTTGACCCCCAGCGAACCCGCCACGTCGTACTGAGACCGGCCCGCGTACCAGTGCGCCAGTATCTCGGTTATATCGATCACATGGAACGTCCTCCTCGCCATCCGCTCCCCAGCCGCCAGGAGCCGTCGGGCGCAGATCATGAGCGAAGAACCAAGAGGATCTTGATAACTCCGACCGAACGCTCGTCGCATCCTCGACGAACATCACGAGCGGGATGACCAGGCACGACGAGCGACGACTAGGTCAATTACGTGAGCGAATCAGCCCTCGACGGGAACATTCGGTGAGCGCCGACAAGCAGGGCATGCAGTCGTCCCGGTCTGGCGTCACGAGATGATCTGTTGAGACGGCGTCTCGACGCTGGCGGTCAGCGGTGAACTTGACCCCGCATGCGTGGGAACGCTGCAGGAACTGCTCCTCGATCAGATCCAGGCGCCGGAGGTCACCGCCGTACGCGTCGACATGGCCCAGGTGCGCGTTTTGGACTCGACTCCAGCACCGTAGGCGTGCTGGTGAACAGCTTCACCTACGCGCGAGACAACGGCTGTGGTTTCAGTGTGGTCGAACCGAGCCCCGCAGCCCGGCGCATTCTGACGGTGACCGGCCTGGACGAGATCCTGATCTCAGGCTGACCAGCACCAAAGCGGGCCTGGGTCACCGGGCCAGCGCGAAGGCGGCCCACACTCCTTTGCCGCCGGTCCCGGTCGCATACCAGCCGACGTCGTGGGCCAGCCGCTCGGTCAGCAGGAGCCCGAGACCTCCGTCACCACTCGGCCGCTGAGAGTCGACCGCCGGAGTGGCGTCCACGTCGCTGTCGAGGACCTCGACGACGAGGTGACCCTCCGTGCGCCGTAGGAGCACGACCGTGGGCGGCCGGCCGTGACGTAACGCGTTGCCGGCCAGCTCAGTGGCAACGATCGTGATCCGCTCCGTAAGATCCTGCCGATCGGTCTTCACCGTATGATCCGTGACAGCCCGCTCGAGCCCGGCGCGAAGTACCCGCAGTTGCGATGCCCCGCCGACGATCCACCGAGCGAGTTCCTCGTCGCCGTCCGGCGGACGCCGCATCACCCACCCCGTCATGACTGTATATCTTGCCCACTTCCCGGACACCGATGCCAGAACGCTCCCACTGACCGCCTGAACAGAGGCCAGACGGAACAGTCCCATTGCACGACGCTCACCGATCGCAACATATCGCAAAATTTCTGCCCGGCGACGCGTTCGTGCTGTGCAGGTTCCACGTCAGCGAACCGCCTCGGCAGCGATTGCCAAACCGTCTTTGACCGGCCGGTTTAGTCGGAGGGCAGGCGGGCAGGCGGTAGCCGACGAATGACAACGCGTGAAGCATGAAGGGATGGCCGGACGTGGTCAGTTTCGGATATACGTTGATGACGGAGCAGAGTGGCCCGAAGGACCTGGTGCGGTACGCCGTTGCGGCGGAGAAGGTCGGCTTTGACTTCGAAGTCTCCAGTGATCATTTCTCGCCGTGGCTGACCGAGCAGGGCCACTCCCCGTATGCCTGGTCGGTGCTCGGCGCGGTCGCGCACGCCACCTCACGGGTTGAGCTGGCGACCTACGTGACCTGCCCGATCCAGCGGTACCACCCGGCCGTGGTGGCGCAGAAGGCTGCGACCCTGCAGGAGCTGTCGGACGGCCGGTTCATTCTCGGGCTGGGTGCCGGCGAGAACCTCAACGAACACATCACCGGCGAGGGCTGGCCGCCGGTCGCCCAGCGGCAGGACATGCTCGAGGAAGCCGTCACGATCATCCGCCAGTTGCACACCGGTGAACTGGTCACCTGGGAGGGCAACTACTTCCGAGTCGACTCGGCCCGGATCTGGGACGCGCCCGCAGGGGGCGTGCCGCTGGCGCTGGCCGTCTCCGGCAGCAAGTCGATCGAACGGTTCGCGCCCCTGGGTGACCACCTCGTCGCGGTGGAACCGGACGGTGACCTGGTCCCGCAATGGACCAAGGCCCGTCCGGGCGGAGCGGCGAAGTCGCGGGCCATCGGTCAGATCCCGATCTGCTGGGCGCCCGACAAGCAGCAGGCGATCGATCTCGCCCATGAGCAGTTCCGCTGGTTCGGCGGCGGCTGGGCCGTCAACGCCGACCTGCCCACTCCTGCCGGTTTTGAGGGCGCCAGCCAGTTCGTCCGCAAGAACGACATCGCCGACTCGATCGCGTGCGGTCCCGACCTCGACGAGCTGGCGATGAGTGTCAAACCGTACTGGGAGGCAGGCTTCACCGACGTGGCGCTGGTCCAGGTCGGCGACGCCTTGCAACAGCGGTTCCTGGAGGAGGCGGCCGGTCCGTTGCTGGAGCGACTCCGCAAGATGGTCTGACATCAGCCGACGGGTGGGGGCGCTGCGACGCCCAGCTCCGGGCTACCGCTTCACCGCGGCGATAGCCGAGGCATGGAGAGCGACCGACAGGGCGGCGGGGTCGTCGTAGACCACGACGGCGCTGACCTTCGTCAATTCGGCGGCCGTGGTGCCGGCACACGTCAAGCCGATGCAGGACGTCGGGCGCGGGTTGCGTCGGCGGCCGATCAGGAGCGGGATCAATTAGATGTTACCCGTCGAAAGGAGTGGTATCACCGATCCTGTTTCACGGAGATCAGTGGGGCATTCGGTGATGCCTCGGTTGTTCACTCAAGCCGTCGCCGACCTCGTCGAGTTCGGATTTGCTCGGGCGAGAGGTGCTGACCGCGCTCGCTGACCATGACGTCGAAGGCGAGGTCATCCGGATTGTCGATCATGACGTGCGGTTCGGTGTCTCCGCCGATGAGGGCGACGGTGACGCGTGGCCGTAGATCCGCGCAAAGCTTTTGTCCGCGCAGATTCTGGTCATCGCGACGCCGATCTGGATGGGTCAGCCGTCCAGTGTTGCGAAGATGGCTCTGGAACGTCTCGACGCGGAACTGGCTGAGACCGACGAGCAGGGGCGGCCGTCGATGTACGGCAAGGTCGCGGTCGTCGGTAACGAGGACGGCGCCCACCACGTCGCCGCCGAGGTCTTCCAGGCCCTCAACGACGTCGGCTTCACTGTCCCGGCTGCCGGCAGCACCTACTGGGTGGGCGAGGCCATGCAGAAACTCGACTACCAGGACGCCGGCCCCAAACCGGAGACCACCGGAAATGCGACCGCCACGCTCGCGGCCAATGCCGCTCACCTGGCCCGTCTGCTGTCCGGAAGTCCTTTTCCGGCGAGCTGAACCGCGGCGGCCGCGCGGTGTACGAGAACGAGCCTCACATCGTGTAGAAGGTTCGTAGCCGGCGCTGTGTGATGCCGTTGATGCCGTCAGCAGGCAGCCGGGAGACGGCGGAGCCCCTGCCGGGTCGTGGATACAGGACCTGGCAGGGGGCTCGGAGCGTTGGCGAGTTACGGCAGTGCGGTGGTGCTGACCGGGGTCGGCTTGGTCCGAGCCGCCGGAGCCGGAGCCGGAGCCGGAGTGCTCACGATGGTGGGCTGGATCGTGGTCTCCGGTCGGTCGTGCGGGAGTTTCGCGGCGATCTTCTCCTGACCGGTGGCCAGCAGCGCTTTCGCCTTCTCCTGGGCCTGGACCACGGTGGGGTGCGTGCTCGCCTTGCGGGCGGTCGCGGCGATCTGCTCGTACTTCTCGCGGCCGGCGCGGGTGCCGAGCACGTAGCCGGCGGCGAATCCGACGGCGAGTTTGAAGACCTTCATGGGGGTTGCTCCGTTTCTTCAGGTCAGTCGGGCCAGGCGCCCGTGGCTTTGTGGACGCTGATGGCGCCGGCGCGGTCGACGGTGGCCTTGACGATGGCGAAGATCGCGCCTTGCAGGCCGGCGGCGAGCAGGATCTCGCCCCAGCCGCGGTCGGGATCGGTGGCGTGCGGTGCGTCGTCGTCGTGTCCGGCCAAGCGCCAGGCCTGCTTGAACAGCAGCCCGGCGGCCAGGCCGGCGCCCGCGCCGAGGAGCAGACCGACGGGCTTGTAGGCGATCTTGGTAGCGAGACTCACGCGCGCCGCCCCCGGATGATCAGCGCGATTCCGGCTGCGGCCAGGACGAGGGCCGCGACCGGGACGGCGTTACGACGCACCTTGGGCCGACGGGCGGTCTCGACGGCCTTCGACTGCACCGTCATGGCCGTTCGCCGAGCCGTGGCGGCGCCGGCGGTGGTGGTCGCGGCGACCCGGTCGCGGGCGGCGGCCAGCTGCTGTCGGCCACGTGTGGCCAGGTCGGCGGCGGAGTGCCGGGCTCGGGCTTTGACGTCGGTCTTGGCGGCCAGGGCCTGCACGGTCGCGCCGAGGTCGGCGCGGGTCTGGGCGATCTCGGTCCGCAGCTGCTGCGGGTCGCTGGGCGGGGTGCTCATGCGTGCCGTCCTGTCTGGGCTGCGGTCTTGACGGTGCGGACATCGGCCTGCACGCCGGCGACGGCGTCGCTGGGCAGTGGGGGTGTGGCGGCCTTGAGCTTCTGCTTGCCGAGCAGCGCGGCCACCGCGGCGGCGGCGAACACCACGACCATGACGACCAGCACGGCCGCCCACAGCGGCCACACCAGATCGATCAGCACCACCGCCAGAGTCAACAGCAGTCCCAGCCCGAACCAGGCCAGCACGGCGGCGCCACCGAACAGGCCACCGCCGATGCCGGCCCGTTTGCCCTTCTCAGCCAGTTCAAGCTTGGCCAGGGCCAGCTCGTCGCGGACCAGAGTGGATATCTGCGTGGCGGCCTGACTCACCAGATCGGCTGTCGAAGCCGATTCGGCCGGCCCACCGCCATGCGCCGTATTCGTCGTCACAACACGCGCCTCCTCGCTCGCTGGCTATCGGGTGCCCCACCCCCACGCTGGCGAAACACGGATCACATGTCATGACAGCCGGCTCTAAACGGCGGTCCGGGCCAGCTGATGCTCAGGCTCTCGGCGGGCACACGCCGGTGCAGGCCGTCGGCGTCGCGGACGGCGCGTCCTTCGCCGTCGTTATTGAAATAGGCGTAGACCTCACGGGGGAGTGTCAAGAAAACGGTGTAACTCGATTTTTTGAAGGTCAGTTACGGCCTGTGGTGAGGCGTCCTTCGAAGGCAAGGTCGAAGGCGTTGAG
>NZ_JBFAYF010000141.1:0-5690 GCF_040681165.1 Actinoplanes sp. NPDC051851 | reverse complement strand
GGGCGCTGGGCTTCGCGTGGGGGGTTGTCGGGGTTGTTGGGGGCGGGGCCGGCCTGTGCGAGCACCCCCCCCCCCAAACCCCCCCCACCACCAGCCAGAACCCCGCGGCGCGCGACGGTCCCGGCCACGCACGGACGTCGCATCCAGCCGTACCCCCATCCAACCGCCCGCCCACCACCCTTGAAGCGGACTGAAGGCCGCCCACCCCGCTACGACATGGGGTTAAAGCGGACAGAAGACGTCGTTGGCGTGGTCGGCGATGGCGGCGCCGGTCACCGTCGCGGTGAGCGGGAGGATCTCCAGGCAGCGACGGATCGCCGGGGCCATCATCGGGTTGGGTACGCGGAGCGAGACCGTGCAGTGCGGAACCCAGCGGCCTGGCCGATAGTGATCCCACACCTCGACGCCGCCGGCCGCCAGGTGCTCGTGGATCACCCGGTGGTGGGCGAGCAACTCCTCGGTCACGGTCACGCCCAGCCAGAGCACCCGGCCGACGAACTGGCCCACGAAGTCGAGGCTCAGCGTCAAGCCACGGCCGACGGTCAGGCCGGTCAGCGCGCCGGCGGCGGCGACCGGGTCCATGGTGCGGGCCGCGGCCAGCGAGACGTGCGGACGGTGCTTCTGGTGCAGGGAACCCATGGTCGGGATGCCCTCGGCCTCCAGGGCACGCCAGAGCGTGCGGAGACGACGATTGGCGTCGACGTCCAGGTAGAGCTCTAACGCGGCGACCAAGTACGCGTCAGCCGAGAACGGTCACGACGACCGGGTTGCTGATGATCGTGCCGAGGCGGCCGTAGAGCTGGTACTGACCGGCGTCGGGTGCGGCGCCGGACGGCTGGTCGCCGGTGCACGCGGTGGACTGGCGGCCGTTCCAGGTGACCTTGTACTCGCGCTCCTGGCCCGCGGTGAAGGACTGGACGTCGTTGCCCTTGGCGGTGCTGCACTTGTCGGACGACCAGTACTTCTGCGCGCCCTGGAAGAGGTAGAGCTCCTGCGGGTCCGAGCCGACGTCACGGGTACACGTCCGCGAACCGGTGTTCTTGATCTTGAGACGGATCTCCAGGCTCGCGCCGCGCTGGACCGTGGTCTCCGCCGGGATCGGCGACACCGACATCTCGGTGTCCGCGCAGGTGCTGCCGGAGGCCTGGGTCACCGAGGTGTCCGTGCCGGTGCCCGACGTCGCCTGGGCGGTACCGTCCGCACCGGCCTGTTCGGACTGGACCTCCTGCGGGTCGGGGTAGACCTCACCGCCCGGCGCCACCGAGTCGAGCACGTCGTCGTCCGGGGTCGGCGAACTGCTCGCCTTGGTCGGCGAGGCCGGTGCCGGTGTCGGGTACTCCGACGACGTCTTCTTCGTCGCGGGGTCGTCGTCCCCGCCGGAGCACTGCACGAACAGCACGATGACGGCGAGCAGCACCGCACCGAGCACGACCGCACGCCGCCGCCAATAGACCGCGGGTGGGAGGGGACCAACCGTCGCACGCATGATGCGGCCCACGTTAGACCCGGAACCGGGCACATCGCGCACGACGCGCCGGTCGGGCGACACCAACCTGGCGGCTCGGTCGTTAGAGATAAACTTTGCGCTGGTAGACGGCGTGCGCCCCGGCCACCCGATCGAGGAACAGCTTGCCCGCACAGTGATCGACCTCATGCTGCAGGGCCCGCGCCTCGAACGCGTCCGTGGTGAGCGTGACCGGCTCACCGCTGCCCGGCAGTACCGCCTCGACCACGATCCGGGCGGCCCGCTTCACGTCACCGGTCAGGTCCGGCACCGACATGCAGCCCTCCCGCCCCGTGCGCCACCGGCTCGCCTCGACGATCTTCGCGTTGCAGAGCACGAACGTGCCGTGCGTGGTCGCGGCCTTCGGGTGGTCCGTCACGTCCACACAGAAGACCTGGACGCCGACGCCGACCTGCGGGGCGGCCAGCCCGACACAACCCGGTGACACCCGCATGGTGGCGACCAGATCGGCGGCCAGCCGGACGATCTCCGGGTCGGTGGGGTCGACCTCGGCGCCGGCCGTACTCAGCAGGCTCGCCGGGGCGGTGACGATCGGGCGTACCGCGCCCTCCGGGCCGGTCCAGCGCGGACTCACAGCAGCTCCGCCGAGGCCCGGCGCAGCGTCACCTCGACGCCGAGCTCGGCCCCGGCCACCGCGAGCTGCTCGGCCAGCTGCTCGGCGGCGTCCGAGGGCAGGTCCACCTCGGCGACGAGCAGGTAGAGCGGACCGGTCAGCCGGGTGGTGAGATCGGTGATGTTGCCACCGGCCGCGGCGACCACCCGGGTGACCGCGGAGACGATGCCGAGCCGGTCCGCCCCGTGCACGCTGACCAGGTACGGGTCGCCGTTCAGGGCACCGGCGGCCTCCGGCTCGACCCGGCGTACGGTGGCCAGCAGCCCACCACCGGTCACCGCGGTGAGCGCGGCCTCGGCCTCCGCCGCGCTCGGCCCGGTGCAGATCAGGGTCATCGCGAAGTGGCCGCGCAGGCGGGTCATCGTCGAATCGGTCAGGTTCGCACCGACCCCCGCGAGTGCCTCGGCGACGTCCGCGACGATGCCGGTCCGGTCCGGTCCGATGACGGTGATGGCGAGCTCATGCACCCGCCTACAGTAAGTCCTGCTATGACTCTCGCCGACGACGCCATCACCTGGTACGACGCCAATGCCCGGGATCTGCCCTGGCGGCAGCCGGAAACCACCCCTTGGGGGGTACTCGTGAGCGAGGTGATGCTCCAGCAGACCCCGGTGGTCCGGGTGGAGCCCGCCTGGCGCTCCTGGATGACCCGCTGGCCGATACCGGCCGCCCTCGCCGCCGACCCGCAGTCCGAGGCGATCCGGATGTGGGGGCGGCTCGGCTACCCACGCCGGGCCATGCGCCTGCACGCCTGCGCGACAGCGATCGTGGAACGCCACGGCGGGCAGGTCCCCGACGATCTCGATCAGCTACTCGCACTGCCGGGGGTGGGCACCTACACCGGACGGGCGGTGGCGACCTTCGCGTACGGGCAGCGCCATCCGGTGGTGGACACCAACGTACGCCGGGTGGTCTGTCGCGCGGTCGAGGGCAAGCCGGACGCGGGCCCGGCGACCACGACGGCCGACCTGGTCGCGATGGAGGAGCTGCTCCCGCTCGACGTGCCGACGGCGGCCCGGGCGAGCATCGCGTTCATGGAGCTGGGCGCGATCGTCTGCACGGCGCGCGCCCCCAAGTGCGTCGACTGCCCGTTCCACGCGGTCTGTGCCTGGCGTCTGAAGGGGGAGCCGCTCCCGGAGGGGCCGAGCCGCAAACCGCAGCGGTACGCGGGCACCGACCGCCAGGTCCGCGGCCTGCTGCTGGAGGTCCTGCGCCACGCGACCGGGCCGGTACCCCGCCAGCGCCTCGACCTGGTCTGGACCGACGACGTCCAGCGCGCCCGGGCACTCTCCGGCCTGGTCGACGACGGCCTGGTCGAGCCCCTCGGCTCCGACGATTTCATCCTCGCCGGCGACGCCCCCAAGGGCGAGGTTCAAACCCTTTTCTAGGTACGGGCCGCGCGGGCGGAGCGGTTCTGGGCCGGGGAAGCCCTCAGACGCGTCACCAGAGCCGCAGGCAACGGATAGTGCGTCTCGGGTGGGAGGAGTGCGGTGGCGGCCGTGATGTCGCCGGCGGTGACGTGCGTGTGGATCTCGTGGGCCAGCGGTGTCACGTCGGCGATGCCGAGCGTCCCGTCGTCGACGTAGCGGGCGACGGCCGCACCGCCGAGCCCAACCTGGAGGGCACGGCCGACGGCTGCCGCTCACTCCGGCAACAACGCACCACCCACCGCAACCCGCCGCAGATGGGCTCCCCTGAAGGTTTTGGGCGGGCCGGAGACAACCGCAGGCCGCAACAGCATCACGGGCTGAAGCAGCATCACAGGCCGGAGCAGCCGTCGCAGGCCGGAGCAGCCGTCACGGGCAGGATCGGACACGAAAAGGCCCGGCCACCGAAGCGGCCGGGCCAGTTCACGTCAGGGACGGGTCACTCTTCGCTGGTGGCGGTACCCAGGTCGGCCGGAACCGCGTCCGGCACGGTGACCCCGCGGTCGGCGCCGCGGAAGACCAGCTTGGACTTCTCCACGTTGGCCGGGTCGCCCTCGCAGTCGACCACGACGATCTGGCCGGGGCGCAGCTCGTTGAAGAGGATCTGCTCCGACAGGGTGTCCTCGAGGTCCCGCTGGATGGTCCGGCGCAGCGGCCGGGCGCCCAGGACGGGGTCGAAGCCCTTGTTCGCCAGGTACTTCTTGGCGTTGTCGGTCAGCTCGAGACCCATGTCCTTGTTCTTCAGCTGCCCCTCGATGCGGGCGGTGAAGATGTCCACGATCTGCAGGATCTCGTTCTGCCGCAGCTGGTGGAAGACGATGGTGTCGTCGATACGGTTCAGGAACTCGGGCCGGAAGTGCTGCTTGAGCTCGTCGTTGACCTTGACCTTCATCCGGTCGTAGTTCGACTCCTCCGCCTCCGACGCCTGGAAGCCGAGGGAGACGGCCTTGGCCACGTCCCGGGTGCCCAGGTTGGTGGTCAGGATGATGACCGTGTTCTTGAAGTCCACGATCCGGCCCTGACCGTCGGTGAGCCGACCGTCCTCCAGGATCTGCAGGAGGGTGTTGAAGACGTCCGGGTGGGCCTTCTCGATCTCGTCGAAGAGGACAACGCTGAACGGCTTGCGGCGAACCTTCTCGGTCAGCTGGCCACCCTCGTCGTAGCCGACGTAGCCGGGAGGGGCACCGACCAGGCGGGACACGGTGTACCGATCGTGGAACTCGGACATGTCCAGCTGGATCAGCGCGTCCTCGCTGCCGAACAGGAACTCGGCGAGCGCCTTGGAGAGCTCGGTCTTACCGACACCGGACGGGCCGGCGAAGATGAACGAGCCGGAGGGCCGCTTCGGGTCCTTCAGGCCGGCACGCGTACGCCGGATCGCCTTGGAGACGGCCTGGACCGCGTCCTCCTGGCCGATGACGCGCTTGTGGAGCTCGTCCTCCATGCGCAGCAGCCGGGTGGTCTCCTCCTCGGTCAGCTTGTAGACCGGGATGCCGGTCCAGTTGCCCAGGACCTCGGCGATCTGCTCGTCGTCGACCTCGGACACCACGTCCAGGTCGCCGGCCTTCCACTCCTTCTCCCGCTGAGCCTTCTGGTTCAGCAGCTGCTTCTCCTTGTCGCGCAGCTGGGCGGCGCGCTCGAAGTCCTGCGCGTCGATCGCGGACTCCTTGTCGCGGCGCACCTGGGCGATGCGCTCGTCGAAGTCACGCAGGTCCGGCGGCGCGGTCATCCGGCGGATCCGCATCCGTGCCCCGGCCTCGTCGATCAGGTCGATCGCCTTGTCCGGCAGGAACCGGTCCGAGATGTACCGGTCGGCCAGCGTCGCGGCGGCGACCAGGGCCGCGTCGGTGATGCTGATCCGGTGGTGCGCCTCGTAGCGGTCGCGCAGGCCCTTGAGGATCTCGATGGTGTGCGCCAGCGACGGCTCGCCGACCTGGATGGGCTGGAAGCGGCGCTCGAGCGCGGCGTCCTTCTCCAGGTGCTTGCGGTACTCGTCCAGCGTGGTGGCACCGATGGTCTGCAGCTCGCCGCGGGCCAGCATCGGCTTGAGGATCGAGGCGGCGTCGATCGCGCCCTCGGCCGCACCCGCACCGACCAGGGTGTGGATCTCGTCGATGAACAGGAT
>NZ_JBFAYF010000140.1:0-5769 GCF_040681165.1 Actinoplanes sp. NPDC051851 | reverse complement strand
TCGCTCGAAAGATCACGCGATGGCCGCGTTCTATGCCGGACAGGATGTCCGACGATCACGCCAACCGCGTTACACCACTATCAGGGACTCCACCGGAGCAGATCGGCGCTGATCGCCGGCGCCGCCGTGCTGCCCAGCCACGCCGCGCGCTGGTCAGCATCGAGCGGATGCAGCAGCTGGGCAAACCCGAGAGGTACGCGCGCGCCGGGGCCGCTGAGCGACTGACCGATCTTCTCGTAGAACGCGGCGACGCCGTTGCTCTCCCGGGAACGCCGAAACAACGCCGGCGACAACGTCAGCTGCACCCGCTCGTCGTCCGGCGGTTCCGGCGGCTCGGCAATCGGGTCCCACCGAGGTGGAGTACGCCAATGACCTTCCCGCCAACCACGAAGCCATCCGGCGGTCTGTTCCGACAGCGGGTCCAGACGCTGCCAGCCGTCAAACGCCTCAGCGCGCGGATCCGCGAGGTACCCGTCATTCACGTCGAACGCATCCTCGTCGGCACGATGCAGCCCGTCGACGAGCCGCAGGCTGGTCACGTGACGATCGGCATCGGTCTCAACTTCGACCTCCCCGACCAGGACATACTGGCGAAGCGACCACGTGCCACCCGCGAAGGCGCTCACCAGGCCCACGCCGAGCACCAACTCGTCGTCCTCCTTGCGAGCCTTGCTGACAAACGACTGGAACTGCGCAAACAGCTCGTCGGTCGCCTGCGCGCCGCGCCGATCGTGCGCCCACGCCTCCCACCGCGGCAACCAGTCCTGCATGGCCCGTACGACTTCCTCCGGGGTACTGACACCGGAACCCGGACGATCGACCAGGGCCGGCACGGCCCAAGGGTCGTCCAAATCCGTGCCGGCGCCGAGCCAACCGTCGAGGACCTCCGGGGGGTTCGGGTGCGGCCTGGGCACTGACCGTGCAAGGGACAAGAACGCACCGACGTCACAGGCGGTCTGAAGTGGCAGGAGACCGTGCAGCCAGATCGGCGAAGCCTCCTTGAGCGAGTCACGGCCTCCGCGGGAACTACGCTTGACGAATCTGAGCTAGGTGATGAGACGTCGGGTTCGGCTGATCAGATCAGAATCGGTCGGTGAGATCGGCTCCGGCACACGTTCCTCCTTCGCAGCACAGCCATACAGAATGTGCCGAAAGGACTACTCGAAGCAATATCGGCGTGCGTGAGTGAATGACCTCGCGCCACGCCCGCGGCAACCTGGCACTCTCGGGTCTGGCCGCCTGGTCGATCACCTGAATGGCGAAAGCCACACCAGTGCAGTCCGGATCGAGTGCGTGGCACTGCCCCGCCACGGGGTTCGTGCTGGCAGCAGGCATGCGACCCAGATGCCGGTATCCTCCGCGACGACATGCCGATCATGCACGCCGAGCACGGAGGGTCGAAGATACATAACGGATCCCGCCACAACCTCGAGGGACGGACCCGACGGTGGGCGTACCCATGAAGCGGAGGCCGGCGGACCGGCCTCCGCGAGAGGTGCGCTGAGGGTGAGGGGTCAGGAGGCGGTGCGGGTCCATTGCTGGGTGGTGGCGGTGGAGCAGGTGGCCTGCTGGATGTCGACGGCGTCGGAGCCCAGGTCGAGGCACTTGCCGGAGTGGCGGGCGACCAGCTGGTAGTAGCTGCCGGTGGCGACCCAGGACCACTGCTGGTTGGATCCGGTGCCGCAGGTGTACTGGATGATGTTGGCGCCGTCGGCGGTGGAGGCGGAGGCGACGTCGAGGCACTTGCCGGAGTTGCGGTTGATGACGTGCAGGTAGCCGCCGCCGTTGGAGCGGAACTCCCACTGCTGGTTGGTGCCGCCGGTCGACGTGTACGTCTTGATCTCGGCGCTGTCCGCGGTCGAGGCGTTCCAGGCGTCCATCAGCTTCGACGTGCTGCGGTTCGCGACCGTGTAGTAGGTCTGCGCGGTGCCGGTGACGGTGCCCGCCGAGGCGTCGACGGTGATCGTCGGGTACCAGGTCAGGCTCATGCTCGTCGTGGACGGGAAGCTGATCGGGAGCCAGACGTACTCGGAGGAGTTGACCGTGCCGCCCCACGCGCCGGCCCAGCGGTCGCCCATGTAGAGGAAGCTGTCGCCGAGCTGCAGCACGTACGCGGGCTGCGAGGCGTACGTGGTGGAGTCGCCCACGTTGGTGAAGGCGGTCCACGGGCCGGAGATGCTCGACGCGGTGGCGTACTTGGCCTGGTTGGGGTACCAGCCCGAGGTGCCGGACGTCAGCATGAAGTAGGTGCTGCCCCGCTTGAACAGGGCCGGCGCCTCACGCGAGTTGTCGTTCCAGAAGTTGCCGACCAGCGTCGACACGTTCAGGTAGTCCGCGGTCAGCTTGTAGATCTGCAGGTCCTTGTTCTCGTCAGCCGCCGAGATCATGTACGCGTCCGTCCCCTCCTGGTAGAGGGTGATGTCCCGCGACATGTACGTACCGAACGGCTGGAAACTGCCCTGGTACGTGTAGTCCCCGTCGACCGTGTCGGAGACGGCCACGGCGGCACGGGCCTCGGCGTAATCGGTCCCGTTCTCCTTGTGCATCCACATCACGTACTTGCCGGTGGAGGCGTTGTAGATGACCTTGGGGCGCTCGATCTTGGCGGAGGCCAGCTCGGTCGCGGAGGACTGGGTGAGGACGTTGTTGCGGAACTCCCAGTTCAGCAGGTCGGTCGAGCGGTAGACGCTGACCGCGTAGAACGTGTCGTCGGAGTTGCGGTTCTCGCCGAACCAGTAGTAGTAGCCACCGACCTTGATCACACCGCCGCCGTGGGCGTGCACGCCGCCGAGCTGGGTGCCGTTGGTGATCGTGACGGAGGCCGCCAGCGCCGGCGTGCCGGGCAGAAGGACGAGCATCAGGGCGGTGAGAACCGCGAGGACCTTCTTCATACCGCGCTCCTCGACCACTGCTGGTTGGTGCCGCCGTTGCAGGTGTACTGGTCGATGTCGGTGCCGTCGGCCGTTCCGGCGCTCACCACGTCGAGGCACTTGCCGCTGTGCCGGGCGACCAGCGTGTAGTAGCTGCCGGACGCGACCCAGGACCACTGCTGGTTCGTACCGGAGCCGCAGGTGTATTGAATGATGTTGGCGCCGTCGGCGGTCGAGGCCGAGGCGACGTCCAGGCACTTGCCGCTGTACCGGTTGACCACGCGCAGGTAACCGTTGCCCAGGTCCTCGAAGGACCACTGCTGGTTCTGGCCGCCGTTCGAGGTGTACTGCTTGACCTCGGCGCTCTCCGCGGTCGACGAGCTGACCACGTCCATCAGCTTGCCGCTGTTCCGGTTCGCCACCGTGTAGTGGGTGAGCGCGGTGTACCCGCTGGCGTCCAGGCCCCAGGAGTAGCGCAGCAGGTTGCGGCCGGAGGCGTTGGTGGTGGAGAGGGTGAGCGCGGTGCCGGAGCCGGAGATCTCCTGCAGGCGGTACGGGTCGGCGATCCGGACGCCGGGCCAGTAGACGGTGCCCAGCCCCTCGGCGCGGGCCTCGGCGGCGACACCCCGGTAGAACGCGACGAAGTTGTCCGTGGAGGACGGGGTGTTGTAGTCCCGGCCATCGGTCATCATGGTGCCGAACTCGGTGATCAGGACCCGGTCGGCGTACGACCCCACGCTGGTGCGGAGCGCTTCGCGCCAGGAGTCCTCGGTGACCCGGGCCGTGTCGAAGAACCGGTAGATGTGCCGGGAGATGAGGGTGCCGTCGAAGCGGCTGTCGGTCGCGATCGTGGTCAACCGCTGGTTGTAGCCGGCGCCGCTGACGATCACGCGGCCCTTCGGCACGCCGCTGTAGGTGCTGAGCCACTGCGCCGCGATCGTCTTCCAGCCGTCGTCCGTGTACCCGTACGGCTCGTTGAAGGGCTCGAAGTAGACGTTGGCGTCGGACGAGTACTTGCTGACGATGGTCGACCACATCGACCAGTACTGCGTGGTGTCGTCGATCAGCCCGTCCCGGCTGGAGTCCGCCTCCCAGTAGCTCAGGATGACCTTCAGCCCCAGACTGCTGGCCTTGTCGATCGCCCCGGTGTACGACGACCAGTACGACCCGGAGACCGTCGGGTAGTTCACCGGCATGCGGACCGTGTTCACGCCCAGGTTGTTCACGAACCCGGTGAGGATCGCGTTCGCCTTGGTCTGCGTGGTGGCGTAGCTGTCCGAGGTGCTCAGACCGCCCAGGACCAGGGTGTCGTCGACGAAGTTGTCCCGCTCGTCAGCCCAGTTGACGCCCCGGAAACCGGTGGTCGCGGCTCGCGCCGGTCCGGTGCCGAACGGCGCGATGATTCCGGTCGCGAGCAGCGCCGCGACCAGCACAAAGGAGAATCTTGCTCGCATGCAACATTGGTAACGCAGGCGACACATTCACAGCCATGAGTCGAACTCAGAAGGTCAGAAACGTTCAGACTCGAACTTTTCTGAAGAGCAGCGAGGACTCCCGTACCAGCAGCTCCGGCGTCAGCAGCACCCCCTGCGGCGGCCGCCGGTCCCCCGACTGCAGCCGGGCCACCATCAGCTCGACCGCGACCCGTCCGACGTGGTGCTTCGGCGGCCGGACCGCGGTCAGCGCCGGCTGCGCGAGATGCGCGATCTCGTCGTCGTAGGCGACCACCGCGAGGTCACCGGGCACGTCCAGACCGGCCTCGTGGCACGCGCTCACCACCGCGATGGCGTCCGGGTCGCTGTGCACGATCAGCGCGGTGACACCCGCCCGGCAGGCCCGCACCGCGGCCTCCGGTTCACCCGGGACCAGCAGATCATCGATGCCGTTCCCACCCTTCCTGAGGTACGCCGAGGTCGGGCTCCCGCCGGAGAGCATCAGGCCGATCCGGTCATGCCCCTGCTCCCGCAGATGGTGCACGGCCATCTCCATGCCGAGGGTGTGGTCGCTGCGTACCCACTCGATCCGGCGGGCGGCCGGCGACCAGCGCCGCGGCTGGCGCTCGACCAGCACGGCGGGGACCGGCAGGCCGCCGATCCAGTCGAGCATCTCGTCGGCGCCGGGGCCGTCCAGGTTGGGCGCGAGCAGGAGGCCGCGTACCTGCTGCTCCTCGACCAGGCGCCCGATCTGGCGGCGGTCCTCGTCAGGGTCATAACTGGAGCCGCGCAGCTGGATGGTCACCCCGAGGGCCGCGGCGGCCGCGCGGGCACCGGCCACGATCGGCGGCCAGTAGAAGTCGAGCGACGGGACGACCATCCCGATCGGGAACCCGGCGGCCGGGGCGGGTCGCGGGCGGCGAGGTGAGGTGGCGGGCAGGGTGGCGCCGCCGTGCACCCGGGTGACCAGGTTGCGGGCGGCGAGCGCGGCGATGTCCCGGCGGATGGTCAGCTCGCTGACGCCGAGGTCGCGGGCCAGTTCGCGGACGCGTACCGCCCCGCAGCTGCGCAACTGGGTGAGCAGCCGCTCGTGCCGCTGCACCTGGAAGAGCCGATCCACCGTCACGCCGCTCCCGATCCCCATCCAGATCGATATGTGGCGATGTTAACGTAAACGTTCAGTACTTGAAACTGTTGACGATGGCGGTCATCTCGGTGGAGAGCCGGTTCAGGTCGGCGACCGCCTCCCGGGCGCTGCGCGCGTTCGCCGACGCGGCCCGGGCCACCCCGGCCACGTCGTTGATCGCCTCGGCGACCAGGTTGGTGTTGCCCGCCGCCTCGGTCACGCCCCGGCTCATCTCCTGCGTCGTGGCGGTCTGCTCCTCGACGGCCGCGGCGATCTGCGTGGTGTAGTCCCCGATCGTGGAGATGACCTGCGCGATCTCCGCGATCGCGGACGCCGCCGT
>NZ_JBFAYF010000139.1:0-5913 GCF_040681165.1 Actinoplanes sp. NPDC051851 | reverse complement strand
TTGGCCACCTGCGCGGCCTGCGCGGCACTGCTCGCGATCTCCCCGATCGCCGCGTTCATCTCCTCGGCACCCGCCGCCACCGACTGCACGCTGTAGTTCACCGTCTGCGTCGCCTCGGCCGCGGTACCCGACTTGTCCGACACCTGCGCCGCGTCGCCGTTCAGGCGATCGGTGGACTCGGCCAGCCGGTCGGCAGCCGCCTGGACCTCGGTCGCCGAACCCGCGATGCCGCGTACCGTCCCGGCGACCTTCTCCACGAACCGGTTGAACGCACCCGCCAGCTGACCCGCCTCGTCGTCGCGGACCACCTCGGCCCGCTGGGTCAGGTCACCGTCGCCGTCGGCGATCTCCGCCATCCGGCCGCTCAGCGACTCGATCGGCTTGACCATCGACCGGGCCACCGCGAGCGCGATCAGGGCGGCCAGCACCACCGCGCCCAGGGTGATCCACATGCTGGTGTGCTGGGCGCTGATCGCGCTGGCCAGGATGGTCGCGGTCGGTACGGTGACCACCAGCGACCAGGTGTCGTTGCCGACCACGATCGGGGCGGCGATCTGCACCTGCTCGTCGTCGCCGCTGCCGATCACCCGGCGCTCGGGCGACCCGCTGGTGGCCGCGGTGCCGGCCAGCGTGACCACGGCCGAGTCGGCGGCCTGCCCGGCCTGCGAGCTGTCCCCGCCGGCGACCAGCAGGCCGCCCGCGCTGAGCAGCACGGCCGAGCCGGTACCGAACGGCTTGATCCCGCTGACCAGCGAGGAGAAGCTGTCCAGCGACATGTCGATGCCGGTCACCCCGGCGACCTTGCCGCTGCGCACGATCGGCACCACCATCGACGACATCAGCACGCTCTCGCCGCCGATGTCGTACCCGTACGGCTCCTCCAGCTTCTCCTCGCCGCTCTCCACGACGGAGATGTAGTAGTCGCCGTCGCCCGCGACCGTGTAGCTGCTGCACGCCTTGGTCTCGATCGCGTCGCCGTTGCGGAACCACCACGGGATGAACCGTCCGGTCGCGTCGTTCTGCACGCCGGCGTTGCGGTACTTCCTGTCCATGCCGTCGAAGGCGTTCGGTTCCCAGAGCGTCCACGCGCCCAGGTAGTCCGAGTTGTTGGTGAGCACCGCCTTGAGCTCGGCGTTCGCGATCTTCCGGTCGCCGCCCGCGGCGACCAGCACGTTGAACTCGCTGGCCAGGTCCCGCGACGAGCGCAGTGCGGAGAGCAGCTGGCTCTGCACCTCGGCCGCGCTGGTCTCGGCGGTCTGCTCGGCATAGTCGAGACCGGTCTCCCGGGCCTCCGACATGTTCTTGTGGGTGATGTAGTACGCCACGGCCAGCAGGGACAGACCGGTGATCAGCACGACGCAGATGATCATGCGGAGCTTAATCGTCAGACGTAGCAGACGCATCCTTGCCTCCCAGCCAGCCGCAGACAGTCGACATCACCCCCTTCGGCCCATCCGCCGCATCACTGAGGCGATTCCGGTCAGAAGATCAAAACCCGGGCTTCTCCCGTACGGGAGGAAGCTCTGCCTCTGTGGTGGCGTCGTAGTCGTAGATCCACGCGGCGGCGGTCAGCGGATCACGCGACCCGAACGTGGCGTCCCGTTCCCGCTGCTCCGGGCCGTCCGGCAGGTGGTTGAGACGGGCGCGATCGTGACTCATCCGCTGCAACCGGGTGGTCCGGCCGACCCGCAGCGCCTCGTAGCGCCGGAGCGCGTCGTGCGGCGCGCCCGGAGCCGCCGCGAGGCACCCGGCCAGGACCGCGGCGTCCTCCAGGGCCTGCGCGGCACCCTGCGCGACGAACGGGAACATCGGGTGCGCGGCGTCGCCGAGCAGCGTCAGCGGCCCCCGGCTCCACCGGTCCAGCGGCGCGCGGTCCAGCAGCGCCCACCGCCCCGGGGTGCCGCCCGCCCGGATCAGCGCGGTCAGCCGAGCGTCCCACCCGGCGAACTCGGCGAGGAACTCCTCCACGCTCGCCGTGGCACTCCAGGACTCGGTCGTGTACCCGCCGGCCGGCGCGATCGCGACCAGGTTGACCACCCGCCCCGCGGAGATCGGATAGTGCACGAGATGATGGCCGGGCCCGATCCAGAGCGTCTGCGCGGCCCGGCGCGCGAACTCCGGCGCCAGCGCGGCCGGGACCAGGGCGCGGAAGGCACACATTCCCGAGTACGCCGCCGGCGCGTCCCCGGCGATCGCGGCGCGGACCACCGAGTGCACACCGTCCGCACCGACCACCACGTCCGCCTCGGCCCGGCTGCCGTCGGCGAACACGAGCACGTTCCCGTCGACGCCGGTGCAGCGCATCCCGAGCCGGATCGCCGCGGGATCGACCGCCGCGCGGACGGCGTCCAGCAGGTCGGCCCGGTGGCTGGTGTAGGTGCGCTCGCCCGTACCGGAGAGATCTTTCGCGGACAGGATGCGGCCGTCCTGCCACCGCCGGAACTCCCACCCGACGTCGATCGCCACGGCCCGCTCCCGGAACCGGTCGAGGACCCCGAGGCGCCGCAGCAGGCGTACCGCGTTCGGCGCGACGATCAGCCCCGCGCCGATCTCGGTCAGCGCCGCCGCCTGTTCATAGACGGTCACGGCGAACCCGGCCCGCCGCAGGAACCCGGCGGCCGCGAGCCCACCGATCCCACCCCCGACGATCGCGATCCGCAGCCCGCCCATCCCGCCATCGTATTGATCACGGGTAGTACGATCCGGCCGTGGGGGGAGCAGCGTTTCGTTTCGGTGATTTCGAGCTGGACACCTCCCTCTTCGAGCTCCGGTCGGCGGGCGAGCGCGTCCCGCTCGAGCCCCGCGCGTTCGACGTCCTCCACTACCTGATCGTCCACCGTGACCGGGTGGTGTCCCGGGAGGAACTGCTCGACGCGGTCTGGGGCGACCGCTTCGTGACCGAGGGCGCGATCACCACCGTGCTGCGCAGCATCCGCGTCGCGATCGGTGACGTCGACAGGGACAACCGGCTGATCCGCACCGCCTTCCGCCGCGGCTACCAGTTCGTCGGCCCGGTCACGCCGATCCCGGCCGTCGCCGGGCCGCGCGCCGACCCGGCCGGCGCCCTGCCCGCCCGGCTCACGGCGGGCACGGGCCTGGGCTTCTCCGGTCGAACCCACGAGCGCGTGGTCCTCGCCGACGTGTGGAAGGAGGTGCTCGCCTCCGGACAACGCCGACTGGTTCTGATCAGCGGAGAGGCCGGCATCGGCAAGACCGCGCTCTGCTCGGTCTTCGCGGCGGCGACCCGGCACGAGGCCGTGGTGCTCTACGGCCGCTGCGACGAGGAGCTGTCGGTCCCCTACCAGCCGTGGCGGGACGCGCTGACCACCCTCGACCACGATCTCCCCGACGTCCTGGCCCCGCGTCACGAGGCGCTCGCGCCGCTGATGGGTGGCGCCGGCGCGGTGGACCTGGAGTCGGACTCGGCCCGCTTCGTCCTCTACAACGCGATGGTGGACGTCCTCGGCGCGGTCGCGGCCGGGGGGAAGCCCGTGCTCCTGGTACTGGACGATCTGCACTGGGCGGACGTCCAGACCCTCGTGCTCCTGCGGTACCTCTTCGAACGCGCACCGGCCACGCCGATCATGATGATCGCGACGTTCCGGGACTCCGACATCGACGCCGGGCATCCCCTGTCCGGGCTGCTCGCCGCGACTCACCGCCAGACCGGCACCACCCGCCTGGCGCTGCGCGGACTCGACGACGGCGAAGTGCTCGGGTTCCTGGAGACCGTCGCCGGTCACGACCTGGGCGGTGAAGGGCCCGCGCTCCGGGACGCGTTACGGGCCGAGACCGAGGGCAACCCGTTCTTCCTCACCGAGATCGTCCGCCACCTCATCGAGACCGGAGCCGTCACCGACCACGACGGCCGGTGGAGCACGCCGGCTCCGCTGCTCCACCACGGGCTCCCGCTCAGCGTCCGCGAGGTGGTGAGCCGCCGCGCCCAGCGTCTCGGCGCGGAGACCCGGCGGGCACTCGACGCCGCGTCGGTCATCGGCCGGGAATTCGAACTCGGCCTCCTCGGCGAACTCCTCGGCGAGGAGCCCCTCCGGACGTACGAGCGCCTGGCACCGGCGGTGGAGAACGCGCTCCTCGTCGACGCCGCCGGACGATTCGCGTTCACCCACGCCATCGTCGCGCACACCCTGTACACCGAGCTCGGGCCCACCGCCCGTGCGTTCGGCCATCAGGCGGTCGCCGTCGCCCTGGAGCGGCGGGCCGGAAGCGACGGGGGAGAAGGGTCCGGTGAGATCGCCTACCACTGGATCCGCGCCGTCGGCCCGCACCACCGGGTCAAGGCCGCGGAACACGCGTTCCGGGCGGGCGGCTACGCGCTCACCCACCTCGCGCCCGACGACGCGGCCGGCTGGTATCGCCAGACCCTGGGCCTGCTTCCCGAGGGCCCGTCGAGGCGCCGGTGCGAGGCCCTCGTCGGGCTCGGGACCGCCCAGCGACAGTCCGGCGACGCGGCGTACCGCGAGACCCTTCTCGACGCGGCCCGGCTCGCCGTCGACCTGAACCTCGACGACCTTCTGGTACGCGCGGCCCTCGCCAACAACCGCGGCGGCGCGAGCCGGCTCGGCGCGATCGACGAGGAACGCGTCCTGACGCTGCGGCGGGCCATCGCGACGCGGCCGCCGGCCGCCGACGCCGCCCTCCTGCGCGCCATCCTCGCCATCGAGATCCACATCGTGGCGCAGAACGAGGCCGAGGTCGTCGTCGCCCACGCGATGGCGCTCGCCCACGAAACCGGTGACGACGTCGTCCTCGCGCAGGTCGCCCGCCTGAGTGAGCGGGCACTGCGGCCGCTGAACGCGCTGGACCAGCGGGAACGGATACTGCGAGAGGGCGTCGCCGCCGCGGAGCGCACCGGAGATCCGTGGCTGCGCGGTCTGCTGTCGACCTCCTACCACGGGATCGCGCTCGAACGCGGCGACCGGGACACCATGGACCGCGAGCGGGACATCCGGGACACGTTCGCCGAGCGAAGCCCGGAACCCTTCTTCACCTGGGTCAACCTGCAGTCACGGTCGATCGGCTTCTTCCTCGACGGCGACCTGGGCGCGGCCGAGACGGCCGCCGAGACGGCGCTGCAACGCGGCCTCGCCGTCGGCCAGAACGAGGCGCTCTTCGGCTACGCCGCCCAGCTCTTCCAGATCCGCCGGGGCCAGGACCGGCTCACCGAGGTCGCCGAGAGCTTCGAGCAGGTCTCCGCGGCCCACCCGGCGCTGCAGATCTTCCGCGCCGGCCTCGCCTACCTGTGGTGCGAGACGGGCCGTACGGCGGACGCCCGGGCCCTCGCCGAGAACCTCGACGTCGCCCCGGACGGCGCGCCACAGTTCCTGTCGACCGCCGTGATGCTCTGGGCGGAGGTCTGCCACCGGCTCGCCCTCCCCGACCAGGCCGCCAGGCTCGTGCCGTTCCTGCACGACCGGCGCGACCAGGTCGCCACCACCGGTGCGACCACCGAGGGCTGCGTCGCCTACGGACTCGGGCACGCGCTGGCCACCCTCGGCCGCTCCAGCGAGGCGTCCGAGGCGTTCGAGCTCGCGCTCGCCGTCAACAGCCGCCTGCGCGCGCCGCTGCTGGTCGCCCGGACCCGGATCGCGTACGCCGAACTCCTGGCCGAGACCGACCCCGACCGGGCCCGCCACCTCGCCACCGCGGCCCGGACCACGGCCGCCGAGTCCGGTTTCGCCCTCGTCACCCGCCACGCCGAACAGCTGCTCGCGCGCCTGCCCTGACGGCGGGCACGTCTCTTCCCTCCGGCTCCACCCTGCCGTTCCCGTGGTGCTGCGGGCGGCGCGGCCGTGGTGATGGCTGGATGCCCCTATGGTCTGTCAAGGTGTTGCGGGGATCAGGAGTCGGTAGATTTCGCGTGCTATGTAGCGTTTTAGGCAGCGGATGATTTCG
>NZ_JBFAYF010000138.1:0-6112 GCF_040681165.1 Actinoplanes sp. NPDC051851 | reverse complement strand
CCCGCGCCCACGCCGCCCGCGCCGCCCGCGCCCGCGCCGCCCGCGCCGCCCGCGCCGCCCGCGCCCACGCCTGCACCGCCCACGCCGCTTCCGCCGCCGGCCGCGCCGCTCGCGTGGTGGCCGTCTGGATGAGGGATCCGGGGTGTGACGTGTCCAACCATGCCGTGAAGGCTAAGTCTCGTTGACAGACGCAGCAAGGTCGTGCCAGCCTGCGTCCATGACGCAGACTCAGGATGCCCCGGTCGACGCCGTACGGACCCGCACCTTCAGCTGGACCGACCCGTCGGAGCACGTCAAGCTCTTCGTGCACCGGAGCGGCCTCGACGTCCTGCGCGCGATGGCCGCCGGTGAGGTACCGCCCCCGCCGATCTTCCAGCTGATCGGCGGCGCCGGCATGCACGTCGAGGAGGGCAGTGTCAGCATCACCCTCGACCCGCAGGAGTTCCACTACAACCCGATCGGCACCGTCCACGGCGGCGTCATCTCCACCCTGCTCGACACCGCCGCCGCCTGCTCCGTCCAGTCGACGCTCCCGGCCGGCATCGGCTACACGAGCATGGACCTGAACGTGAAGTTCCTCCGCCCCGTCACGGTCGCCACCGGCCCCCTGACCTGCACCGGCTCCGTACTCCAGCAGGGCCGCCGCACCGCACTCGCCGAGGCCCGCCTGACCGACGCCCGCAATCGCCTGATCGCCCACGCCACGTCGTCCTGCCTGATCTTCGACCTCCCCACCCCGTAACCCACCCCTCCGGCCGGCCCCGTACTCCAGCCCCGTACTCCGGCCCCCGGCTGGCCCTCCCGGGTCTCTCACCCCGCCCCACACACCCTCGAACACCAGCCACCCGGCCTCGGCTGGCCCTCACGGGTGCGTCAGCCACCCCCACACACCCCTCAGCGCCAGCCACCCTGCCGGCACGCACGCTCCTGGCTGAGGAACCCGCCGGTTATCCACAGCGGCCGGTTGTTCACAGGGGTCCAGCGCGGACGGGCCCCGAGCCGGAACCCTGCCGGGATGTCTACCATTCCACGTATCCCCACCTCGCTGACCACGGCGCCGTTCCGCGGATCGACCGCGGTCGCCGACGGGCTACTGAGCAGGACCATGCTGCGGGGCACGAGCTGGCAGCGGCTTCTGCCCGACGTCTACGCGTACCGGGGAATGGTCCTCGATCATCGGGCCTGGTGTACCGCGGTGGGGCTGGTCTCACCGCCCCGGGTGGCGATCGGTGGCCCGAGTGCCGCCCATCTGTGGGGCGCCGATCTGCTGGCACCGGAGCCGCCCGTCTCCGTGGTGGCTGCCCGGGACGGCTGGATGAACAGGTATCCCCGGGTCTCGGTCCACCACACCGTCTTCGGCGTCGGCGATGTCACCCTGCTCCACGGGCTGCGGGTGACGACACCGGCGCGTACGGCCTTCGACCTGGGCCGCCGGCTGCACCGCCCGGACGCGCTGATCCTGATGGACGGCATGATCCGCCGCGGCGTCCTCACGATCGGCGACGTGGCCGAGCTCGCCCGCCGGCGCGACCAGTGGCCGGGCGTCCCCCGGCTGAGGGAGATCGCGGGTCTCGCCGACGGTCGTGCCGAGTCACCGATGGAAACCCTCATGCGCCTGCTGTTCCACGATGGCGGGATCCGGGCACCACAGCCGCAATACGAGGTACGCGATCGGCGAGGTCGCCTGCTCGGACGCGTCGATCTCGGCTGGCCGGCCGAGCAGGTGGCCGCCGAGTACGAGGGCGACCACCACCGGGAGCGCGACCAGTTCCGCCGCGACATCACGCGGATGAACGCCCTGCAGGACGCCGGCTGGACGGTCCTCCGCTTCACCGCGAACGACATCGTCCGCCGCCCACAGGAGACCGTCTCCCGCGTCGCCGCGGAGCTGGCCCGCCACCGTTGATCCCCGCGGCTGGCGCTGAGGTCCCTCGGCACCGCCGGCACACCCCTCAGCGCCAGCCGAGAGCAAGCGGCTGGCGTTCACGGGTGTGCCGCGCAGCCCGACACACCCCTCAGCGCCAGCCAGCAGCGGGTAGCGGGGCTTCCCGCCCGTGCCCAGCGCGCCGAGGGCCGACGGTGGGTGCGGCGGCCTTCGGCGTACCGGGAAGGAATCAGGAGATGGCGGGCTTGAGGTCCTCGGCGGGTGGGGTCCAGCTCTCGGCGGAGGCCTCGATCTGGGCGCCGGAGCGGATGTCCTTGACCGTGTCGGGGTCGCCGGGGAACCAGACGTAGGGGATGCCGCGGCGGTCGGCGAACTGGATCTGCTTGCCGAACTTGGCGGCGGCCGGGGCCACCTCGGTCGGGATACCGCGCTTGCGGAGGGCGGCGGCGATCCGGTCGCACTCGGGGCGCTTCTCCTCGTTGGGGAGGGCGACCACCACGCAGGTCGGGACCGAGCGGGACACCGTCAGCGCGTTCTGGCCGAAGAGCAGGCCGAGCATGCGGGACACGCCGATGGAGATGCCGACGCCGGGGAAACGGGTGTTGCCGACCGAGGCGAGGGTCTCGTAGCGGCCGCCGGAGCAGATCGAGCCGAAGCGCTCGTAACCCTCCAGCTGGGTCTCGTAGACGGTGCCGGTGTAGTAGTCGAGACCGCGGGCGATCTTCAGCTCGGCGCGGACCAGGCCGGGGGCGTGCTCGTTCGCGGCCTCGACGACCTGGACCAGCTCGCTGAGCCCCTCCTCCAGCATCGGGTCGGTGACGCCGAGCGCCGTGACCCGGTCGGCGAAGGAGCCGTCGGTCGCGGAGATCTCGGCGAGCCTCAGGCACGCCTCGGCCTGCGCGTCGGTGGCGCCGACCGTCTCGACCAGGGCGGCGGCCACCTTCGCCGGGCCGATCTTGTCGAGCTTGTCCACCGTACGCAGAACCTGGGCGGTATCGGACAACCCCAGGCCGCGGTAGAAGCCCTCGCACACCTTCCGGTTGTTCACCAGGATGGTCGCGGCGGGGACCGGCAGGGAGCGGAACACGTCCCCGATCACCAGCGGGATCTCGGTGTCGAAGTGGAACGGCAGGGCGTCCCGGTTGATCACGTCGATGTCGGCCTGGAGGAACTCGCGGTACCGGCCCTCCTGCGGGCGCTCGCCCCGCCACACCTTCTGGATCTGGTAGCGACGGAACGGGAACTGCAGTTTGCCGTGGTTCTCCACGACGAAGCGTGCGAAGGGGACGGTCAGGTCGAAGTGCAGCCCGAGTTGATCTTCATCCTTGAGCGGCGCCTCCCCCGAATCCTGGAGGCGGCGCAGGAGGTAGACCTCCTTGGACGTCTCGCCCTTGGAGAGCAGCGTCTCCAGCGGCTCGACGGCGCGCGTCTCGAGCGGCGCGAAGCCGTAGAGCTCGAAGGTGGACCGAATCCTGTCGAGCACGAACTGCTCGATCATCCGCTGCGACGGCAGCCATTCGGGAAAACCGGAAATAGGCACAATCACTCCTGCGAACGCGTACGCAAAGCTTGAAGGAAGCCGAGGAAAGGGTCAGAACCCACGGCCGGGCGCGGCGGTCAGATCCCGCAGATACGGGTTCGACGCGCGCTCCTGACCGATGGTCGTCTGCGGTCCGTGGCCGGGCAGCACGACGAGTTCGTCGTCCAGCGGCAGGATCTTGTCCCGCAGGCTGGCCATCATCGTCGCGGTGTCACCGCCCGGCAGGTCGGTACGCCCGATGGACCCCTTGAACAGCACGTCGCCGGAGAAGCAGACGCCGGGGACCCGGAACAGCACCGACCCGCCGGTATGGCCCGGCGCATGGTCGACGATGATCTCGATGCCCGCGATCGACAGGACCGCGCCGTCGGTCAGCTCGGCCACGTCGTCCGGCTCGGTGTACTGCAACCGTCCCCCGAACAGCTGAGTCAGGTCGACACTCAGGCCCTTCGCCGGGTCGGCCAGCATCTCCCGGTCGGCCGGGTGGACGTACGCGGTCACGCCGCGCGCGCCGCAGACCGGGGCGACGGAGAACGTGTGGTCCAGGTGGCCGTGTGTGAGCAGCACCGCGGCCGGGTGCAACCGGTGCTCGGCCAGTACCTCGTCCAGGCGATCCAGCACACCGATGCCCGGGTCGACGATCAGGCACTGCTCGCCCGGACCGGCGGCGACCACATAGCAGTTGGTGCCGAAGGCCTCAGCCGGAAAGCCGGTGACGAGCAAAGCCGTCCCCCTTTGATGAAACTCCGATGAAAACGGGTGCGAATCGTAACGAGCCTAGCCGGGCGGCCGCACACCACTTTCTCAGGAGGTACCCGTACACTCTTGCGGGCGTGTGGCGTGCCGCACCCCTTGACATGCACAGGGAAGGACAGCGTAGGTGGCCTCCAGCAAGGACCGGCAGCGCAAGCTCGCGCGCGCGAAATACGACCGGCAGATGGCGCGTCGTGCCGAGCGCGAACGTGTGCGCCGCCGGGTGATGGCCGGCGTCGGCACCGGCCTCGCGCTGGTGCTCATCGTGGGCGGCGGACTCTGGATCGGCGGCGTCTTCGACTCCGACGACACGACCAGCACCGAGGCCGGCGACACCTGCATCTGGACGCCGCTGGACGCCTCGAAGAACACCGATCTCACCGAGGTCGGTACGCCGGAGACGACGAACCTGCCCGAGTCCGGCACCGAGACCATGTCGATCACCACGAACCAGGGTGACCCGATCACGGTGAGCCTGGACGTCGCGAGTGCTCCGTGCGCGGCCGCCAGCCTGTCGTACCTGGCCGGCAAGCAGTTCTACGACGACACCGACTGCTACGAGATCATGGCGATCGGCGCGGTGCACTGCGGTGACCCGAGCGGCACCGGCCAGGGTGGCCCCACCTACACGTTCTACGACGAGAACACCCCGGTGATCCCGGACCCGTCCGCCAGCGCCTCGGCCACCGAGAGCGCCGTGCTCTACCCCAAGGGCACCGTGACGCTGATCGGCAATCCGGCCGGCAGCAACGGCAGCCAGTTCCTCATCTTCTTCAAGGACTACGCCCCGACCACGGAGGCGCCCTACTCGATCGTGGGTCAGGTCACCGGTGGCGACGACACGCTCGCCAAGATCGGCAAGATCACCACAGTGGCCGACGACGCCGGCGAGAAGGTCAAGCCCAAGGAGAAGATCACCATTCAGAGCCTGACCGTCGGCGCGGACGATGCGGCTACGGTGGCACCCTCGGCAAGCGCGCAGTCGTGAGTTCGGAAGAGACCAGCAGGAGGAACGACGTGTCGTCGATCAAGGACCGGCAGCGCGCGGCCGCGCGGGCGCGGCTCGAGAAGGAGATGGCCGAGCGTGCCGCCTCCGCCCGTAAGCGGCGCCAGCGGCAGGCGATCATCGGTTCGGCCATCGCGGTGGTGGTCATCGCCGGCGCGGCCGTCTGGATCGTGAGCGCGCTCAAGAAGGACGACAAGAAGACCACCGCGAGCAGCACGCCCGCCGGCACGGTCTCCTGCACCTGGACCCCGGCCGACGACTCCAGCGGCGGCAAGATCAAGGATGTCGGCACCCCGGCCGCGAACGCGCCGAACACCGGCACCTCGACGCTGACGTTCGACACCAACCTCGGCAAGATCTCCGCGACGATCGACCTGAGCAAGGCGCCCTGCACCGGCGCCAGCTTCAAGTACCTCGCCGAGAAGAAGTTCCTCGACAACACCAAGTGCCACCGCCTGGTCAACGAGGACAGCTTCAAGGTCCTGCAGTGCGGCGACCCGTTCGCCACCGGCAAGGGCTACCGCGACACCGACGGCACCGGCGGCCCGAGCTACACCATGGCCGAGGAGAACCTGCCGACGGACACCAACAACCCGTACCCGGCGGGCTCCATCGCGATGGCGAACACCGGCGCGGCCGGCTCCACCGGCAGCCAGTTCTTCATCTGCTCCGAGGACACCCAGCTCTCGGCGAACTACACGCTCCTCGGCACCATCACCACGGGCCTGGACATCGTCAAGGAGGTCGTCAAGGCCGGCGACGACGGCGCCTTCGACTCCTCGGCCGGCGGCGGCCACCCCAAGAAGGAACTCGACATCAAGACGATGACGGTCTCCTGAACTTGGTCGCCCTCTGACGGTTGGGGCGGTGGGTGGGCAGACAGGGCGTGAACCATTTATGCCCTGCCTGCCCACCCACCGCCCCAGCC
>NZ_JBFAYF010000137.1:0-6701 GCF_040681165.1 Actinoplanes sp. NPDC051851 | reverse complement strand
CCAAGCCGTAGTCGACAGATCCAGCTCAGGACATCGACGTCAGCGTTCAGGCGAGTCAAACCACGACTCAGAACAGCACCCCATCATCCTCACAGCGCTCAGGGGTGTGTCACCCGGCTCGAGGCACCCCTGAGCGCCAGCCAGAAGGCGGCGGCGCGGCTGCTGCCCGGGCCCGCGCCCGGCTGGCGTGGGTGGGTCAGCTCGGGCGGTGGGGCGGCCGGGTTTGTGGGTCAGCTCGGGCGGTGGGGGCGGGCCGGGTTTGTGGGTCAGCTCGGGGCGGTGGGGGCGGGCCGGGTCTGCGGGTCAGCCCGGGCAGTTGGCGGGGCCGGGTCTGCGGGTCAGGTGCAGGTCGCCGTCCGGGACGCTGGTCAGGGACGTCGGGGGCTCGGCGTCGACCGGGGACAGGTACAGGTGCGCGGTGAAGCCCTTGCCGCCGTCGTCGGGACCGCCGACGGTCGTGGTCAGCTCCTGGACGCCGGGGTCGCCGGGGCTCGGGACGAAACCGGTGGCGTAGGTCGGATCCGCGGCGTCGTCGGCCCGCAGGGACTGGACCAGGCGGGAACCGGGCGGAACCGTGGCCCGGACACGGAAGACCGTGCCGCAGCGGTCGACCGTCGCGCCGTCGCCGGGACTGAGGTACGCCGACGGGGAGAGCTGGACCAGCGCCATGATCGCGGTGAACGTGATGATGGCGATCGCGGCCATGGTGGCCAGGAACGAGTACCGGTTGCGGATCGGGTCCAGCAGGGCGATCCAGTGCCGTGCCGGGTGACCGGTCTCCGCGGGCGAGGGGTGGGACGCCACCGACGGATCGTTTCACACCCCGGCATCTAATCACGACGATTGATGGCCTTTTCGGGGCAAGGGTGGGATCTTCACGGCGTACGGGAAGGTCGGGGTCAAGAAGGGGATCTGAATCCTGACCCCGACGCCGGTGCTGCTACTTGGTGGGGTCGCCGTCGCTGTCCGAGCCGACCGTGGTGCCCTCCGTGCCGGTGGTCATGCTCGACTTCAGCGACGAGGTGTCCTGGCAGACGCCCTGGATCTTGAGGATCGCCGAGCTCACCTCCGCCACGAGCACGGCCTCGTCCGGGTTGCCGGCGCCCGCGACCGCCTTCTGCACCGCGCCGTCGAGCACGGTGGTCGCCCCGGTGATGATCGTGCTCCGCGATTTCCTGCCGAGCGCGACCAGGTCCTTCCCGGTGTCCACGTCGAGGTCCCGCCCGTCGGTGCCGAGGGTCGCCTGCGAGGCCAGGGTGCAGGCCGCGGCCGTCCCCTCATCGAGCCCGGCAAAGCTCGCCGACACATCCGCGGTGGCGGAGGAACCGGCGTTTTCGTCAGAGTTGGCGCAGCCGGACATCGCCATCAGGGTACAGATGGCGGCGGCCGCGATGGTGGATCCACGCATGCCCCGGACGTTACCGGGCGTGGTCATCGTCGCCCGCCTCTCCCTTCCGCGAATGTGACGTGCGGTACGCCTTCGCAGCGCTCGGGAGCGGCGATATTTCTGTCGCACCCATCCATTGGCTTGGGTTCATGACCTTCTCGCTGGGGCGGCAGGAGCTTACGTACGGTGACGTCCCGCGCCTTCTCGGAGCCGGAGAAGCGCGGGGTTCCGGGTTGCTCGGCCGGGGTGGCCGGGCCCGTTGACGGCCCGGCCACCCGTAAACCCGCTACAGGCTGACCGTGGTGCCGCCGATCGTGACCACCAGCTTGCCGGTGGAGGCGAAGGACCAGGCCAAGGAGCCGCTGTAGGACGCGCAGCGGGAGCCGTTGGTGCCGGACCAGAACTGGTTGGTGGAGTCGGCGTCGCCGATGATGCGGTCGTCGTCGCCGTCGGTGCTGAAACGGCAGGACGTGTTGGTGCGGAAGACCGACGTACCGTCGTCGAAGTTGAAGTTGCGTTCGGTGTTGTCGATGCTCAGGTTGTTGGAGATGGTGAGCGAGCCCGGGTTCGAGTTGTAGGTGAAACCGTGCTTGCCGTTCTGGAAGGCGATGCTGCGGCGCACGATGTGGTTGACCGCGATGTCCTCGCCGCCGAGCTTGTAGCCGTTGCGGTCGCCGCTGCCGGCCTGGCTGCCGTCGGAGAGGGTGCCGTTGCCGAAGGCGAGCGAGTCCTCGATGGTGACCGGGCCGATCGCGCCGGTGTCGGTCTTCGTGTAGAGGTCCCAGCCGTCGTCGATGTTGTTGTGCGAGACGTCGTAGCGGAACACGTTGCCGGTGCCGACCGTGAGCTTGGCGGCGAAACCGTCCGCGTCCTCGCCGTCCGAGTCGGCGTTGTCGTGCGACTCGGAGCTGAGGATCAGGTTGTTCGCCGGCCAGTCAGCGGCGGCCGTGGTCGAGGCGGTTCGCGAGAGCTGCAGGCCGGTGTCGTGGTTGAACCGGGTCACCACCCGCTCGATGGTGTTGTTGCTGCCGCCGACGAAGATGCCGTTGTCGCCGGCGTACTCGACGATCAGGCCGTAGAGGTGCCAGTAGTCGCCGTTGAGGGCGAGGCCCCGGTTGGCGTCGGCCTCGGCCATCGCCGAGTAGTTCAGGATCGGCGTCTCACCGGGGTATGCGGAGAGTGTCTTCAGCGCCGACGAGGTGCCGTCGTTCCCGGTCGCGATGCTCACCGTCGACGAGTAGGCGTAGGTGCCGCCCCGCATGTAGATGGTCCCGCCCGCCGCGACCCGGGTGATCGCCGAGGTGAGCGTGGTCGGCGCGGAGACGGTCCCGGCCGCGCTGTCGGTCCCGCTCGGCGACACGTAGATCGCGCCGGAGGTGGGGGAGGTGCTGGTGGAGGGGGACGCCGAGGCCGATGCGGAGGCCGATGCGGAGGCGGACGCCGACGCGGACGTGGTGGGGGACGACGTCGAGGTCGAACCGCCGTCGTCCACCACCACGTCGTCGAACCGGCCCGAGGCGTACTCGGTCAGCAGGCCGATGCGACCGGCGGTGATGGTGGAATCGGTCGCCGAGCCGATGCTGGTGCCGTCCACGCTGCCGCTGATCGTGGTCCCGTTGACGGTGAGCTTCAGCGTGTAGAACGTGCTTGCCGAGATGGTCTTGCTCGCGCTCGCCAGGACGGTGACCGCGCTGCCGTTCATCACCTCGAGCTGAACCTTGCTGCTGCCGGTCAGCGAGAGCCGGTACATCTTGGTGGCGCTGCTGGCGCGGGCGGTCAGCGCGACCACACCGGAGGTGGAGCCGAACGCGGTGGCCTTGACCTTCGCCTGTACGGAGTAGTTGGTCCAACTCGTCGTTCCGGCGAATTCCCGGGCGCGTTCACTGGTGGTGTCGGACTGCTGGAAGGTCTGCGATCCATCGGTCACGACCGACCACGTGCCGCCCGATTTCGACCAGTCACTGGTGCTTCCGGATTCGAAGTCGGCGCTGAAGACGGTTGCCGCCTCGGCGGTGGCCACCGAGACGAACAGGCCCGCGGTCACGAGCGTGACCAGGGCACACACGCCGTACACACGGCGCATTGACGGTGCCATGCGAAATTGCTCCTTCAAAAGAAGGGAGGCCGCCGGGCAAGATTGGGGATGTCATCCGGCGGTTTCCGTGGGGGACGGATATTCCGAGTTGGAATCTGCCACCGGCGCCGGAGCGGAGTCAACAAACTCCATTTGCAGGTTTGTTGCAGAAATGCTCCGGAGGATCTCCAGCGCCCGCTGTGCGGGTGCCGCCGACGCGACGGAGGTCTGCACGAGCGCGAAGATGGAGCGCAGCGGGGTCGGCGAGGTGACCGGTACGGCCGTCACGCCCTCGGGCAGCCGGACCGCGGCGAGCGCGGGCAGCACGGTGATCCCGATCCCCGCGTCGACGAAGGCCAGCGCGGTCGGGTAGTCGTGCGCCTCCACCCGGAACCGGGGATCGAAACCGGCCGCCTGGCACGCCTCGAGGAGGTTCCGCCGGCACCAGCCCCGGGCGAAGTCGTTGTCCACCCAGTCCTCGGCGGAGAGCTCGGCGAGCCCGACCGACGCCGCCCCGGCCAATCGGTGCCCGTTCGGGACGACCACCAGGTACGGGTCGTCGACCAGGTGGTGCGCGCGGGCCTCGCGGGTGCCGGCGAAGTCGCGCCGCGCCACCACGATCTGGAGGTCCACCCGCTTCCCGGCGTCGCCGACCAGGTCGTCGTGCAGCTCCAGGGTGAGTCTGAGCTGCGGGAACTCGTCCAGCAGGGCGCGCGCCACGGCCGGCATCCAGGCCGCGCCGACCGAGGCGAAGTAGGCGATGGAGAGCGCCCCGGTCCGCCCGTCCCGCAGGTCGCCGACGAACGCCTCGACCTCGCCGAGCCGGGCCAGCACGCCGTCGACCTGCCGGGCCAGCGCCAGTCCGGCGGCGGTCGGCTCGATGCCCCGGCCGCTGCGGGCCAGCAGGGTCAGCCCGGTTTCGCGCTGCAGCGCCGCCATCTGCTGACTGATCGCGGACGGGGTGTAGCCGAGGTTCGCGGCGGCGGCGTTCACCGAGCCGCTCGCGACGACGGCCCGGAGCACGCGGAGGCGGTGAAGGTCCAGCATGCGGCCAACGATACAGCTGACCTTAATACTTCGGTAGTAATCGGTGCCTGCCCTGAACGATAGGATGATGACGGAGAGTGACGCAAAGGTCGATGCGTAAGGATGGTGGGCATGGGCCGATCACGAACCAAGCCCGCGCCCGTCGCGCCGGTCACCGAACGTGGCCGCCGCACGCGTGACGCTCTGCTGGTCGCCGGGCGGGAGATTCTGGAGACGCGCGGCTGGACCGGCTTCACTCCCGAGGCGGTGGCCGGCGCCGCGGGGGTCTCCTACGGGACGTTCTACACGTACTTCGAGTCCAAGGACGACCTGCTGCGCTCGATCGTGCGGATCGTCGCCGAGCAGATGTTCACGGAGAGTCTCGTCGCGCCGGACACCGCTGACGATCCGTATGTGCGCATCGTGGAGTCGAACCGGGGGTACCTGCGGGCGTGGCGGAACGCGTCGCGGGTGCTGCGGATGGTGGAGCAGGGCGCGGACACCGACGAGTCGCTCCGGCAGATGCTGCTTGAGGTGCGGGAACTCTACGTGCACCGGGGTGCGGAGGGTCTGCGGCGGCTGCAGGAGGCCGGACTGGCGAACCCGGAACTCGATCCGCGGCTGACCGCGATCACTCTCGGTGCGATGGTCGAGCAGATGGCGCACGTCATCTACTCGTTGCGCGAGCCGCTCGACGAGAACGAGGTGGTCGAGCACATGTCCCGCCTCTGGGCCGCCGCGATCGGGCTGAGATCGATCTCTTGACAATTTTGTCAAGTTCACTAGCGTGGCCCTCACCACAAGCCGGGGTGGGGAGGGCCGGGTGGGAACGATCCGTATCGGTAACTGCTCGGGCTTCTACGGGGATCGCTTCACGGCGATGCGCGAGATGCTCGAGGGCGGGCCCCTCGACTACCTGACCGGCGACTACCTCGCCGAGCTGACCATGCTCATTCTCGGGCGCGATCGGCGCCGTGACCCGGCGCTCGGTTACGCCCGGACCTTCCTGCGCCAGCTCCGCGACTGCCTGACGATCATCCGCGACCGGAACGTGCGGATCGTGACCAACGCCGGTGGGCTCAACCCGGCCGGGCTGGCCGCCGCGATCCGGGAGCTCGCCGCCGAGCAGGGTGTGGACATCCCGGTGGCGCATGTGGAGGGCGACGAACTGCTCGACCGTGGGTTCCCCGGTGCGCTGACCGCTAATGCCTACCTCGGCGGGTTCGGGATCGCCGCCGCGCTGCGCGAGGGTGCCGGCATCGTCGTCACCGGCCGGGTCACCGACGCGTCGCTTACGCTCGGCCCGGCGATCGCCGAGTTCGGCTGGACCCACGATGACCTGGACGAACTCGCCGCCGGAGTGGTCGCCGGTCACGTCCTGGAGTGCGGCACCCAGGCCACCGGCGGCAACTTCGCCGGCTTCACCACGCTCGACCTGTCCCGCCCGCTCGGCTTCCCGCTCGCCGAGATCAGCGCCGACGGGACGATAGTGATCACCAAGCATCCGGGTACCGGCGGCGCCGTCACGGTCGATACGGTCACGGCGCAGCTGGTCTACGAGATCGGCGCCCCGGCCTACCTCAACCCCGACGTGACCGCGCGCCTGGACTCCCTCTCGCTCGCCGAAATCGGTCATTCGCAGATCAAGATTTCCCACGTACGCGGCGTCGCGCCGCCCCCGAGCACCAAGGTGGCCCTCAACCGGCTGGCCGGGCACCGCAACAGCGTGACGTTCGTCCTGACCGGACTCGACATCCCGGCGAAGGCGGCGTGGATCCGTGATCAGCTGACCCGCTCGCTCGCCGGTCACGCCCCGTCGTCGCTGACCTGGTCCCTGTCCCGCACCGATCACCCCGACCCGGCCACCCAGCCCGAGGCGTCCGCCCTGCTGCACTGCCACGTCCGTGACCCGGATCCGGCGATGGTCGGACGCGCGTTCACGAGCGCCGCCGTCGAACTGGCCCTGGCCTCCATCCCGGGTCTCTACCTGACCACGCCCCCGGCCGACGCGGTTCCGTACGGCGTCTTCGAGGCGGCCTACGTCCCCCAGTCCACGGTCCCGCACACCGCGGTCCTCCCCGACGGCACCCGCCTCGACATCCCTTCCCCGGCCCACCCACCCGTGAGCGCCGGCCAGGAGGGCGAGGCCCCGGTCTCGGCTGGTGGTGAGGGGTGTCTCGGGGCGGGACAGGGACCAGGTCAGCGACGACGGGG
>NZ_JBFAYF010000136.1:0-7019 GCF_040681165.1 Actinoplanes sp. NPDC051851 | reverse complement strand
GGTGTCTCGGGGCGGGCGAGACACCCCTCACCACCAGCCAAGACCGGGAGCGGGCGTGGGTGCGGGGGAGCCGGGGGCCGTTGGGGCGGCTCGTGTACGCGCGGTCCGGGGACAAGGGCGGGAGCGCGAACGTCGGGGTGTGGATTCCGGCGGGACATCCGCGACGCGAGGACGCGTACGCCTGGCTGCGGGGGTGGCTGGACGCGGACGCGGTACGGCGGCTGCTGCCGGAGGCGGCGGAGTTGCCGATCACCGTGTACGCGCTGCCGAACCTGCGCGCGCTGAACATCGTGATCGACGGGCTGCTCGGCGCGGGCGTGGCGGCGTCGGACCGGGCGGATCCGCAGGCGAAGGCGGTCGGGGAATGGCTGCGGGCACGACACGTCGAGATACCCACGGAGCTGCTGTGCTGAGGACGACTGTGGACCGGGAGTCGCCGGCGTACGTGAGGAACCGGCAGGCGATGCTGGACCTGATCGCGGACCTGGCGGCGCAGCAGGCGAAAGCGCTCGCCGGCGGCGGGCGGGCCAGCGTCGAACGACATCGCCGGCGCGGGAGGATGACCGCGCGGGAGCGGATCGAACTGCTGCTCGACGAGGACTCCGCGTTCCTGGAACTGTCCACGCTGGCCGGGTGGGGCACCGATTTCGCGGTCGGCGGGGCGTTGGTGACCGGGATCGGCGTGGTCGAGGGCGTCGAATGCATGATCGTGGCGAACGATCCGACGGTACGCGGCGGCGCGAGCAATCCGGTGACGCTGAAGAAGAGCTTCCGAGCGGCGCAGATCGCGGCGGAGAACCGGTTGCCGACCATCAACCTGGTCGAGTCGGGTGGCGCGGATCTGCCCACGCAGAAGGACATCTTCATTCCGGGCGGGCGCCATTTCAAGGGCATCACCGAGGCGAGCGCCGACCGGCGGCCGACGATCGCGCTGGTCTTCGGCAATTCCACGGCCGGTGGCGCGTACGTGCCGGGGATGAGCGATTACGTGGTGATGGTCGCCGGGGGAGCGAAGGTGTTCCTCGGCGGGCCGCCGCTGGTGAAGATGGCGACCGGCGAGGAATCCGACGACGAATCGCTCGGCGGCGCGGAGATGCACGCGAGGGTGTCCGGGCTCGCCGATTACCTGGCCGCCGACGAGAAGGACGCGATCCGGCTCGGCCGGCAGATCGTCCGGCGACTGAACTGGCGTAAATCCGGTCTCGCCGTTCCCGCCGGAGCGGAGCCGGTTCTCGACCCCGAGGAGTTGCTCGGGATCGTGCCGGACGACCTGAAAGAGCCGTTCGATCCGCGGGAGGTCATCGGGCGGATCGTGGACGGCAGTGGGTTCGACGAGTTCAAGCCGCTTTACGGGCCGAGTCTGGTCACCGGATGGGCGCGGCTGCACGGGTATCCGATCGGCATTCTCGCCAACGCGCAGGGCGTGCTCTTCAGCGGGGAGTCACAGAAGGCGGCGCAGTTCATCCAGCTCGCCAATCAGACCGACACGCCGCTGCTGTTCCTGCACAACACCACCGGCTACATGGTCGGGAAGGAATACGAGCAGGGCGGCATCATCAAGCACGGCGCCCAGATGATCAACGCGGTGGCGAACTCCACGGTGCCGCATCTCGGGGTGATTCTCGGGTCCTCGTACGGCGCCGGGAACTACGGGATGAGCGGGCGGGCGTTCGATCCGCGATTCCTCTTCAGCTGGGTCGGCGCGAAATCGGCGGTGATGGGCGCCGCGCAGTTGGCCGGGGTGGTCTCGATCGTGTCGCGGCAGGCGGCGAAGGCGGCGAACCGGCCCTATGACGATGCGACCGACGCGAGGACGCGAGCCGCGATCGAGGCGCAGATCGAACGGGAGTCGCTGGCGATGTTCACCTCGGGAATGCTCTACGACGACGGCGTGATCGACCCACGGGACACCCGCACCGTTCTCGGTATCTGCCTGTCCGTCATCCATTCCGTGCCGGTCGAGGGCGCTCGGGGCTACGGGGTGTTCCGGCTGTGATCCGCCGTCTGCTGGTCGCCAATCGGGGCGAGATCGCCCGCCGCGTCTTCCGGACGTGCCGGGCACTGGGAATCTCGACGGTGGCTGTTTTCGCCGAGGGGGACGAACTGCATGCGACCGAAGCTGATCTGTCGGTCGCCGTCGACTCCTACCTGGGCGCACAGAAGATCATCGCGGCGGCCCGGGCCGCCGGTGCCGACGCGATTCACCCCGGATACGGCTTCCTATCGGAAAACCCGGACTTCGCCCGTGAGGTGATCGCGGCCGGGCTCACCTGGATCGGGCCGTCACCCGACGCGATCGAGGCGATGGGCGACAAGATCCGGGCCAAGAAGCTGATGGCCGCGGCCGGTGTGCCGGTCCTCGACGGCGACGGCACGTTCCCGCTGCTGGTCAAGGCCGCGGCGGGCGGCGGCGGGCGTGGCATGCGGGTGGTCACCGAGCCCTCGGCGCTCCGGGAGGAGCTGGCGATCGCCGAGGCCGAGGCGCGGGCCGCGTTCGGGGACGGGACGGTCTTCACCGAGCCGTACCTCCCGCACGCCCGGCACGTCGAGGTGCAGGTGCTCGGGGACGGGCACGGGCGGATCTGGGTGCTCGGCGACCGGGACTGCTCGGTCCAGCGCCGCCACCAGAAGGTCGTCGAGGAGGCCCCGGCGCCGGGCCTGCCCGATGCCGTCCGGGCGGCGCTGCACCGGTACGCGTACGCGGCGGCCGAGGCGGTCGGCTATCGCGGCGCGGGAACGGTGGAATTCCTGGTCGACGGCGAGCGGATCCACTTCCTGGAGATGAACACGCGTCTTCAGGTCGAGCATCCGGTCACCGAATGCGTCTTCCGGCTGGACCTGGTCGCGCTGCAGATCGCGATCGCCGAGGGGAAACCGCTGGGTGCCGCGCCGCCCGCGCCTTCCGGGCACGCGATCGAGGTACGGGTCTACGCCGAGGACCCGGCCGGCGGATTCGCGCCGCAGACCGGCCGGATCCGCGCCTTCGACCTCGGATCCGGGCCCGGGATCCGGGTGGATTCCGGCGTCGAGGCGGGCAGCGAGGTCGGCATCCGCTACGACGCGATGCTGGCGAAGGTCATCGCGTACGGGCCGGACCGGGAATCGGCGATCCGGCTGCTCGGGGACGTTCTGCGGCGCGGCGCGGTGCACGGCGTCACCACCAATCTGCGGCTTCTCCGGGCGATTCTCGACGACGGGGATTTCGTCGCGGGACGCCTCGACACGGCACTTCTGGATCGGCGGCTGGACGCCTGGAACGGCAGCACGACGGAACATTCGGTCCGTAAAGCGGCGTTGGCGGCGGCACTCGGCGCGGCGGTCCGGACCGCGGGGGCCCGGCGTGTGCAGGCGGGTATTCCGGTCGCCTGGCGGAATGTGCCGAGCGGGCCACGGGTGCGCATCCTGCGGCACGGCACGACCGAATATCCGGTGTCCTACTCGTCGGACGGCGGGCGACTGGTCTCGGATTTCGTCGCCGGAGTCGCGGTCGCCGCGGTCGGGGACGGGCGCGTGGTGCTGGACGATCACGGCGTACGGGAGGCCTATCTGGTCACACCCTACGACGGCGGGGTGGACGTGGTGGGGCCGAATGGCGCGGTGGACTTCTCCCGCGTACCGGACATGGTGGATCCGGCGGAGAGCGTGAGCGAGGGATCGCTGCTCGCGCCGATGCCGGCCGTCGTGGTCTCGGTGGCGGTGGCCGCCGGGGACAGGGTCGCCAAGGGAGACCCGATCGTGGTCCTGGAAGCGATGAAGATGCGGCAGACCCTGGCCGCCCCGAACAGCGGGATCGTCGCGTCGCTCGCGGCCCGGGAAGGGCAGCAGATCAGTGCCGGAACGGTTCTGGCCGTCATCGACGTCGTGGAGGAAGAATGACCGCCTTCGTGGAATCCGCCGAGCGCCGGGAACTGAGGGCGGCCGTGGCGCGGCTGGCCGGGAAGTACGGCGAGAAGTACTTTCTGGCGGCCGCGCGTGAGGGCCGGAAGACCACCGAGCTCTGGGACGAGGCGGCCGCGCTCGGCTATCTCGGCGTCGCCGTTCCCGAGGAGTACGGCGGTGGCGGCGGCGAGATCGGCGACCTCGCCGCGGTCCTGGAGGAGCTGGCGACCGCCGGGTGCCCGCTGCTGCTGATGGTGGTCTCACCGGCGATCGTCGGTACGGTCCTCGCACAGTTCGGTACGGCCGAACAGAAACGGCGCTGGCTGCCCGGAGTCGCGGACGGAACGGCGAAGTACGCGTTCGCCATCACCGAGCCGGACGCCGGTTCGAACGCGCACCAGATCGCCACCCGTGCGGTGCGGGACGGCGAGGAATGGGTGCTCAACGGGACGAAGACCTTCATCAGCGGCGTCGATGAGGTCAGCCATGTTCTCGTGATCGCGCAGGGGCCCGCGCTGTTCCTGGTTCCGGCCGACGCACCCGGGTTCACGTGGCAGCCCCTGGAGATGGGACTGGTCTCGCCGGAGAAGCAGTTCACGCTCTTCTTCGACGACGTACGGCTGCCCGCGGACGCGCTGATCGGCTCCGGTTCCCCGGGCATGGAACAGCTCTTCGCCGGCCTTAACCCGGAGCGGATCATGGCGGCGTCGTCGGCGACCGGAATGGCGCGGTGGGCACTGCGGAAAGCGGTGGAGTACGCCAGGGAACGGTCGGTCTGGGGTACCCCGATCGGGGCGCATCAGGGCATCAGCCACCCGCTGGCGAAACTGCACGTGGAGATCGAGGCGGCGCGCCTGCTGACCCAGAAAGCGGCGGCGCTGCACGCGGCCGGTGACCTGAAAGCGGCCGGCGAGGCGGCGAACATGGCGAAATACGCGGCCGGGGAAGCCGTGTGCGCGGCCGTCGACCAGGCGATTCAAACGCACGGCGGAAATGGGCTGGCACTGGAGTACGGGCTGGTCCAGGCCCTCGGAACGGCCCGGTTGACGCGGATGGCGCCGGTCAGCCGGGAGATGGCGCTCAACTTCGTGGCACAGTTCTCGCTGGGTCTGCCGCGTTCCTACTGAGTACCCGCGCTCCTGTTCAGTACCCAGTCCGCCACGGTCTCGGTCCGGTCGTATTCCAGGGTGACGAACGACGCCTCGCCGACCCGGCGGGGTTCCCAGCCGGTCAGCAGACGGACCGCGGCGGCGGGTACCCGGGCATATTCCTCCGGCGAGGCGCCGGGCGGGGCGAGAGCGCTCAGCCCGTACGGGAAAAGTCCCTCGATGGTGGGCTCTTTATCGGTTTCGCCCTCGAAGGAGACCTCCCACGAGGAGTTGCCGTCGGTCCACACCTTGACGTTTCCGAAATGCTCGCGCCCGATGTACGACAACCGGACCAGCCGGGTGCCGACCGACCAGACGCGCATCTCCACGTCCGCGTCGCCGAACTCGAAATGCGGGTCGATCAGCAGTGCCCAGCCGAGACCGGTGGGCCCGATCGACGGCCAGGCGACGGATTGCCGGGCGGCCTCCTCCTCGGTGCGCCATTGCCGGCCCAGCCGGCCCTTGATCAGTTCCGCGACCTCGGCTGCCGAGCGCTTCTCCACCAGGATGTAGCAGCAGGCCCAGTCCTCGCCCTCCACGCACACAGGATGGCAGAACGTTGATCATCATCGCGACGTTGCGAGCACCTTTTCTCCCACCATTTCGGAAAGTCGCCGTCGTCGCCACGGACGGTGAGGATCAGGTGGGGCGCTCGAAGCTGCTGAACGTCGTCGGTGCGCTCGCCTGAGCCTGCACGATCAGCGCCGAGATCTCCGCGTGCAGCTCCGGCGACGAGGAGAGCGTCTCGCCGAGCCGGCGGCGCAGCGCGGCGTGCGCCGCCTCGTTCTCCGGGTCGGCGACCACGTCGTCGATCGCCTCGGCAGCCCACGGGTCACCGTCGCGGACCCGGCGGGCCAGGCGGCGGCCCCACCCGGCGGCACCGCGCGCCGTGACGTCGGGGTCGCGGGACCAGAGGCGCTCGCCGAGCGAGCGCGCGGCCACCACGATGAACGGCACGACCGAGGCGGACAGTGCGATCGGATCCACGGTGATCCTCCACCACAGAGAGCATCGGGGTCGATGCGAGCCTGCCCAGATCGTAGTCCGATCACGATCCGTTAAGCTTCGCGGCCGAACGAAGATCCACTCTGTCCGGAGTGGATCAGAAGCCGACCCCTTTTGGAGGGACCGTGGCAGTCTCCGCCGATCTGACCAAGATCGTCGACAAGGCCTACCAGGACAAGACCCTGGAGGAGATCCTCGACGCGCCGGTCGAGGCGCTGGCCGGCGTCAGCGAGAACGGCGGCAAGCTGATCCGCGACGCACTCGGCGTCAAGACCATCGGCGAGCTCGGCCGCAACAAGTACTTCCGCGCCGCCCAGGCCCTCGCGGCCCTGGCCGACGCCAACTGATCCACCCATGGTGGGGTGTCCGGTTCTGGACACCCCACCGTGTCAGGCGCTCACGCAGAGAAGCCGTCGCTGCTTCCGCCGCGCTTCCCGCTTACGGCCGCGGCGCTTGTCACGTACGGCCACCGTGCCGCCCCGGGCCGCCCGGGATGCGTTGATCGTGGATGCTGGCCGGCACTCACGCGGGTGACTCCGCCCCGATTCGTGATCGTCAATCGTTTGGTGGGCGCGCCGCGGGGCGGTCCGTGTTCACGATCATGCCCGGCCGGGGCGGCGGGAATCCCCGATCGCTGATCGAGTCGTTCTGGCGCCTCTATGACGGCTGCCCGAGTGCACGGTCGTGGATGGTGTGCGCCCACCCCTCTAATCACGCTTGATCGCGTGTGCCTGCCGCCCGCTCGCGCTGTTCGGGTGCACGGCCCGCCCTTCACGTGCCGTTCGTGTGCCCGCCGCCCCACTTGCGCGCCATTCGTGTACCCGCGCCGCCCCGGGTCCATCGACCGCGGCGCCGCCGAGCGGGTGACCCATGGCTGATGCGACGCCGGGTGGCACCGGCGAGCCCGGCGAGGTGGCCGTGGTCTACACCCACGGCCTGGCCGTCGACGACCAGAAATGCCAGTACGGCCGCGGTGTCGTGCTCGGC
>NZ_JBFAYF010000135.1:0-7114 GCF_040681165.1 Actinoplanes sp. NPDC051851 | reverse complement strand
TAACCCGAAGAACCAGCGGCTACGGACCCGTACCGCTACCACCCGCCGCCACCGCGGACACCTCAACCCCGCTTAAATTCGAAGAGCCGGTATCGTGGCGGATCTTGTGATTGGAAGAAAATGCGCTACACGAAGGGCTGGCTTCATGCGCGAGAATGGGAAGCTATCTATATCCTGTACTATTCATTCGACCATGGCCATTGCCCGCCGGGGCAACTCTACAGCTGCATATAGGCGTTCGACACGGCAGTATGAGACCATGATCGTCGGGCTCGTGTGACAACGACGCGGCCTGCTCCCTATGCGGCAGGCCGCGTCGCCGACATTCCGGTAATACCCTTCAAGAAGATGCGGTGATCAACATGGCACGAGAACGGAAGCCTGACCAGGCTGTAGATTCGCCCAGTCTTTCGGAAGCTGCTACGGACAAACGTGTCAGCGTTCGGGTCCGCGTGGCCGAGGATCCCACGGCTCCCTCCGGGCTCGTCATTCAGTTGGCCAGCGACAAGTCCCCGGCAGTCCGACGCGCAGTCGCTGGTCGTCGGGGTCTACCGGCAGCGGTAGCACGTACGCTCGCTTCAGACTCTGACAAGCAGGTTCGAGAGAGGATTGCCGAGAACCCGGCTACCCCTGGCGATGTTCTGGTGCAGCTTGTGAATGACCCGCTCTTCCCCGTTAGATCGGCCGTCATCGAAAATACGGCATGTGACGAGGATGTTCAGTTGGCGATCTGTAGGTCACCGTACAAGGATTCGCGATACCAGCTTGCGCAAGGGGAAAACCTGTCCGCGAAAACCATCGCCTGCCTTTCCGTTGATCCCTCCCCCGAGGTCCGCGAGACCCTGGCCATCCAGACCACGGATCCCGGCACGCTCGCGCTGCTGGTCGCCGACGCGAGTCCGCGAGTCCGCGCTGGCGCAGCGTTCAACTCACTGACCACCGCAGATCAACGGCGCGCCCTGGCGCGCGACTCAAAGTCCGTTGTACGGGGTGCCTTGGTGCAGACGGTGACCCTCGATGAGGAGGATCTTCAACTCTTGGTACGCGATCGAGCCGTCGAAGTGCGATGGTGGATGGCTTGCTCTCTCGTCACGCCGCCCCACATACGCGAGATTCTGCGCAGCGACCCGGACCCGACTGTGCGACTCCAAGCAGAAGGACCCGCAAAACACAAATGGCAGGTCGACCCTACCGATGATTTGCATTGATATGCCTGAAATCAACGGCACAGTATCGCGTCACGGTCGTTTCGTGATCGATAGTTGGGATTGGTGACGGCGTCGACGTCGACGTGTCGGATATGGACCAAGTTCCGTTGAAGACCAGGGTTCTCGACGAGCTGTTGCAGTCTTTCCGGCAGGCTGGCATTCGCTTCCGAGTAGGCTACAGAGGTTGAAAGGTTGAGGTTCGCGTGGTCACGGTAGTTCGGGGTCGAGGGTCATGCCGGTGCTGGCGAAGAATCCGGCGAGGAGATCGGTCTGTTACTGGCAGGCGCGTAGTCGGTGTTTGACCAGGTCGGCGAGGTGGTCGACGCCTCGGGCAGCGATGTTGGTCAGGCCGCGTTTCATCCACAGCCAGACGCCTTCGGTCGGGTTGAGGTCGGGTGTGTAGGACTGCAGCCTGATCACGGTCAGCCACGGCCGGGCCGCGATCAGGGCGTGCATGCGTTGGCTGGGCGGACCGAGTTCTTGCCACTGAAGTCTGTCTCATGAGTGCTCTGAACTGCGGTTATCTGTCCGGGACGCAAGTTGCGGGCACGGTTCTTGGCCGGAGCGATCGCCCGGGGCATCCTCCCTTTGGAGCCTTGGGTGTCCTCCGTTCGGCCATCAGAGACAGAGTTCGTTGGCGCAGCGGGCACACCTCGATGGCAAAGGACAGCTGTTTACCGGATCGGTGCCCTGATCTCTCCAACTCCGGGAATCTGCATGTTGATCAGTACGCCTGCTGTCATTTGCGCGACTCGGAGCTGGCCTTCCTGGGACTCGTCCAGATCGAGGCGCACCGCGTAGTCGGGCATCGCGTCTACCAGTACCAGCACCGGCCCCATCTGCGGTGAGAACCGGAAGACCACAGAGAACAAGGGCGTGTGTATCCGTACCACGGTGCCCCCAGGACCGTCCCCGATGATCGTCGACTCCGGATGCTGCAACGGTGCGGTCACCGCGTACTCCAGCGCGAGCGCCACCATCGGCACCTCATCCCACCGCATCGCGATCACATGCGCCGAGAACAGGTCATGCCCCACCACCCGCGCCGACTCCGGCGCATCCAGCAACTCAGCCGCCAGCCGGTTCGCCAGCAGCCGGCGTGCCCGCCGCGCATCGGAGTCCGCCCACTCCGCCGCCCACCCGTCCGGTAACGGCCCAGCCGTCGCCGTGGAATGCACCGGCACCGCGATGACGCCCTGTTCACGCAATGTCGTCGGCGGCAGATCCTCGTCGTCGGGGCTGTGGCCGTTCACTGATCCAGCTTGGCATCCGTCTCTGCGGAGCGCGATACAACCATCGATTGCGGATTGCCACGGGGCTGATCTTGTTGATCTGGGCCGTTGTCCCCGGGCACCTTGCCGCTGTCGATCATGCAGGGTCGTTACCGGTATGCATGGGACGAAAGAGTACCGTTGCCTGGTTGCTCCCCATCTTCGGAGAAGACGTCGCCGTGACTCAGTATCTGGTCGGCTCCCGTGCCAGCAACCTCGCCAAGGCTCAGGTCCGCGAGTACCTGACACCACTTCGCGAACGGTTCCCGGAAGTGACCTTCACCCATCGGGTGATCCTGGAAGGTGGCGACAAGGACCGCCGGTCGCTGCTGTCGCAGGTCTCGGCCGTCAGCGGAGGTTCGGCGTTCAGCAGTGAGCAGGAAGCGTCGCTGGCCCGCGGCGACGTCGACGTGGTGATCCACTCCTTGAAGGATCTGCCGACCGCGAACCCGGACGGGTTGATACTGGTCGCGCCGCCGGAGCGGGCTGAGGTCGCTGACGCGTTGTGCGGCTCCACGCTTGCCGGCCTTCGCCGAGGGGCGCGTGTGGGAACCGGTGCCCCGCGGCGGGTCGCGCAGTTGCTCGCCGTGCGCCCTGATCTTGAGGTGGTGCCGATCCGGGGGAACGTGCCGCCCCGGTTGAAGAAGATCCAGACTGAGGGGTTGGACGCGGTCGTGCTCGCCGTGGCCGGGCTACGCCGGTTGGGTCTCGATGACGCCATCGGCGAGATCCTGCCGCTGGAACTGTTCCCGCCGAGCCCCGGTCAGGGAGCTCTCGGCATCCAGATCCGCCAGGGTGAGGAACCGCTACGCGAGATCCTGGCGAGCGTCGGCGACACCAGCGTGCACGCGCAGGTGAACGCCGAGCGGGCGTTCCTGGCCGAGTTGCACGGCGGATGCAGCGTCCCGGTCGGCGCGTACGCGGAAAGCCTGCCCGATGGCCGGTTGCGGCTCACGGGGCAGGTCACGTCGCTGGACGGCACCCGCCGGGTGTCCGGGGTGATGACCGGAGGAGCTGACGAGCCGGAGCGGTTGGGTGCGGCCCTGGCCGCCGACCTCATCGACCAGGGCGCGCAGGTGATTCTCGATGTGGTGCGCGGAGCCGTAGCGGTCAGATGAGCGTGCGGGCGATCTCTACCGCCGCATAGGTGACCACGGCGGTAGCCCCGGCCCGCTTGAGCATCGTGTACAGCTCGACCAGCAGCCGCAGATCACGCTTGTCCGTGCCCGCATCGAGCGGTGCCAGCGTGGTGTACTCGCCGGACACCGAGAACGGGAAGATCGGGGCGAGCGTCCGCGTCTTCAACTCGCCCAGGACGTCGGCCGTGGCGAACGCGGGTTCCAGCAGCAGCATGTCCGCGCCGTCGGACTCCATCCGCAGCGCGGCGTCGATGAACTGATCCGCGCGGACCGGGTTCACCTGGAACTCCCGGTTGTGGCCGACCTTCGGGGTGGCGCCCATCGCCTGACGGAACCCGTCGTAGAGGTTGCTCCAGAAGATGACGTGCGGCATCACCGACACGTTGTCGTAGCCGGCCTCGTCCAGTGCCCGCCGCGCCGCTCCGGTCGTGCCGAGCATCATCGAGGCCGGGCCGATGATGTCCGCTCCCGCGTCCGCATGAGCTACGGCCTGCCGGGCCGTCACGTCGAGGGTGGCCGCCACGTCCGGTAGGCCGTCCGAGCTGGTGACGTAGCACGTGCCATCGAGGGTGTAGGAGCACAGGCAGGTCTCGGTCATCACCGCCAAGGCCGGGGCCGTCTCCTTGATCGCGGCGATGGCCTGAGCCATCAGCGAGTTCTCGTGCACCGACGACTCGCCCGTCGCGCTGCGGTCGGTGCCTTCGGCGAACAGCTTCACTGATCGGATGCCGAGGGCTTCGCAGGCGGTGACCAGCTTCGGAAGCTCGGTGACCGTCGCCGTGGTCAAACCGCTGTCGGCTGCCTCAGCGGTCACCAGGAGGACCATCGAGAGGTCGGCGGGCGTGAGGCTCACCGGCTCCAGCATGTTGCGGACGGCGGCACGGCTCCGCAGAGGAGTTGTGGTTCTCGCCGTTCGCTGTCTGACGATCTGCGCCATTTCTCCAGCTCCAACGCCTAGAAGGGGAGGAAGATCCGGGGCCGGGGCAGGTTTCGCCGGCGACCTCCGCATGTAGCCAAGGGGGTCGAGGTGAGGGTGCAGAAACATCTCGGCTGCAAGGAGAAGCGTCATGGATGTCCTTACTGGCCGAGGCCGCTTTCTCCCAGCGAGCGGCCAGCTTGACGCCCTCACCTCGCGACAAGGGGAAGCCGACACGGCCACCGCCGTGACGGGAGACCGCTGATCCGCGAGGACGCTGCTGGTCATTCCGATAGCGCCAAGCCGCACGTGTGCACCGGTGAGCGCCGCATGATCCGTGCGGCCAGCCAGGCAGGCGACGCCCGATCGGGACGTGGAGCCAGGATCCCGCCGGGCACCGGCGGCAGGACACGGGGCGGCTCGCAGCCCGGCATGCAGCCTGCTTCCATCGCGGCGAGACCAGCATCGGCGGCCAAGGCCAGCCGGCTTCCGCTGCGGACGCGGCTGCGCACCAGCCGCAGAGCGTCCCGGCCGGCGTCGCAGCCCTCGTGGTGGAACAGCGCGATCGAGCGCATCATCTCGGCGTTGGCGATCCGGTGCCGGTCGACGATCGGGTTCCGATCCAGCTCGGCCAGGTAGGCCGTGCTGGCCTGTACCGCCTCCGGCACGTGATCCCACTCGCTCAGGTCCGTGCTGACCGCGAGCAGCGCCAGCATCAGCGGCCAATCCGTCCACGCTGATCCAGCGATCACGTCGACCGCAGCGTCGATGGCCCAGTGCGCGCCGAACGCATGCCCGAACCGTTGCTCCGCCTCCGCCAGCAGGATCAGCAGCGCGACGTGCCTCCGCTCGTCGTCGCCGACGCCGCGCAGTGCGGAGCTGACATGGACGATCCCGTCCGCCGAGTCAGCCAGTACCGCGACACGAAGCTGCGCGATCGGCACCGTGGCGGAAGGGCGGGCCACGGTAACCGCGCCAACCCCGCCAGCCGATATCGCAAGATCGATCGGATGGCTCATCGGACGTCTCCCTCCTCAACTCGATCTGCTCGATGCTCGTGCCCGTGAACGCTTTGACTGGCAGGCCTGACCTGTACCTGGGGAAGCCGGTTCACCAGCGTGACGTGTATGCCGATAGCTCGACTCAGGCCCGGGAAGCTCGCGCAGAGCAACCCGGGCCGAGCCTGCGGCCGTCGGTGGCCGCGCCCAGCCGCGCATCGTTGGGGCGAGTTAGACGGGCTGGAGGATGACCCGGCTCGGCATGGATACGGGCAAGTCCTCACCGAGCCGGGAGTCAAAGCGACAGGTTCACGCTGGTGATGTCGAGGGCGTAGAGATCGGGGACCGCGTTCATGCCGGGTGCCTCGAAGTCGGGGCACAAGGTCACGTTCCTTCCGACCTGACGGGCTCCGCCGCAGCCCTGGCTCGCGCCGCCGTGGCGCTCTCGACCACGATGTGCTCAGCCGCTACGTCCATGTCCTCCGGGTCCAACTCCAGGACGACGCGGTCCTCGATCAGCCGGGCTCCGGAGATCTCCACCAGCGTGTCGCCGACCTTCACCGCGACCGGCACGTCGAAGGCGTCCTGGAGCAGCTCGAGCAACCCGATCCGCTTTCTCATGGCATCTCTCCCTCGTGATCAGGCCGCGATCCTCTGCTCACGCGGCGGAGGCTTGTCGGTCCACCCCAAGAAGCGTTCGTACAGATCGGCCGGCGCGCGACCGAAGCCCGCCGCCCAGTCGTCGATCGCCTCAACCAGGCAGGAGCCCACGTAAATCGAGAGGCCCTGCGGGAACTTCTGGTACTGCTCGGCCAACTCGACCTTGGCGATGGCGCACGGCCACGGCAGGCCACAGACCCGGCAATCCCACGAGGGGCGTTCACCCTGGTGTTCCGTACGGGGGACTAACACGAGTAGCCCCTCTCCGCGCGTTGCTCCTGCGCCGGCGTCAGCGATCCCGCCCGGCCGATCAGCCCAAGCGGCTTCGTCGGCGCCGCCCACGCCGGGCCCTGCTCGTCCCGCTCGACGAGGGGGGACTCGTCGCTGCTGGCCGGGTGGGCTGGATGGCTCGGGGTCGTTTGCGTCAAGAAGGTTCGGAGGCTGCGTTCCTCCTGGCCACGGCATTCGGCCATCCATACCTCGATGCACGGCCAGGGCAGACCACACGTACAGCACGCTCGACGTAGGAGTTGCCACGGTTTGCGCTGGCGTCGCGTGTGCATCTGGGCCCCAATCCACTGATTCGCGCCGGGGAAGCACCGAAGCCATACCTACCGCACCTGCGACCCCGCCCAATTTCGTTCCGTGTTGATCGTGGTCGATGGTCGACACGTAACCCATCACGCGCGGTAGTGCATCAAGGGGTAGTTTTATCCGGCGACCGGATACCTTGCTTCGGACGGCTATCCCACCCACGGATAGCCGAGACCCTCAGGGGGAAATGTGGGCACACGCGCGGTGGCAACATTCTCGGTACCCGGGCATCTCGGCTCTTCGAATTTAAGCGGGGTTGAGGTGTCCGCGGTGGCGGCGGGTGGTAGCGGTACGGGTCCGTAGCCGCTGGTTCTTCGGGTTACGAAAT
>NZ_JBFAYF010000134.1:0-7147 GCF_040681165.1 Actinoplanes sp. NPDC051851 | reverse complement strand
AGCGCGATGTGGTCGGTCAGGCGGCCCTGCGGCCGCGGCAACGGCTCCACTACAGACGAGGTCACGGCAGATGACCGTACCGGCCTGTCAAGCCTCCGTCAGCTCACCACGCTGACCAGCACCGATGCCCTTATGAACGGCATTGCCCCTTGACCTCGATCCGTCAGAGAGATTGGCCCACTGCCTGACCGTTTCGGCTTGACCGTTTTGTCCACCGGGTTCGGAGGTGGATTCGCCGCATGTCGCTGTGGACGCGCGAGGTCTCCGGGCTCTCGGGAGGCAGTCTTTCTGCTGGCAGGTGCAGGGTTCTGCTGGTAACGCAGGGTGTCGGGTTCGGCGTGGGCAAGGTCGGGTTGGTCGTGCAGGCCGAGCAATCGGGTCCAGGTGGTCAGGTCCAGGATGAAGATTTCCACCCGGGTCGTCGACTTCTACAACCTGCACCGCAGGCATAGCGCCTGCGACGGCATGTCACCCATCGACTACGAACGCTTCATGGCCGAAGCCCGGAGGGCTCAAGCCGCATAACAGAGCCCTCCACGATCTCGGGGATTGACACTCGCCGATATCCCCGCGGACCTCTCCGGCTGGGGCGGCTGCCGTCTAGGCCCAACGGCCGGGCGCCGGTGAGGGGCGGGCCCGGCCGGCGCGGGGCGATGTGGTCAGAAACGGTCGGCGGACGGCGGGGATGGGGGGCGCCGGCGGCGGGTGGCCAGGCGGACCGAGCGGCGGCGGGATTCCACAGCGACTTCGCGGTGGAGTTTGTTGTAGCTGGCCAGGCGGCGGGGCTGGAGGGAGCCGTCGGCCAGGGCGGCCTGGACGGCGCAGCCGGGCTCGGCGTTGTGGGAGCAGTCGTCGAAGCGGCAGCGGACGGCCAGGTCGGTGACGTCGGCGAAGGCGCGGTCGAGGCCGCCGTCGGTGTCGAGGAGGCCGACGCCGCGGATGCCGGGGGTGTCGAGGACGGCGCCGCCCGCGGGCAGCGTGATCAGGTTGCGGTACGCCGTGGTGTGCCGGCCCTTGCCGTCCGCGTCCCGGGTGGCCTGGACGGGCATCACCGGGGTGCCGGCCAGGGCGTTGGCCAGAGTGGACTTGCCGGCGCCGGAGCGGCCGAGCAGGGCCAGGGTGCGGCCGGGGGTGACCAGGTCACGCAGCGGCTGCAGGCCGGTGCCGCGCTGGACGCTGACCGGGAGGACGGGGACGCCGGGGGCCAGCTCGGCGAGCTGGCGGGCGACCGCGTCGACGTGGCGGGAGGTGTCGCTCTTGGTGAGGACCAGGACCGGGTCGGCGCCGGATTCCCAGGCGAGGGCGAGCAGACGTTCGACCCGGGCGTCGTCGGGCTCGGGATGGATCGGTTCGACGACCGCGACGGTGTCCATGTTGGCGGCCAGCACCTGGCCGCTGGAGTCCTTGTCGGCGGTACGGCGGATCAGTGCCGTCCGCCGCGGCAGGACGAGCTCCAGTGTGGTCCGCCGGTCTGGCCAGTGCCGGAGCACCACCCAGTCCCCGGCGCACGGCAGTCTCGCCGGGTCGTGCGCGCCCTCCAACAGTGCGTTGCCACCCAGGCTGGCACGGGTGACTCCCGCCGCGGTGAGCACGGTGCAGACGCCGCGGTCGGCCCGCAGTACCCGGCCGGGCGCCGCGTCGGAGCGGTCATAGGGACGGTACGAGGATGCGAAGGTCTCGTCCCAGCCGAGCTGGGACAGGTCGTACGACATGGGAACCCTTTACGGTCGAGAAGGGGCGAAGGCCCCCGGGTGCAGGAACGCGACCACGACTCCGAACAGCACGTGCCTCACCTCCTCCGCGGGTTCGATCTAGCGGCGCGTCTGCGAACGACGGTACGTTCGCGCCCACGTACCGCGAAAGCGATTTCCGGATAGGGTCGGCGGGTGACGATCGATCCGCTGGTGCTGATGACGGACGTCGAGGAGGCGACCGAGGCCCTGCTGCGGACCATGGCGGCGCTGGACGACGCCGCGATCGGCGCGCCCTCGCTGCTGCCGGGCTGGACGGCCGGGCACGTGCTCACCCACCTGGCGCGCAACGCCGACGGCTACAACCGGCTGCTGACCTGGGCACGGACCGGGGTGGAGACGCCGATGTACCCGTCCCGCGAGGCACGCGACGCGGAGATCGAGGCGGGCGCGGCACGACCGGCGGCCGAGCACTTCGCGGACATCCGGGACGCGCACGAGCGACTCGCCGACGCGGCCGCCGCGATGCCGGTGGAGGCGTGGGCGTTCGTGCTGCCACCGCTGGGCCGGTCCGCGGCGATCGTCCCGTGGAACCGGCTGCGCGAGGTCGCGGTGCACCACGTCGACCTGGCGCTGGACCATACGCCCGAGGAGTGGACCGACGGCTTCGCGCTGCGGCTGCTCCGGGAGTTCGCCGGTGACCCGCCGGCCGGCACGCCCGCGATGGTGCTGCACCCGGCCGGCGCCGAGCATCCGCTGGTGATCGGCGCGGCGGACGGCCCGGCCGTCGGCGGACCGTCCCGGTCGCTCGCCGCGTGGCTGATCGGCCGGGCGGACGGCGCCGGCCTGACCGTCTCGCCGGACGGCGAGCTACCCCGACCCGCGAGGTGGAGATGAGTACCCCGTACACCGGTGAGGCCCCCGGGACCCGTGATCTCGGCGGCGGCCTGACGCTGATGAAGGTGTCGGTCGGCCCGATGGACAACAACGCGTACCTGCTGAGCGACGGCAGCGAGCAGTTGCTGATCGACGCGGCGAACGACGCGCCGGAGCTGCTGAAGCTGGCCGGCGAGGTCGGCCTGCGGACGGTGGTGACCACGCACCGGCACCGGGACCACTGGTTCGCCCTGGCCGAGGTGGTGTCGGCGACCGGCGCGGAGTCGCTGGCGCACGCCGCGGACGCGCCCGAGCTGCCGGTGGTCACCGGCACGCTCCGGGACGGCGACATCGTCGAGGTCGGCGGCCACCGCCTGGAGGTGATCCACGTGGTGGGCCACACGCCGGGTTCGATCGTGCTGGCCTACCGGGAACCGGACGGGGGCCGTTACCACCTCTTCACCGGGGACAGCCTCTTCCCGGGCGGCGTGGGCAACACCCGCGGCGTCAAGGAGGACTTCGACAGCCTGATCGGCGACGTGGAGCACAAGATCTTCGGCCGCTTCCCGGACGACACCTGGTTCTACCCGGGCCACGGCAGGGACTCGACGCTCGGCGCGGAGCGTCCGCACCTCGGCGAGTGGCGCGAGCGCGGCTGGTGACAGACCCCTGGTCCCGGGCAATTGGCGTGCCCGGGACCAGGTCATCCCCCGTGGTGGAGATCAGCCGCGGCCCTGCTTGGCGTTCGGGTTGACGTGGATGGTCTCGGCGAACGCGGCGATGTCGTCGGCGGACCAGCCGATCGTGTCCCAGACCTGGATCTGGATGTTGATGCCGGACTCCTGCGGGACGTAGAGGGTGTGCGCCCCCTGCTTGTCCACCAGGGTGGCGGTCACGTCGCCGACCTTGACGCTCTCGCCCTCCGGGGTGCCCTCCTCGTCGAGGGACTGGAGCATCACCACGGCCTTGCCGACGAAACTGTCCGGGTCGTCGTCCGCGGTGTCGTCGCCGGGCGGCGCGTCACTGTTGTGCGGCTCGGCACCGATCGGGCCCAGGGTCAGCGCGCTCTCACTGATCCCCTGGACCTCCCAGCCCGCCGGGACCTTGTCGATCGAGAAGCCCTTCGGCTGCTCGCCCTTGTAGGCGACCAGGTCGAAGGCGGCTGCAGTGGCCGTCGTGCCGGTGGCCGTCGTGCCGGTGGCCACCGGGGTGCTGACCGCGGGCGTGCCGGTCGAGGTGAACGCGATGGCCGCGGCGGCGACCACGATGGCGAAGGCCGAGCCGGTGGCGGCCTGCAGTGCCCGGCGGCGGCGCAGGGCACCCTTACCGCGGGCCAGGTCGGCGTCGACCTGGGCGGTGGTGGGCTCGGCCGGCGGACCGGCGAGCAGGTCCAGTTGGTCGCGCAGGTTCATCATCTGCATGCTCTCTGTTCAGAGGTGGGCGGGAGACGGGTTCTGGCCGAGAACCACCCGGAGCTTGTCGAGCGCCCGGGCGGTCTGGCTCTTCACCGTGCCCTCGGAACAACCGAGGGCGTCGGCGGTGTCGGCGACGTCGAGGTCGTAGAAGTAACGGAAGACCAGCGCCGCCCGCATCCGCGGTGGCAGCTCCTTCAGGGCCACGCGTAACCCGTCGGTGAGCTCACCGGGTGATGTCCCCGTCTCGGCGGCGACCAGGTCGGGCACGTCTGCCATCGACTGCTCCCGCCGCCGCCACCAGCGCCGCCGCTCGTCGATCAGCGCGTTGACCAGGGTCCGGCGCAGGTAGCCGTCCTTGTTCTCCGCGCGCTGATACGCCGGCCAGGCCACGTACAGCTTGGTCAGCGCCGACTGCACCAGGTCTTCGGCCAGATGCCCGTCACCCGCGGTCAGCAGGGTGGCGGTACGCACCAGGCCGGAGCGCCGGGCCGACACGAACCGGTGGAACTGTTCGTCGCGCTCGCTTCTCACGAGACCTCCTTCGCTCTCACGCCTCCCTGACGGGCCCCACCCCATTCGGGTTGCACGATCCGAAGATCTCTAGCGTTCCGGTGTACGGCTTGGCGAGCGGCGGAGCGTACTCGTCCCGTCGTGACGTCCGCAAACCCAGCGTGACCAGGGACTGGACCAGCAGGGTCGCGGCGGACACACCGTCGATCACCGGGACGCCGAGTTCGACCGAGAGCGATGCGCAGAACCCGGCCATCCCGGCGCAGCCGAGCACGATCACGTCGGAGCCGTCGTGGTCCAGGGCGGTCCGGGCGCTCGCCGCCACGCGGGGCAGGACGGCCGGGTCGTCCAACTCCAGCACCGGGATGTCGCAGGCCCACACCCCACGGCACGCCCCGGAGGCGGTGTACCTCCGCGCCAGGTCGTGGGCTCTTCCGGTCGTACGGGAGAGGGAAGTGACGACACTGAAAGCGCGGCCGACCATCGTCGCGGCGTGCATCGCGGCCTCGGCGATGCCGACCACCGGGCCGGCGGCCAGCTCGCGCGCCGCGTCCAGTCCCGGATCGCCGAAGCAGGCGATCACATAGCCGTCCGCTCCGGACCGCTCACCGTCGGCGATCGCGGCGAGCAGGCCCGGGACCGCGAGGGCCTCGTCGTAGTGGCTCTCGATCGAGGCCGGGCCCATCGACGAGGTGACCGCCTCGACGACGACGCCCGGACCGGCTACGGCCCGGGCGCTCGCCCCGATCAGTGCGGTCATCGACGCCGTGGTGTTGGGGTTGACGACCCGGATGCGCGTCACTTCCGAGCGGTCCCGAGGTAGATCAGGAAGCCCAGGCCACAGCCGATGAACCAGCTGTACTGCGCGATCGTGTGCATGCCCGGCCCACCGGTCCAGAGCACCGGGATCACCGCGACGACCGCACCGATCGCGGTGGCGGCGATCGCCGGCGGGTGGTAGCCCTTGCGGTAGAAGTACTTCCCCTGCGGGTCGAGGGTGAACATCGCGTCGACGTCGACCAGCTGCTTGCGGATCAGGTAGTAGTCCGCGATCAGCACCCCGAAGAGCGGCCCGATGAAGGCGCCCAGCGTCTCGAGCGTGTAGTGGATGACGTCCGGGTTGTTGTAGAGGTTCCACGGCGTGATCAGCACCGAGCCGACCGCCGCGATCATGCCGCCGGCCCGCCAGGAGATCCGCTGCGGGCTGACGTTGGAGAAGTCGAACGCCGGCGAGATGAAGTTCGCCACGATGTTGATGCCGATGGTGGCGATCGTGAAGGTCAGCGCGCCGAGCACGATCGCGAACGTGCTGTCGATCTTCGCGACGGTGGCGACCGGGTCCGTGATCAGCTCACCGAAGACCGGCACGGTCAGGCTGGCCGTGACCACGGTCAGGATGGAGAACATCAGGAAGTTGACCGGGAGGCCGAGCAGATTCCCCAACTTCACCTTCTGGTACGACGCCCCGTAGCGCGAGAAGTCCCCGAAGTTCAGCATCGGCCCGGAGAAGTAGGACACCACCAGCGCGATCGCGCCGAGCATCACCGGAAGCGCGTCCCAGCCGTGGTACTCGACGTCACCGAGGTTCAGGTCGATCGCACCCCACCCCGCCTGCGAGATCAGGTACCCGGCCAGCACGAACATCACCACGTAGACCGCGGGCCCGCAGAAATCGATGAACTTGCGGATCGTCTCCATACCGGTCCAGAAGACCGCCGCCTGGAGCACCCAGAGCAGCGCGTACGTGCCCCAGCCCAGGGTCGGCAGGCCGAGGAAGCCGTGCTGGTCCACATCGGCCCACGGCGCCAGCCCCGGCCAGATCTTCAGTACGACCACGTCCAGCGCGGCCGAGGCGAGGTACGTCTGGATCCCGTACCAGGCGACCGCGATCGACCCGCGGATGATCGCCGGCACGTTCGCCCCGAGCACCCCGAACGCCGCCCGGTTGATCACCGGGTAGGGCACCCCGGTCACCTGGCTCGGCTTCGCCACCAGGTTGCAGAAGAAGTAGACGATCGTGATGCCGACGACCAGCGAGACCAGCACCTGCCAGCTCGACAGCCCCAGCGCGAACAGGCTGCCCGCGGTGACGTACCCACCGACGCTGTGCACATCGGACATCCAGAACGCGAAGATGTTGTAGGCCCCCCACCGCTGACTGCGCAACGGCGCCAGGTCCTCGTTGGTGAGCCGGGGATCGTATCCGTCTTTGATCACGCCGCCGCCGACCGGCATCCCGGCGGCTTCGACCATGTCCTCGTGGCTGCTCAGAGAGGTATCGGCCATGCGGGTCACGCTAGGTAGCAGCTGTTTCACCCCGATGTGCGGAACGGTATATCTTCCTGCGTTCCGCTCCCCGGGCCGTCAGTCCGCGAAGTACACGATCCCACCGGCCGGCGGATGGGCGCTCCGGTACTCCCGGTCCTCCGACGCCAGCGGGCTCAGCGCCCCTCCACCCAGATCGGACTCCTGCGCGGAGGCCGACCCTGGCCGATACGCCGACGCCGTCCCTGACCGGCAAACCTCGGCCTCTCGACAATCATCCTGAGGCCACGAGGGCCAGGGCTGTTGCGTTCTCGGCCCGTGATTCGCTGAGCAGGTATTTCGTAGGGTGATCGGCCTCTGTGGAGGCAGTGGAAGCGGGTGAAGCCCTCA
>NZ_JBFAYF010000133.1:0-7227 GCF_040681165.1 Actinoplanes sp. NPDC051851 | reverse complement strand
ATGTCGTACGCCACCAGCCCGCCCGTGGATCTACTGTCACGGGTGCGGCGCCATCTCAGGTACGTTGATCAGCTCCTGGCCGGCCGCGCGACCCTCGGCCGGCATCGACGGCTGCTCGTGGTCGGCGGCTGGCTGTCGATGCTGCGGGCCACCCTGCACGTCGACCTTCAGCAGCGCCTCGCCGCCGAGGCGCACCTGGAGACGGCATCCGCTCTCGCCGAGCAGGCTGAGCACCGCGAGATCGCCGCCTGGTGCCTGGAGACGCAGGCTTGGGACCGGCTGACCCGCGGGGAATTCCGGAAGGCCGTCGAGCTGTCCCGGCATGCCCAGGCAGTTGCGCCGGTGGGCGGGTCGGCGATCGTGCAGGCGACGGCGCAGGAGGGCCGGGCGTGGGCACGGTTGGGCGACCAGGCGGCCACCCGGGATGCGCTGGGACGGGTGGAGGGCATGGCCGAGCACCGTGCTGTTCCTGAGCATCCGGAGCACCACTACCAGTACGACCCTGCGAAGGCGCACGCGTATGCGGCGACGACGCTGGCGTGGGTGGGTGATCCGGCGGCTGAGCAGGTGGCCCGGGATGTGATCACCGAGCTGGAGGAGGAGGGTTCACGTCCTCGGCGGATCGCGTCGGCGAAGCTCGACCTCGGGTTGGCGTTGCTGGCCGCCGAGAAGCCGGAGGAGGCGGCGGCCGAGGCGCGTGCGGCGATGCGGTCGGGGCGGATCGGCGGTGGCGCCGACACCACCACGAGCCCGTTCGAGGCATTCGGCTACGCCTGGGCAGAGCGCCTTTCCCCACGTAGCCGCTTGTTGTAGCCCGATTGGGAGAGCTGGACCGGGAACAACGGGCGCAGGTTCTTGCCCAGGTAACGGATCCAGCGGCGTTCCGATTCGCCTCTCAACTCGTCGTCGATCTTCACGTAGATTGCGGTCGCGAGGGTCTCCGAATCGACGTGCACATGGCCTCCCGGTCATCGTTGCTCAGCAACGTCGATCTTGGATACCCTCATCTGCTCACTGAGCAACCACCCGCATCCACGCAGGCAACACCGGTCATCACTCGTCTAGGTTGCGGTAAGGCCAGCCGCTTCGAGGGCGATGTCGGCGGCGTCGCGCAGGACCGAGGCGTCCATGCCGGCCTCGGTTAGGGCCTCCATGCCGCGCAGGACGGCCAGGAGGTGGTGGGCCGTGCGGCGGGCGTCGCGGTCGGCGGGGATGTCGCCGGTGGCCTGTGCGTGCTCGACCTCGGCCTGCAGCAGTTCGGCGATCGTGGTGAATGTCTGCCGGGCCTTCGCCGCGACCTCGGTGTTCGTGGCGGCCAGTTCAGCGGTCGACTTCGCGAGCAGGCAGGCCCGCTGCGGGATGGGGATGCCACCGGCGGCGGCCACGGCGTGAAACAGGGCGCGCAGCCGGGTAGCCGCCGAGGACTCCGGGCCACTGAGCCGGGCGTGCAGGTCGGCCGTGGCATCGGCGCAGTAGCCGTCGAGGACTCGCTGGAACAGGGCCTGCTTGTCGCCGAACGTACCGTAGAGGCTGCCCTTGCCCAGGCCGGTCGCCTGCATCAGGTCGTCGAGCGACGTCGCTGCGAAGCCGGAGGTCCAGAACGCCTCGGTCGCGGAGCGCAGCACCTGCTGCTCGTCGAACTTGCGGGGGCGCGCCATGGCGTCACGATATTTGTTCTGGACCGTTCGGTCAACATGTGGTTGTATCTGACCGATCGGTCCAGAACTATGGAGGAGCAACACATGACTGAGCTCGACGGCAAGGTGGCCCTGGTGACCGGGGGAGCGACCGGTATCGGCCTGGCGGCGGCGACCCTGTTCGTGGCCGAGGGCGCGAAGGTCTTCATCACCGGCCGCCGGCAGCCCGAGCTGGAGCGGGCCGCCGCGGCGATCGGTGCCACCGCGATCCGCGGCGACATCACCGACCTGGCCGACCTGGATGCGATCGCGGCCCGGATCGGCGAGAGTGCCGGGCGGCTCGACGTGCTGTTCGCCAACGCGGGCGGCGGCGACGCGCTCGCCCCGATCACCGAACTGCGGCCCGAGAGCTTCGACTACACCTTCGGTGTCAACGTGCGCGGCACCGTGTTCACCGTGCAGAAGATGCTGCCGCTGATGCCGGACGGATCGTCGATCGTGGTGACCGGCTCGACCTCGGCCAGCCGCGGTAACCCGGGCTTCGGTGCCTACTCGGCGTCGAAGGCGGCGGTCCGGCAGTTCGCCCGGATCTGGGCCGCGGAACTGGCCCCGCGCGCGATCCGCGTCAACGTGCTGGTCCCCGGCCCGACGGACACGCCGGGGCTGCGTGGCATCGCCGGGGACCCGGCGTACGTCCCCGCCCTCCTCGGCCAGATGGCCGCCACGACGCCGCTGCGCCGGGTCGCGGACCCGGCCGAGATCGCGCAGGCCGCCCTGTTCCTGGCGAGCGGCCGGTCGAGCTTCATGACCGGTAGTGAACTGTTCGCCGACGGCGGCGAGGTGCAGGTCTTCCCGGCCGCCTGAGGCGGGCCAGGGTCTGTCCCGCGGGCTCGGCACATCCGGTCGATCGTGGTCGCCAGTCACGACGATACCGACGGCCACATGTGATCAGGACCAGTCATACGCGCAGGTCTCCATTGATCGGCTCCCCGAGAGGTTGACGGTGTCAACCTCTCGGGGTAGGTTGACGGCGTCAACCTGGAGGGAGTGGGAGATGGCTACGGTTCTGATCACCGGCGGGCATTCCGGTATCGGCCTTGCCGCGGTTCGCGTGCTCGCCGCGGAGAACGTCGATCTCGTGCTGGCGGGTCGCAGCCCGGATCGAATGCGCGCGGTCGCCGACGAATTGCGGGCGGCACACGGGGTGCGGGTGTCGACGCTGGCGCTGGACACCTCGTCGCTGACGTCGGTCCGGACGGCCGCCGGGCAGCTGGGCCGGATGCTCGCGGACGGGGAGGTCGCCTCGCTCGACGCGATCGCCTGCAACGCGGGCGGCCGCTTCGACGGCCCGGTCACCTACAGCCCCGAAGGCTACGAGACGACGTTCGCCACCAACTGCCTCGGGCACTTCCTGCTCGTGGAGTTGCTGCTGCCGCACCTGTCGGACGACGGGCGGGTGGTCTACACCTCCAGCAGCACCCACGACCCGGACTCGATGGACGGGCGCATGGTCGGCGCCGTCGTCGAACCGGACGCCACCACGCTCGCCACCATCGGCCGGGACGGCGCGAAGGCGCTGTCCGCGGGCAAACGCTATTCGACCTCGAAGCTGTGCACGGTGATGTACGCCTACGAGCTGGACCGCCGGCTACGCCGGGCCGGCAGCGGGATCTCCTCGATCGCTTTCGACCCGGGTTCCATCCCCGACACCGGATTCCTGCGCGGCATGCCGAAACCGGTCCAGTGGCTGTCCGCGACATCCGCCATGAAGTGGGTGACCAAGCGGATCGGCGCGATCACCTCCACCGCGGAGTTCTCGGGCGCCTCCTTGGCGGCACTCGCCGTCAGCCCGGAGCACGCCGGCGGGTCCGGCAAGTACTTCCAGGCCAACGCCGGGACACTGGCGGCTGTCCGGTCGGCCCGGCTCTCCTACGACGAGCAACGCGCAGGCAAACTGTGGGATGACAGCAAGCGTCTCGTGGCCCTCACCTCGGCCGAAGAGCCGGCGCTGCTGCGATGAGCACCGCCGAACGGCTCGTCGCAGCCGCTGCCGACCTGCTCGACGAAGGTGGCGAGGCCGCGGTCACCCTGCGGGGGGTCGGCGCCGCGATCGGGGTGTCCCACAACGCCCCGTACAAGCACTTCGTCAACCGCGACGACTTGCTGGCGGCCGTCGCGGCCACCGACTTCCGGGCCTTGGCCGAGGGCTGGCAGCGGATCCGGGCGTCCGGGCAGGAACCGAACCAGCGGCTGCTGGCCGCGCTGGACGCCGTGATCGAATTCAGCCAGGCCCATCCCGCGCGCTACCGCCTGCTGTTCAACAGCCCCGCCATCGCCGTCCGCGGTGGCCCGCTGACGGCCGCCGCGGAGGAGGCACTCGGCGTCTTCGCCGGCATCGTCGAGGACAGCCAGGCGGCCGGCACGCTGCCGGACACACCGAGCGACAACCTCGCCATTCTCATCTTCGCTACCGCCCACGGCCTGATCGACGCCGATGCCAGCGGTCGGCTACGCCCCCGGACCGGCTGGGCCCAGGCCGGCACCGGCCTGCAGATCCTGATCCGCCTCCTGTCAAACAGCCACCAGAACTGAAGGAGCAGGCCACCCTCATGACCGACACGGCATCGCCCGTCTTCTCCCTCGCCGAGCGCGGCCGCCGATGGGACCTGGCCCGAGCCTTCATGGCCCGCGAAGGCATCGACGCCTTACTCGTCTTCGGTGAGCACGAGGACGCCGGGCCCGCCCCGGTGGCCTACGACACCTGGTTCACCAACGGCCGCCCCGGCGCCACGGTCGTCGTCCCCCGCACCGGTACGCCCGTCTCGTTGCTGCCGGGCCCGATGTACCTCATGGATCACCTGGAGTCCTCGCGTCGCGGCGAGACCATGTGGATCGCCCCGGAGAACCTGCGCGCCGCCCGCAACTCCCGCACGATCGTCGAGGCGCTGCGCGAATCCGGGCTCAGTGAAGCGGTCATCGGTGTCGTCGGCCTGGGATCCCACATGCCCTGGCATCCGGAAGGCATCATCCCGTACGGACTCTGGAACGCGGTCCTGACCGCCCTGCCCCACGCCGACTTCCGTCCCGTGGATCTCGCCTTCGGCCAGCTCATCCTTCCTCTCGGCGAGGAGGAGATCGTCGCGCTGCGCCACTCGGCGAAAATCGGCGACGCCATGGTCGAAGCCATGGTCGCGACCGCGGCTCCCGGCGTCCCGGAGAACCACGTATACGCGGCAGGCATGGCCGCCGGCTACCGCCACGGCACCCTGCCCGCCGCCATGCACCTGTGGTCGGGACCCGACGTGGTCGCCGCAGGGCCACCGGCTTGGGGCCAGCGTCCCCAGGCGCCCCGCGTGCTCGCCGACGGCGACGTCATCTATGCCGAGGTGTTCGCCAACTTCGGCGGCCGCCACACCCAGAACCAGGTCACCATCGCCGTCGGCGAGGTCCACGAGGACTTCCACCGGGCAGCACGGGTCGCGCGGGCCGCCTACGACGCCGGCCTCGACGCGTTGCGCCCAGGGCGGACCTTCGGCGACCTCGTCGACGCGATGCACGAGCCGATCGATGCCGCCGAAGGCTGGCCATTCCTGATCGCGGTCCATTCACTCAACCCCGGACTGTCCGTCGGCAGGGGCCGCGGTCTGTTCAGCCGCATCCCCGGCACCGATGGTTACCCCCGGGTCGCCGATCACCCCGCCTTCCTGGCGGACATGGAATTGGTGCCCGGGATGAGCTTCGCTTTCGAGCCGAACTACGCGTACGGCCGCCACCTGGCCCACATCGGCGGCACCGTGGTCGTCGGGGAAGACGCACCGATCGAACTCAACCCCTACACCGCACAACTCCTGCAGGCTCAGGGCAGCGCAGGCTGACCAACCCGCGCCCGACGGGTCGGACTAGTCCAAGTTGCGCACGTGGCCACGTACACGCTCAAGCACTTGGGCTATTCGGATTTGGCTCGGGACGCTGCGCGTCTGGCGGTCGTGGAGGCGCGCGAGTTCGGTGATCCGGCGTGGATCGGCATCGCCGAGTTCGTCCGCATCCTGGCTATGCCGCCGGAGATGCCCGGTGCCCCGGCCCGGCTCGCTCAGCGGGTCGCCGACGAAATCCAGCCGCACACCAGCGATCCTCGGGTACGGCAGGCGTACGGGATGCTCCATCTGCACGGGGCGTTGCGTGCCGCGGTGGACAAGCAGGCCGCCACCGCAGTACGCCACCTGCGAGTGGCCGAGGAAGAGGCCGCGTCGCTCGGCGAACCGGAAGACCTCGGCCTTGCCCGGTTTGCGTTCGGGCCGACCAACGTGGGGTTCTGGAAGGTCTCGATCCTCCTTGAGTTGAACGAGCCTCAGCTTGCCCTGGAGGCCGCTGATCACATCGCCCCTGGACACCTCCCGATCGCGAACCGGCAGGCTCCGTACTTCGCCGATCTCGCCAGCGCGCTGGCCCAGGTCGGCCGGGATCAGGAAGCGATCGCTGCGTTTTTGCGCAGTGAGGCGGCGGGCCCGCAGTGGTTCCGCCTGCGGCCCACCGTGCGAGACGCGATCGGTTCGGTCATCCGCCGTACCAGGAAAAACGCGATCACTTCGCAGATGCGCAGCGCTGCTGTCGCAGTAGGTCTCCACGCGCTTATCGCGTGATAGCAGGAAGTAATCAGTCGGCTTCCAGGTGGCCGTAATCTTCGTCTCAGCGACGGCGGGTGAGGTTGGATCCCGTGAGACGGTCGGCTCTGCCCGTCGTCGCCCTCAGTGCGGCGGCGTGGTGACATCAGCACCCCCGCCGTGCTGAGCCACCAGCGCGGCGGCGAGCGAGATGCGAGTGGATTTTCCATGCCCGCCGCCGTGCTGACCCCTCAGAGCGGCCTGGCGGAGGCGAGCGGCGTGGAACGGGTGCCGGCCGGGCACTACTTCGCGGTGCACGACCGCCCGGATGAGCCTCCGGTGACCGCGATGCTCCCGGATCGCTTGGGCCTGCTGATCTGCGTCCGCGAGGAGTGCCTGCGGTCGGAGGCCGGATGGGCCGGGTACGGCAGGGCGGCATCGTGACCGACGAGATGCCGCTGGCCTGGCGTAACCGGCGGCTGATCGCCGAGCGGACCGGCTGGCCCGACGGCGCGCTGGAGACCTGCGAGCGGCTGGACGAGGATCATCAGGGCTGGTCGGTGATGTGGGTTGCCGAGAACCCGGGCGTGGGCCGAGAGCATCCGGCCGGGTTCTCGGCGACCAGGTCGGGCTGGCGCCTGTTGGGCGGCGACGACCTGTGGGGCGACAATCACCGGCGCGCTGTGCTGGTGTTCGCCCCGACCGTGCCGGAGCTCGAGGAGCGGATCGACCACATGACGGCACGGTGGGCCAAGGAGGGCCGGGGCTGGTGACCGGCGGCTGGAGCCACAAGGGGCCGCTGGTGGGCCTGGACGGCGCGCATGCGTGTCCTCCCCGTTTCGCGGGCACGAACACGGCAAGCTAAGTACCGTCATGGACGAGTGTCAATGCCGGACGTCAGGCGGTGCAGGCCGCGTACGCACCCTGGTAGCCCGGGTCCGCCGCCACCTCGCCCGTCACCTGGTGGAACTTCCCTCCGCCGTACGCCC
>NZ_JBFAYF010000132.1:0-7231 GCF_040681165.1 Actinoplanes sp. NPDC051851 | reverse complement strand
CGCCACCAAACACGGCATCAACCTCTACCACGCCCTCGTCCAACTGACATCCGGCCAGCCATGGATCCCCGCCATCAACTGACCTGAGTAGTTACGCCAGAACATTTCACCGGACTCAAGTTCCTATTGCGATATCCGGGTTGGATGCGGCACTGCGACTAGCGGGAGAGGAGTCGGATAACAATTTTCCGGAAAGGCGTACCGTGAATGTCGCACATAAAACTCATGGCGAAAGAAGAGATGGCCTCCGCCGCGGGAGATCATGGGGACGTGGAGTTTCTCGATCTGACGGCGTACACGTACTCGGAGTCGATGCTGCCGATGAGGGCGGTGGGCTGGCTCGGGCGGGAGCACGGCGTTCAGGGCGGTGCCGGGATGCCGTTGACCGGCGCTGAGCTGCGTCTGCTCAAGGCGGCCTCGTCGCGCGCTCGCAGACTGATGCTCGGCTTTCACCCATGCGAGTTCTGCGGGGCCGTCGAGGGCAACGGCGAGTTCGGCTACTACCTGCCCGGCGGTGTCGTCCACACCGCGCCGACGATGATCGTGCACTACGCCGAGCAGCACGGCTATCGGCCGCCGGCCGCGTTGCTGTCCCACCTGTCCGAGGCGACACGGCCGCAGTGGGACCGGCGGGCCGAGCTTCTCTGCTCCGTCCTGGCCGACGCCTCCGCGGACCTCGGGTGGCGCGTCGACGCGGCCGTCGATCTGGCGCTCTGGACGGACCGCAGGGCTTACGACACCTTGCGGAGCGCGTTACGCGACGAGGAACTGGTGGACGTCGCGGGCAACGAACTCGGACGCTCACTGACGGCCTTCGCCGGACAGCCGTACGCCACGGATCTGGGGGCGGACGGTGAGCATCCCCTGGTGCGGTTCGGCATCGAACGTGCATCGACCGTCGACTACCGTGAGTTCGTCCGTCCCGTGTCAGCCGAGGGGTGACGCCTCTGTAGCGATCTCGCCCGAATTGGTCAGGCCAAGTCTGCACTGTCGGCAGATTGCGGGCGAGCTGATCGGTTCCGGCCGGCTCCGGCGAGGCGGTGGCGGGCGGTGTCCGGGTGCCGTCCCGGCCCGGAGGGCGCTGTTGCGGCCGTGGTGAGGCGATGCTACATATTGGCCTACGTCGATGTTCTGGGCTGGGGGCATGGTGGACGATCCGCTGGAACCGTGGTGGCAGGAGGTCCGGCGGGCGGCTCAGCGGCTGGCCTCGGCGGTAGGGGCGGCGGCGTCGCGGGCCGGTCGGGACGGAATCTACGGGGCGCCGCCCGGGTCACCGCCGCCGCGCCGGCGTAGGCAGGCCGGTTCGCTGCGGCACCTGGCCGAGGTGATCCGGGCCGAGCGGCTCGCGCCCGGCCTCGCGATCGACAAGGACATCGTGGCGCGTGTCCTCGCCGGGGACCTGCGTTACATCACCGACCCGACCGCTGTCGTGGCGGTGGTCAAGGCGGCCCACCTGATCGCCCGGACACCTTTCACCGACGAGGACGCGCGGCGGCTCACTGTCGCCTCGGCGCATGTCGCCGCCTTGGTCGAGGCGGCCGAGCGGGCCGATCTGGCCGCGCCGGACCGGGTGCCGGTGGCAGTGCCGAGGAGCGAGGCCGTACCGGTCGTCCTCGACGGCTACTTCGTCACCCGGCATCGCCCGCGCCGCCGTTGGCTGATCGCGGCCGGCGCCGTCGTGGTCGTGGTGGCCGGCGCGGGCACCACGCTCGCGCTTGCCACCGGGGAGGAAGTCGATGCCGACTGCCGTCTCGGGGCCGCGGTGGCCGATATCGTCGACGACGCCTCGGCCGTCTTCCGCGATGACACCGCCACCCGGCTCAGCCCGACCCTGGACTTCGACGCTATGAACGGTTCGGCGCGCTACGACCGCTTCGAGGGCCGCACCTTCTATTGGGGCCGTGCCGGCTCCGACGACGACCGTCCGCACTCGGGTGGCGCGCGTGTCCGCTGGAAGACCCCGGGCGGCCCGTGGCGAAGCTGCGCCACCGCCCTGCCGCTGGCCGAGCGCGGCTACGTTCACAGTCCGGCCGTCGCCACCACGATCGGCGGCCAGCCGGTGACGGTCCAGATCTGCCTGTGGCGCGACGAGCCGCGCCGGGAGAACTGCACCCCCGAGATCACCACCGGCTGACCTCAGCTGTCCGGCCGGACAGAACGACGTCGCTGAGGGACGGATAGCCGTTGTCCGGGTCCTGCCGAGGCACTGACGATCGGGATGCTTCACGTCGTCCACCTCACGAATGGGGTCGATGGCGACGCCGGTGCAGCACCTCCATCTCAGGCGTACCGGCGCGATGAGCAGGTCCGCATGGCACCGGCGTCGGCGACCCGCTTCCGCTCCTGAGGGCTCTGTCTATTGTGGTCGTCATGACTGACATTGATCGGCCGGGCGAGGAAAAGCCGGTCGCCGTGGTGACGGGGGCCGGGCGCGGCATCGGGGCGGCCACGGCACGGCTGCTCGGCGGTCAGGGCCGGCACGTCATCGTCAACTACCGCAGCGACGCCGCGTCGGCGGCCGCCGTGGTCTCCGCGATCGAGGCCGCCGGCGGCACCGCCACCGCGGCCCGGGCCGACGTCTGCGACCCGGCCCAGGTCGACGCCCTGATCGGCGGCGTGCTGGCCGCCCACGGCCGGATCGACGCCCTGGTCTGCAACGCCAACGTCCTCCAGCCGGTACGCGCCGGGCTCGCCGACACCACCTGGCCCGATCTGATCGACAAGGTCACCGCCGAGCTGGCCGGCGCCTTCTTCATCACCCAGCGGGTGCTGACCGCCATGCGGGCCGCCGGTACCGGCCGGATCGTCTACCTCTCCAGCATGTCGGCGGGCTGGACCGGCAAGCAGCAGATCGGTCACGCCGTCTCGAAGGCCGCCGTGAACTCGTTCGCCCAGCAGGTCGCCGCCGAGGCGGGCCGCTACGGCGTCACGGTCAACACGGTCGCGCCGGGGGCGGTCCGCACCGAGGCCAGCGCGGCGTTCATGCCCGCCGGACTCGACGACTACCTGGCCAAGCACGCGGTGCTGGGCCGGATGGTCGAGCCGGACGACGTCGCCGCGGTGATCGCCATGCTGCTGGACGAGCGGACCGCGGCCCTGACCGGCGCCCTGATCCCGGTCGACGGCGGCTTCGACGTCCTCCAGGGCGGCCCACCCCGCCTGCCGTGACCCCGGTACCGTTCGGCCGTGCGACAGGGCGGCGAGCTCGTGGTACAGAAAGCAACCGCAACGTTTGCGCGGAATGGCTCATTGTCCTATCGCGCAAGATCCAGTACTGGAATGTCCGAAGGAACAGGAAGCCCAGGTACCGCACCGTGTGATCATGGCCGAATGATTTCACCAGCGCCATCGATGGCGGTGGCGACACGACGATCGGCTACACGTTGACGTGCGTGGTGGCACTGGCGGTAGCGGTGGCTGGTGGTGCCTTTCCGGGCGAAGGCGTGACTCAGCGCCGCCGTGACCGGAGGGTGGCAGCGGCGGCGAGTGAGCCCACCGCGAGCAGCCCGGCGGCGGCCGCGAGCCACCGCCAGAGCCGGCCGGACCCCGACGTGCTGTCGCCGGTGGCGGAGTAGCGCAGGACGTCCGGCTTCGCGTCCTCGGAGACGGTGAGCAGGGACGCGCCGTCGCGACTGAAAGCGATCGCCTCGCCCTGCGGCTCGTCCGGCAGCGGGACGATCGTGGGCGTGCCGGTGGTGAGCGCGGTGATCACGTCGCCGTCGGTCACGTCGTACACGAAGGCATCGGCATAGGTTCGGATGGCGATCTTGGTGCCGTCGGGGGAGTTGGTGCCGCCGGTCAGCACCCGGCGGCCCTCCTCGTCGCGCGGGTTGCCAGTGGTGGTCTCCGGGATGGTGATGGTGCCGGCGGCCTGCAGCGCGCCGTCGGCGAAGCGGAAGATCTCGGCGCCCGCCGGGTCCTTCGTGATGATCACCGGGTTGGCCTGGCCGTCGAGGACGAGGGTCTCGGCGTTGTGCGGGCCGTCCGGGTAGCGGGCCTCCAGCAACTCCGGCTCGGTGGCGCCGGGGGAGAGGCGCCACAGGCCGATCGTGTCGCGCTCGGTGTCGTTGTCGCCGATGTCGCCGACCCAGAGCGTGCCGTCCGGTGCGACGGCCAGATCCTCGGTGTCGACCGGGTCCGAGGGGAAGTCGACCGTCCGGGAGACCTGGCAGTCGGCGCCGATGTAGAAGATGCCGCGGCGCTTGGCCTTCTTGCTGCCGTCGTTGATGGTCACGTAGCCGTCGGCGGTGGTGACCAGCCCGGACAGTTCCTTGAGCCGGTCGTCGTCGATCGTGCAGACGGTCTCGGGGTCGCTCGCCGCGTGAGCCGGTGCCGGGAGGAGTGCGGCCAGCATGCCGAGTGCGAATGCGCCGCCGACGGTCCGGATCATCCGGCAAGTATTCCAGCGGTGATCGAACCCATGCATCCGGAGCATTTATCATCGTCGCGTGCCAGCGGGGGAGAACGGTGCAAGGCGAGCGCGACGTCGGCTCATCATCGGCGGGGTCCTGTGCGTGGTGTGCGTCGCCCTTCTCGGCGCCGCGCTCATGATGCTGCCGGCCATCGTGGTCGATCACGACCTGGGACGGCGCCCGATCACCTCGTCGGATCGACTGTCCGCGATCAACAGCGTTCGCGCCACGTTGCTGCAGCTCACCGCCGGTATCGTCCTGTTCTTCGGCGCCTATGCCACGTGGCGCCAGCTGCGGGTCAGCCAGGACACCCTCCGCATCACCCAGGAGGGGCACATCACCGGTCAGTTCAGTCGCGCGATCGACCATCTCGGCAACGACAAGCAGGACGTACGCATCGGTGGCCTGCACGCCCTGCGGCGGCTGGCGGAGCACTCGGAACGCGATCGGGAGGCGGTCATCTCGACGATGGCGGCCTTCCTGCGCGCCCACCAGCCGTGGCCTCCCACCGCACCACCCGCCGACGCCGACATCAACACGGTGGCGCCCTTGGAGACGCGGGCGCCGGACAGCCAGCTCGCCCTGACCTGCCTCGGCGTTCTGGGCCGGTTCGACCGATCCGATCCGTGGCTCAACCTGAGCCTCACCGATCTGCGGCGGGCCGACTTCGACGGCCTGTGGCTCACCCGGATGAACTTCGACCGTGCGTGTCTCGAGTCGGCGAGCCTGTTCGCCGCCAACCTGACCCGGGCCTCTCTCGTATCGGTGAATCTGCGGCACGCGAGCCTGCGCCGGGCGAACCTCACCGAGGCGCGTGGCGTCCTCGCCGATCTGCGGGGCGCGCTCGTGGTGGAGTCGGTGCTGACCGGCGCCGATTTCACCCGCGCCGACCTGCGAGAGGCCAATCTTCGGAAAGCCCGGGCACAGGCCACCGTGTTCCGCGATGCCGATCTGCGCGACGCCGACCTGCGTGGCGCGGACCTGAGCGACGCCGACCTCAGTGGCGCTCGGCTGGACGGGGCCCTGGCCAGCGACCGGACGCGCTGGCCGGCCGCATTCGACCACGCCGCGGCCGGCATCGTCACGAAAGCCGATCCGGGACCCGAGCCCTCGCCCCTGCTGCAGCCGCCGGCGCTCCTGGACCAGGCGCCGCGACTACGCTCGGGAGGCACGCCGTGAGCCCCGGCAGAGAACGCCGGGATGGCCGATTCAGATCGCCTGGCCGGAGATGAACGGGAGCCAGCCCGCGTACCAACCCGAGAGGAGTGCGAGCGCGCCGAGGATGACGGCCAGGTCGCGGTTGCGGGCGCGGGCCAGCAGCAGTGCCGGGACCAGCAGGACCGGGAACGCCGGCATCAGGTGGCGGCCGATCATCGAGATGTGCGTGCTCGTGCCGGTGGAGAGGATCAGCATCGCGGCGGCGAAGACGGTGAGCGGCCACGGCGCGCGCGGGATCAGCAGGATCAGCAGCACGATGAAGGCGGCCAGCATCAGGAAGGAGAGCACCCGGATCGGCTTGTCCGCGTTGTCGCCGTCGACGCCGTACAGGATGTCGGAGACCATGCCCCAGGTGTTCTCGCCGTTGTCCCAGCGGGCGCCGAACGTGTTGTGGTGGATGTCGGTGTACTTCGTGTAGCCGCCGAGCCGGATCGACGCGAACGTCAGGTAGGCGATCAGGCCGGACGGGGCGAGCAGCATCGCGGCGTACGGGCGCCAGCCGTCCCGCCGGGCGAACGCGGCGACCAGCGCGGCCAGGCCGACGGTGCCGATCAGCGCGGCGGCGGTCGGCCGGCTGAGCCCGCTGATCCCGGCGAGCAGACCGGCGAGCAGCCACTGCCGGGTCAGCACCGCGTAGAGCGCCCACACCGCCAGCGCGGTGAAGAGCGACTCGGTGAACGCCCCGTTCTGGGTCATCGCGGCGGGCGCGACCGCCCAGACCGCGGCCAGGATCAGGCCGACCCGGTGCCCGCGCTTCTCGCCGCCGACGTGCCGGCCGATCAGGTAGAGGCCCGCGGCGGCGGCGATCGCGGCGACGAACGAGACGAAGAGGCACGCGGCGATCGGGGAGACGCCGGGCAGGAACGTCAGCGGGCGGGCCAGCCACGGGTAGAGCGGGAAGAACGCGAGGCGCAGCTCGTACGGGACGCCGTCGCCGTCGACCGCGCCGATCGGGCCGCCCAGCCCGGTGCCGGCGATCTTCACATACCAGCGGCCGTCCCAGGAGACGAGCGCGTCGAAGATCGAGGTGAAGCTGCGCCACTGGTTGTTGATCGACCCGTCCGGGTAGACCTGTTTGCCCGGCGCCTGCAGGTAGGCGCGCGCCGCGAGGATCCCCATCACCTCGAGGCTGACCAGGCGTACCAGCAGGTACAACCCGATCGCCAGGCCGGCGCCGCGGCGCAGGGCGGGTGCGGCGAGGGCCGGGGCGGGGGTGGTGTCCGCGGGTGCCGCGACGACGTCGGACATGGAACACCTTTTCGACGAGGGGGGGGTGGCGTTGCGGGAGGTTACCGTACCCGCCGCCCCCGTCGTCAGTACCGGAAGGTGTTCACGATCGCGGTCATCTCGGCGGAGAGCCGGTTCAGGTCGGCGACCGCCTCGCGGGCCGTCCGCGCGTTCGCCGAGGCCTTCTGCGCCACGTCGGCCACGTCGTTGATCGCCTCGGCGACCAGGTTGGTGTTGCCCGCCGCCTCGGTCACGCCCCGGCTCATCTCCTGCGTGGTCGCGGTCTGCTCCTCGACGGCCGCGGCGATCTGCGTGGTGTAGTCCCCGATCGTGGAGATGACCTGCGCGATCTCCGCGATCGCGGACGCCGCCGT
>NZ_JBFAYF010000131.1:0-7845 GCF_040681165.1 Actinoplanes sp. NPDC051851 | reverse complement strand
GGGTGGGCAGGCAGGGCGGTGGAGCGTTTATGCCCTGCCTGCCCACCCACCGCCCCAGCCTTGCATGGTTTTCGGTCACTATCCGTTGTTTGTCGATGGCAGCTGGGTGGATGGGGGAGCTGTTGATTCCACCTTGGGCTTTGTGGTCTGGCTGCCGCGCGATCGTCGCCCCGCGGGATGACTGTCACCCGGGCCGGGCTGGGTGCTACTCAGGCGAATAGACCGTGCCGCTTGCGGTTGGGGGCGCGTCCGGTGCGTGGGCCTTCCGCACCGGCTGCGGTTGGGGGTGCGTCCGGTGCGTGGGCCTTCCGCACCGGCGGGGGCGGCCGTCACGAGGGCTGGGTGGGGGCGGGGAGGCGGATCGTGACGGTGGTGCCGTGGGGGGTGGTGGGGGTGAGGTCGACGCTGCCGCCGTGGTGGGTGGCGGTTTGGGCGACGATGGCGAGGCCCAGGCCGGAGCCGGGCATGGAGCGGGCGGCCGGGGCGCGGTAGAAGCGGTCGAAGACGTGGGGGAGGTCCTCGGGGGCCACGCCGGGGCCGGAGTCGGTCACGGTCAGTACTGAGCCGCCGGGGAAGGGGGACGGGGAGAGGCGGATTGTGATCGTGCCGCCCGGGGGGCTCCACTTGGCGGCGTTGTCGAGCACGTTGACGACCATGCGCTCCAGTTCGCCGTAGCGGCCCGGCACGCACGCGGCGGCCAGGGACGTGTCGTAGGTGAGGGCGGGGGCGCGGGTACGGACCCGGTTCACGGCGTTCGTCACCACCTCGGCCAGGTCGACCGGCTCGATCGGCTCCCGGGTCGCCTCCTCGCGGGCCAGTTCGACCAGCTCGTTGGTGAGCGTGGCCAACTCTCGCACCTGGGCGTCCAGGTCGTGCAGCAGTTGGGTGCGCTCCTCGGGGGGCAGCCGGTGCGCCAGCTCGGGTCGGCGCTCCAGCTCCAGCAGCAGCTCCACATTGGTACGGATGCTGGTCAGCGGCGTCCGCAGCTCGTGGCTGGCGTCCTCGACCAGAGCGCGCTGGGCGCCCCGGGCCACGTCCAGCGCGGTCAGCATGGCGTTCACCGAGCTGCCCAGCCGGGCGATCTCGTCGTCGCCGTGCACGTCGATCGGGCGGCTCAGGTCCTGGGTGAGCGCGACCTCCTCGACGGCGAGGGCGAGGCGTTCCACCGGGGCGAGGCCGGCCCGGGCGACCGTACGGCCGAGCAGCGCGGCGAGGGCTATCCCCACCGCGCAGCCGAGCGCCAGCAGCCCGGCGAAGACGGCCAGGACCCGGTCGTAGGGCGCCTGGTCGACGCCGATCTGCACGGCTCCCCCGCCGTCGATCGCCGTGGTCAGCACCCGGTACGTACTCGGGCCGAGGCTGACCTCCTCGCGCAGCTCCTCGGTCCGGGTGCCGTCCGCGATCGCCAGTGTCGCCGAGGTGACCGGCAGCGTGGTCTTGCCGCCGCCGAGCACGTTGCCGGAGGAGTCCAGGATCTGCCAGCACGGGCCGAGTTCGCGCTGGTCACCCTTGTCACGCGGGCCGTCGTCGTCCCGGTCCCGGTACGACTCGGTCTCCAGCCACTGCTCGGGGTTGGCCGCGATCGCCTTGGCGTCCGCGTTGAGTTCCAGGTTCACCTGGTGTTTCTGGATCTCCCAGACCGCGAACCAGGCCCCGGCCGAGACGACGAGGACGGCCGCCGTGACCGCGCCGGTGACGAGCAGTGCCAGGCGGTCACGGAGGCTGCGGGGACGGCGTGGAAGCCGCACCCGGGGCCACCGGACGCCCTTCACAGCGGCTCCGTCCGCAGCACGAAACCGACCCCGCGCACGGTGTGCAGCAACCGCGGTTCCCCCTCCGCCTCCAGTTTGCGCCGCAGGTAGCCCAGGTAGACGTGCAGACTGTTCGACCCCTCGCCGAAGTCGTACCCCCAGACCTGCTCGAAGAGGGCGGAGCGGGTGAGCACCTGCCGCGGGTGGCGCAGGAACGCCTCGAGGATGCCGAACTCGGTCCTGGTCAACTTCAGGGCGCGGTCACCGCGCTGGACCTCTCTCGTCCGCGGGTTGAGGCGTACGTCGGCGAAGGCGAGCCAATCACCGGCCTGCACCTCCTCGGCGGGGTGGACCTCGGCAGGCGCGCTCAGCGCCGACCGGCGGAGCAGGGCGCGCACCCGGGCCAGCAGCTCCTGCAGCGCGAACGGCTTGACCAGGTAGTCGTCGGCGCCCGCGTCGAGCCCGGCGACCCGGTCACCGACGCTGTCCCGGGCGGTCAGCATCAGGACCGGCACCACCCAGCCCTCGGAGCGCAGCGTGCGGCAGGCCTCCAGCCCGTCCATCCGCGGCATCATCACGTCGAGGATCACCGCGTCGGGGTCGCCGGCGCGGACCGCGTCCAGCGCGGCGAGCCCGTCGCCGGCGACGTGCACCTGGTAGCCCTCGAAGCGCAGCGTGCGCGCGAGCGAGTCGCGTACCGCCGCGTCGTCCTCCACCACCAGGATCCGCATGCCCTCTAGCCTGCCAGTCTCGGCCTCGGCGACACCTGTGGGGATCATCGCTCCACACTCGGCAGGCGGGTTAAGAGGCGCCGTAACAGAACCGTAAGGCGATTCTAAGAAATGCCGGCGGCGTCGAGCGCGGACTGCAGTGACTGCTTGTAGCCGTCGCTGGTGTAGGTGGCCCCGGAGACCCCGTCGATGTCGGCGCTCTGCGCGGCGAGCGTCTCCTCGACCAGCACCGGCAGCGCCGCCGCGTTGATCTCCTCGTGCCGCTGCTCGCCGCTCGGGTAGACCGGAACGGTCACCCCGGTGATCTTCCCGCTCGCCACCGTGATGACGACCTGCACGTCCCCCTCGCGGGTGCTGATCGTGTCGCCGGTGAACGACTCGCCCTCGCCGCTCTCCGTGACGACCGCCGCGGTCGAGGTGGTCGCGCCCGACCCGGTGCTCGTCCGGTAGCTGAACAGCAGCACCAGCAGGACGACCGTGGAGAGCGCCCACATACTGATCCGTCGCATCGTGGATTCTCCCCTTACCAGGCGAACAGCTCGGTGTGGACCTTGGCGGGTGCCGCGCCGGCCTCGACGGCCGCCGCGCGGACCGCCCCCGCCCAGGCCTCGGGCCCGCAGACGTAGACGTGCGACGCGGCCACCTGCGGCGAGATCCGGATCAGCGCCGCCGCGCCGGTGAGTTCCTCGGGGGTACGCGGTAGCCAGGAGTCGTCTCCCGCCCGCGGCCCGACGACCGGCACCAGGCGCACCCCGCGGTGCCGCGCGAACCACTCCAGCTCCTCGCCGAACGCCAGGTCGGCCTCGCCGCGCGCCCGGTAGACGAGCGTCGCCTCGCCGTGCCGGTACGGCAGTTCCCCGAGCAGCGAGAGCAGCGGGGTGATCCCGATCCCGCAGGCCATCAGCAGCACCGGGCCACCCCGGTAGCTCTCCCCGGTCAGCCTCCCGTACGGCCCCTCGACCAGTACCCGGGTGCCCGGCTTCAGCGTCGCGACCCGGGAGCTGCCGTCGCCCTGGCTCTTCACGGTGATCCGCAGCGAGTCGGTCTGCGGGGTGGCCGAGAGCGAGAACGGATGGGAGCGGGTCCAGCCGGCGCCGTCCAGGAACCGCCAGTGGAAGAACTGCCCGGCCCGCGCGGGCAGTTCGTGCAGCCGGTCGCCGGTGAGGTACACCGAGGTCAGGCCGGGCCCCTCGGGGACCACGTGGGTGACGACGAGGCGGTGCCGCCAGTTGCGCCAGGCGGGGAGACCGATCCGGTACGCGAGCACCGCGCCCGCCGAGACCGCGTAGAGCGTCCACCAGTACGCCCGCGCCACGGCCGAGCCGGTGAAGTCCGCACCGGTCCAGATCTGGTGCGGCAGGGCCAGCCCGACGCCGAGGTACGCGTAGAGGTGCAGCAGATGCCAGGACTCGTAGCGCATCCGGCGGCGGGCCCGGCGGATCGAGGTGGCGACGACCAGCAGCAGGAACACCGTGCCGGCCGCCGCGAGCAGCATCCCGGGATAGTCGACGACCAGGTCCCCGAGCTGGGCCAGGGCGTTACGGCCCGCCGCGTACCCGAGAGTGATCGTGAGGATGTGGCCCAGCATCAGCCAGAACGACGTGAATCCGGTCCACCGGTGCCAGCGGGCCAGCCGGTCCTGACCGAACGCGCGCTCGACCAGCGGGATCCGGGCCATCAGCAGCACCTGGAGCAGCAGCAGGTCGGAGGCGAGCAGGCCGAGCAGGCGGCCGATCGCGGTCATCGCGGGCCAGAGTCCGTCCCCGAGGTCGGTGACGCCCCCGTTCGACGCCCAGAGGCCGGCGACCACCAGCAGGCTCAGCCCGGCGACCGCGCCACCGGTGCCGGACCACCAGCGTGGCGTGGGCCGGAGACGGCGGGCGTGCCGGGTCGGTACGGGTGCGGCGGTCGTGGTGGTCATGACATCCACCGTCCGCACGCCGACTAAGCGCTCGCTACTTGAAGAATAAACAACCTCTAAGAAAGGGACGCCATCGGCGAACTTCTCAGAACGGCTACAGAAGGCACACAGGTTCCTCCGAGGCTCGGGCGAGAGAAAGGAAACATCCAGTGAACTCCGGTTGAAGGAAACCTTGTGAACGCATTGCTCGCCGCCGCAGCGGACCTTGTCGCCATCGCCGTACTGACCTTCGGCGTCTACTTCCCCCGGCACCACCGGCGGGACCTGGTCGCCGCGTTCCTCGGGGTGAACATCGGCGTGCTCGCGGTCGCCACGGTGCTCGGATCGGAGACGATCGGCGCCGGTCTCGGGCTCGGCCTGTTCGGCGTCCTCTCCATCATCCGGCTCCGGTCCGACGAGATCACCCAGACCGAGGTGGCCTACTACTTCGCCGCGCTCGCGCTCGGCCTGATCGCCGGGCTCGGCGACCTGGACGCGATCACCGGCAGCCTGATGGTGCTGATCCTCGCCGCGCTCTGGATCGGCGACCACCCGTCGCTGTTCAAGCGCTACCGCCACCAGGTGGTCCGGCTGGACAGCGCGCACACCGACGAGGCCACCCTGCGGGCCCACCTCGAACGGGTGCTCGGTGGCCGGGTGGTCAACCTGGCGGTCAAGCAGGTCGACCTGGTCAACGACAGCACGCTGGTCGAGGTCCGCTACCTCGCGCCCTCCTCGGTTCCGGTGGCCGTCGCATGACCACGACACTCTCCCCCTTCGCCCGCTTCGCGCCGATCTCCCTGGACGCGCTCGTCGGCACCGCCGAGCTGCTGACCCGGGTCGACCGCAAGTACCTGCTGCCCGCCACCGCGCTCCCCGCCGTACTGGACGGCCTCCGCGACGCCCGGGTGCTGGAGATCGACGGGCAGCGCGGCTTCGGCTACCGCTCCATCTACTTCGACACCGAGGGCATGGAGAGCTACCTCGGCGCGGCACATCAGCGCCGCCGTCGTTTCAAGGTCAGAATTCGGACGTACGTCGACACGGGCGCCCATTTCGTCGAGGTGAAGACGCGCGGCACCCGGGGCACGACGGTCAAGGAGCGCGTGCCGTACGTCGGGAACGGCTCCGATCTCGGCCCGGACGGCCGCGCCCACGCCGCCGAGGTCCTGGCCGGGGCGGGCATCACCGCCGACCCCGCCGCGATGCGCCCGGTGCTCGCCACCCACTACCAGCGGCACACGCTCTACCTGCCCGCATCCGGCAGCCGGGTCACCATCGACACCGGCCTGGCCTGGCAGCTGCCGGACGGCTCCACCGTGCGGATGCCGGACCGGGCCGTCGTGGAGACCAAGTCCGCGGGCTCCGTCTCCGAGATGGATCGCCTGCTCTGGTCCCTGCACCACCGCCCCTGCTCGATCTCCAAGTACGCCACCGGCCTCGCCGCTCTCCGGCCCGACCTCCCCGCCAACCGCTGGCAGCCCGTGCTGCGCCGGCACTTCCACGCCTGAGGGGCCCGTCATGAGACTGCGTAAGAGATTCGTCGCCGCCGTCAGCTCCGCCGTCCTCGCCGCCGCCCTGCTGGCCGGCTGCTCCTCCTCGTCCGACTCGGCGGCCGCCGAGACCGCCTCCACCAGCTCCACCGTCTCGGTCGACGGCACCCAGGACGCCGCCACCGTCCTGGCCGCCAACAAGAAGGCCGACTCGGTCACCGCCGTCACCTCGGACAACGGGGACGCGATCACCCTCTCCGGCAGCTCCGCCAGCAGCTCCGCCGACGGCGTGACGGTGGACGGCGCGACGGTCACCATCACCGCCGCCGGCACCTACCGGATCTCCGGCACCCTCACCGACGGCCAGATCGTGATCGACGCGGACGGCGCCGACGTCACGCTGATCCTGGACGACGCCTCGATCACCAGCTCCACCACCGCCGCGATCGCCGCCACCGCCGCCGACTCGGTCGTGGTGTACCTGGCCGACGGCACCACGAACACGCTCGCCTCCAGCTTCTCCCCGTCCGACACGTCGGACGTCAACGCCGTGCTGTTCAGCGCCGGTGACCTGAGCATCGCCGGGACCGGCACGCTCACGGTGACCGCCACCGGCACCGCCGCCGACGGCATCACCAGCAAGGACGGCCTGGTCATCCAGTCCGGCACGCTCACCGTCGAGGCCACCGACGACGGCATCCGCGGCAAGGACTACGTGGTGGTCAACGGCGGCACGGTCACGGTCACCGCGGGCGGCGACGGCATCAAGTCCGACAACGACACCGACGCCGACTCCGGCTACGTCGACATCACCGCCGGCACCGTCGCGGTCACCGCGACCGGCGACGGCGTGGACGCGGCCACCGACATCGTCGTCACCGGCGGCACCCTGGTGGTCAAGTCCGGCGGCGGCCACTCCACCAAGGCTTCCGACGACGTCTCGTCCAAGGGCCTGAAGTCCGGCGTGATCACGGTCCTGGAGGGCGGCACGATCACCGTCGACGCCTCCGACGACGCGGTGCACAGCGACGGGGCGGTCCACTTCACCGGCGCCACGGTCAGCGTGGCGAGCGGCGACGACGGCGTGCACGCCGAGGGCTACCAGATCATCGACGGCGGCACCCTCGAGGTGACCTCGTCGAACGAGGGCCTGGAGGCGGCACACTTCGTCCTCAACTCCGGCACCGTCTCGGTCGTCTCCAGCGACGACGGCGTCAACGCGGCCGGCGGCTCCTCCACCGACACGGACTCCGGCGGCGGCTTCGGGGGCGGCCCGGGCGGTGGCGAGGAGGTCGGCGACTACTCCTGGGTCATCAACGGCGGCACCCTGGTGGTCAACGCCGAGGGCGACGGCCTCGACTCCAACGGCACCGCGTCGATCACCGGCGGCACGGTCGTGGTGAGCGGCCCGGAGGGCAACGGCAACGGTGCCCTCGACGTCAACGGCGACTTCACCATCAGCGGCGGCACACTGCTCGCCGCGGGCAGCTCCGGCATGGTCGTCTCCCCCAGCACCGACTCCGGGCAGGGCTGGATCTCCGCCACGCTGGACAGCTCGGTCGCCGCGGGCACCACCCTCCAGGTCGTCGACGCCGACGGCACGGTGGTGGCCACGTTCGTGACGAGCAAGAGCGCCCAGAGCGTGGTCTTCTCCTCCTCGGCCATCACATCCGGTTCGACGTACACCATCTACTCCGGCGGCACCGCTTCCGGCGACAGCACCGGCGGCCTCTCCGCCTCCGGCACCCTCGGCTCCGCCACCAAGCTCACCACGGTGACGGCCGACGAGGCCGCCGCGGGCGGCGGCTTCGGCGGCGGCGGGGGCGGCCGCCCCGGCCGCTGACCTGCGCAGCGGCCCGGAGATGCGGGCCGCCGCTCCCCCCCGGGCGGGGGGGGGGGGGGTTTTAGCGGGGCCCCGGGCCCCCCGGGACCCGCCACCCCCGCCCCCCCCCCCGCCCCGGGGGGGCCCC
>NZ_JBFAYF010000130.1:0-8089 GCF_040681165.1 Actinoplanes sp. NPDC051851 | reverse complement strand
CCTCAACGCCTTCGACCTTGCCTTCGAAGGACGCCTCACCACAGGCCGTAACTGACCTTCAAAAAATCGAGTTACACCGTTTTCTTGACACTCCCAGCTGGCGAACCCTTCCCGGGCATGGCGACCCCGGGCATGGCGACCCCGGGCATGGCGACCCCGGGTGTGGCGACCCCGGGTGTGGGATTCGGGTGGCAGAACCGGCACCCACCGCGGTGCCGGACGGACGGCGGCTCTTGACAGGGACCGGTGGGAGTCGGCATAGAAGGGGTACGCGAAACGGACGGGAGAGGAGGGGCGATGCGGATCAGTGACATTCTTCGTGTCAAAGGAGATCGAGTTGTCACAGTGACGCCGGAGATCGTCGTGGAGGAGCTCATCGGGGTACTCGCGCAGCACCGGATCGGCGCCGTGGTCGTGTCACGGGACGGCGTCACGGTGGAGGGCATCGTGAGCGAACGGGACGTGGTACGCGCGCTGGCCGAACGCGGCACCGGCGTCCTCGGAGCACCGGTAGCGGAGATCCAGACCACGCAGGTGCGGACGGTGGCCCCGGAAGCCCAGCTGGAGGACGTGGAACGACTGATGACCGAACGCCGCTTCCGGCACGTCCCGGTGGTGGTCGACGGACGGCTCAGCGGCGTGGTCAGCATCGGCGACGTCGTGAAACACCGCATCGACGAGCTCGAGACCGAGCGCAGCACCCTGGCCGACTACATCACCGGAGAGCGCAGCTGACGATCGGCGCGCACAGTGACGCCGCCACCCGAGAGCAGGGCGGCGGCGTCACCGGCCAGAGAAACAAAGCCACCCGGCCAGGTAAGCAAAGCCCGCCAGCCGGGTAAGCAAAGCCCGGCAACCGGGAGAGCAAAGCCCGCCGGCCGGGGAAGCGGGGCCACCGGCGAAGGGTCAGGAACGGAACAGCCGGAAACGCGGCTGCGGGCGACGGGCGTTCCGCCGCCGCAGGAGCAGGACCACCGCGGCGACCGCGCCCACGACAGCGAGCGCCCCGGCAGCCGACGGCCGCGGATGCCGGACCGGAGCGGTGACCGCGTGCCGTAGCCGGGACCGCGGAACGGCCGGGTCGGTCGCCCCGTTCCCGTCGGCATCGAATTCAGTGGTGGTGCGGTTCTCGGTCGGGATCGTCGCCATCGCTCACCTCTCCTGGGAGTGCCGTTCCTGAGAGTGCGTTCCTGAGAGTGCTATGTCGTCTTTGTTCCCCCTGGTCCGCTCCTCAACCCGCCCTTCCGGCCCCGAAAGTGACGCTAATCGGACGCGGCACCCGATGGTGTCCATGAGCCGACAGAGCCGGGTGACAGGCCCTCCGGGACGGGGCCGGCCGGCCAGTTCGCCGGGATCCGCTCCAGCACCCCACCGGCGAAGACGCCCCGCAGCCCGAGCGGCTTCAGATGCACGTACCCGATATGGCAGTCGCAGACCGCGTTGGCGCATCCCCGCGGCCGCAACCCGCCCCGCCACGACCCGTCGTACAGATTCCCGATCGGCTCCTGGATGAAGTGACAGCGCCGCACCGTCCCGTCCCCGAGCACCGAGATCGCCGTCTCCCCCGCGTGACAGGCCCGGTCGAGCGAGAGATGCGGCCGTACGCTGTACCCGAACAGCGGATCGAGCTCCGTCCACACGGCCTCCTCCGCCGCGGTGTAGCGGCGTCCCTCGGCCGCGTTGACCCAGAGGTAGACCTCGGCCGGCAGGGCCGCACGCAGCGCCCGCGCCTCGTCGAGATGCTCCGGGAACCCGACCACCCCGACCGAGAACCGCACTCCCGCTCGCAGCAGATCCCCGCAGCGCCCGAGGAAGCGTTCCCGGCTCACCTGCCCCGGATGGTAGGTGGCCCAGAGCGCCGCGCTCCCCGGATCCGCCGACGACAGCCAGTCCACCCGGGCGGCCAGGTTGGTCTGGATCACCACCCGCTCCACGTGCGGCAGGTGCGAGAGCGTGACCATCGCGTCCCGGTACCAGCTCCGCGTCAGCCCCTCGCCCCACGGCGTGAAGAGCACCGACAGCCGTACGTCCGTGGTCGCAGCGACCCACCCGGTGAAGCGCGCCAGCGCCGCCCGGTCCTCCCGCAGCAGCTCCGGCGGATCGTGCCGCTTCGCGAACGGGCAGTACGGGCAGTCGTAGTTGCAGCTGGCCAGCGGCCCGCGATAGAGGACGGCGAGCGGATTCACCGGTTCACGTACCCGTCCATCGCCCGGCGCACGGTCGCCGACACCAGCCACGGGCCGATCGCGTCCGAGTATGCCAGCCCTTCCGCGGTCAGCCGGAGTCCGCCGGCTTCCGCCCAGCCGCGCTCGACGAGCCGCGCCAGCTCCGGGAAGTCGCCCGGTACTTCCGTACCGAAGCGCTTCTCGTATCCGGCGGCGTCCACGCCCTCGCCGCGCAGCAACGACTTGATCAGCCAGCGGCGTCGCTGCTCGGCGGCGTCGAGCCGGAAACCCACCTCCGCGTACGCGAGATCCTCCGCCGGCCGGGACAGGTAGTCGTCGAGGACCGCCCGGACCTCGCCGACGCTGACCGCGTAGTCGAACGAGTAGTGCAGCTCACGGGTGTACGACCGCGCCCCGCACCCCAGCCCGATCATCCCGTCGTCCTGGCAGGAGTAGTCCACGTCGGCCGCCGGCCCGCGGCTGAACTGCCGCATCGACTCCTGCCGGTACCCGTTGGCCAGCAGGACGTCACGCCCCTGCCGGTAGAGCGCGAGCCGCTGCGCGTCCCAGTCCGCCCGGCTGACCGCGCGCCGTCCCAGCCCGGTGAGCGGCCGCACGTAGAGCGGATAGAGGAACACCTCCTCGGGCCGCCACGCCATCGCCGCGTCCAGGCTCCGCTGCCACGTCTCGGCGGTCTGCCCGTCGATCCCGTAGATCAGGTCCAGGTTGAGCGCCGGTATCCCGGCATCGCGGATCGCACCGAGGGCCCGCTCGACGTCGGCGCGCCGCTGCGGCCGCCCGGCCGCGTGCGCCTCGGCGTCCAGGAAGCTCTGCACGCCGATGCTGATCCGCGTGGTCCCGTAGGCCGCCAGCACCGCGAGCCGCTCCGGCGTGGCGGTCGCCGGTGAGGTCTCCACCGACAGCGGGATCCCCGGCAGCCGCGCGCCCATCGTCCCGGTGACGATGTCGAACAGCTCGGCGAGCTCGTCCGCTTCGAGATAGGTCGGCGTTCCGCCGCCCAGAGCGGCCTGCGCGATGGTTCCGCCCGGCGTCCTCTCCGCCTGCTCACGGAGTTTGCGGAGGTACGCCGTAACCTGGGCGGCCGGCGCGTTCGCCCTGGTGAACAGGTTGCAGAACCCGCACCGCATCTCGCAGAAGGGTATGTGCGTGTAGAGGAAGAGCGCGTCCCGTGGCTCGTCACGCCACACCTCGGCGAGCGTGGGCCGCGGGTCCAGCCGCCGGTACGACGTCTTGTGCGGATAGGCGTAGAGATAGCCCTGGTACGGGTTCACAGCGTGAACTCCGCGTAGGGGACCGTCCACACGGCCTCGTGCCCGATCCGGTGCCCGGTGTGCCCGCCCTCCCCGTACGCCGTCCCGTGGTCCGCACACATGATCACGAAGACCGGCCGCCCCCGGCCGGTGACCAGCTCGACGAGGCGCCCGACCCGGGTGTCCACGTACTCCAGCGCGGCCGCGTGGCTCTCCCAGGAGTCCTCCGCCGCTCCCGGAAGGTAGTGCCGGTTGGGCTGATGCATCGCCGCCACGTTGATGAAGGTGAACAGCGGGTCGCCGTCCAGCTCGGGCAGCACCGCGGCCAGCCGGTCGAGCTGCGCCCCGAAGCAGTCCGGCGCGGTCACCCCGAACCCCGGCTCCCAGTACGCCCGCTCGAAGAGCCCTGGAAGCACCGACCCGAGAGCGCCCCACCGGTTGAAGAACCCCACGCCGCCGAGGCAGACCGTCCGGTACCCGGCCTTCGCCAGCGCCGTCGGCAGATCCGCCTCGTCGAAGACCCACGTATCGCTTCCCGACGTCTCGCTGCCCGGGAACGCCGCGGCGTAGAGGCGCTCGTGCGTCCCGGCCCCGTCGGGCGTCGGCAGAAAACCGGCGAAGAACGCCTGGTGAGCGGCGTAGGTGAAGCTCGCCGGCGAGTGCCGCTTCTCCCACCGCCCGCCCGGCAGGACGCGGCTCAGGTTCGGCGTACGTCCCTCGGCCGCCAGCTGCTCCGCCACGTCGTACCGCAGGGTGTCCAGGGTGACCATCAGCAGGTCGTGGCTCCCGATCAGCGCACGCATGCCCGCCACCGCCCACTCACCAGCGCGTGGATCTCCTCCGCGTACGTGTCCCGTCCACCCTCGGAGAGCACCCCCGGGATCAGGTCCCCGAACGCGTTCACCTCGGCGACCGCGTGCCGCCGCCACCCGGAGAGGAACATCAGGTCGACGCCGACGTGCAGGCTCCCCGGGAAGCGGGCCGCCACCCGCTCGCAGGTCGCCATCGCCGCCGACCAGGCCGCCGGACCGGCCGCCGCCCGCAGCGCGGCCAGGTCCCCCCGCGCGTTCCCGAGGTGCAGGTTGGTCAGCGGGCTCCGGGACGACCGGACCACCGCGTGCGTCGGCCGCCCCGCGATCACCACCACGCGCAGGTCGACCACCCGGTCGCCGAGGGTGGCCTTGGGCAGCCAGCGCTCGACGTGCAGCCCGTCCGGGGCGAGCCGGTCGACGATCGTCGCGACCTCGGCCTCGGTCGTGTACGCCGACAGCCGCAGCGAGTTGAACAGCCCGTCCGGCGTCAGCTCGACCGGGGTGACGGCCCGGATCCGCCCGCCCGGCGCCACGGCGAGCGCGAGCACGCCGGACGCCGACGACCCGTGCGCCGGTTTCACGAAGACCCGGCTCCAGCGCGCCTCCGCCATCGCCGCCCGGAGCTGGGCATACCCGTGCACCGGCGGCAGCGCCTCCGGCACCGGGATCCCGGCGGCGGCCAGCCGGGCGTGACAGTCCCGCTTGTCGCAGAGCACCGCAATGTCGGCCGGATCGTTCAGCGGCTCGGCCCCGCCCGACGCGATCCGGGTGGCCGCGGCGACCATCCCGGCGTGCGCGGCCGCGAACCCGAGGATCTCGCCGTCCCGGGCGGCCCGCGCACCGGGCCCGCGGAGCAGCACGTCCACCTCGGCGTCCTCGCCCGGCGAGTCGATCCGGAGCAGCCCGGACTCCGGCGGCGCCGCCCCGGCCAGCACGTCACGCCAGGGCAGCACGGCCGGCCGGTCCAGCCCCGCGGCGAGCGCGGCCTCGGTGAACGACCGCACCCGGCGGTTCGCGGGGTTGCCCACCACGGTCAGTCGCATGTCACTCGGACACCTTCGTGTAGCGGCGGCCCGCGTGCGGTCCGCCTGTGAGCTGCGGGTCGGAGACGTCCACGCGTACGCCCGGAAGAGCCGCCACGATCGACGCGGAGCCCTCCCCGGTCATGAAGTGGAAGTGCAGGTCGAGGGCGTCCAGGTGGGTCAGGGGCTGACCGGCCAGCAGCGCGCCCACCCCCTCGTCGTCGAACGTGCCCATCGACAGGGCGAGCTCGGCGAGCTGCTGGACGACCGGTGCGCCGGCCACCGCCGCCGCGATCGCGTTCGCGTGCTCGGCGTTCCGGAGCCCGAGCCGCCGCAGCCCCGGGAAGGCCGAGCCGGCGAGGATCGAGGCGAGGTCCGCGGGTGTGATGTCCCCGCCGTAGTCCTCCACGCCCAGCCAGAGCTCCAGCCCGGTCAGCGCCGGCAGCTCCGAGGCGAGCACCGCGTCCAGGAAGACCTTCGGCAGCCCGCCGCTCTCCACCGCCAGGTCGCGCAGCCGCTCGTGGCGCACCGGCGAGAAGCCGAACTCCTCACCGCCGCGCACCCGCAGCACCTCCAGAGCCGGGTACGCCGCCAGCAGCCGGCTGACGTCGCCCACCTTCATCCAGGAGATCTCGCACTCGTCGAAGGTGACGTCGCCGAAGAAGAGCGCCCGCAACCTCGGCAGACGGGGCGCGAGGGCGGCGAAGTGCTCCAGCGGCGCCACGTTCACCGCGGCGTAACCCCAGGCTCCGATGACCAGATGGGTGGTCTCCGCGCCCGCGAGGTCGACGAACCGGTCCAGGACGGCGGTGAACTCCGCCGACACCCGGCCCTCCGCCTCGTCGCCCACGTCCCAGTGCGCCACCCGCCAGGCGACCGGGCCGGTCACCTCCGGAAGCGGCCCTTCCAGCGGGAACTCGACGACCCGCAGGCCGTCGAACGTCTCGTAGTGGTCGTTGAACGTCATCGCCGTCGGCCTCCCGTTCCGGATGTCAGCGGCGTGACCGTAGCAGGACCCCCCGACAAGAACACCTGTTCCTTCATCCCTGCGCAACGTAGGGTTCCGTGCCCGGCGATCCACCATTAAGTGACTAATTTCAATCTCTTGCCCGGTTGGTCACCTGATACTCCGGATGGTCGCCCCGGGTATTCACGTCCTCCCCGGACCGTCCTGGGTATGACGCGCATCGATCGCCGCATCCTCCTCCTCGGTGGTGCGGCCACCGCCGGAGCGCTGGCCATCCCCTCTCTCGCCAGCGCCAAGGCGCCGAACCCCTTCACGCTCGGGGTGGCGTCCGGTGAACCCGACACCGAGAGCGTGGTCCTCTGGACCAGGCTCGCCTCATCCCCGCTCGACTCCGACGGCCACGGCGGCATGTCCACCAAGGACGTCAGCGTCCAGTGGCAGGTGGCCACCACGGAGAAGTTCTCGACGATCGTCGCCCACGGAACCGTCACCGCTCATCACAGGGACGCCCACGCGGTGCACGTCGTCGCGGGTGGACTCAAGCCCGGCCACGTCTACTACTACCGGTTCAAGGCCAAGGGCCACGTCTCCCCGGTCGGGCGCACCCGGACCACCCCGGCGCTCGACACGTACGGTGGCACGCTGCGGATGGCGTTCGCGTCCTGCTCGCACTACGAGGCGGGTTACTTCACCGCGTACCGGCGGATGGCCCAGGATCACCCGGACGTGATCCTGCACCTGGGCGACTACATCTACGAGGCCGGCGTGGGCAAGAACGCGGTCCGTACGCACGCCGGCAAGGCGGAGATCGTCTCGCTCGCGTCCTACCGCCGCCGGTACGCCCAGTACCACACCGACGCGGACCTGAAGGCCGCGCACGCCGCCGCCCCCTGGCTGGTCATCCCGGACGACCACGAGGTGGAGAACAACTACGCCGGCATGATCCGGGCCAACGACAAGCCGGCCCTCACCACGGCCGAGTGGAAGAAGCGGCGCGCCGCCGCGTACCAGGCGTACTACGAGAACATGCCGCTGCGCCCGCGCTCGAAGCCGGACGGCAACAGCATCCGCCTGTACCGCCGGCTCCGCTGGGGCAAGCTCGTCACGTTCCACATGCTCGACACCCGCCAGTTCCGGACGAACCAGCCGTGCGGCGACGAGTGGAAGGTCTGCGGTGCGGCCGACGCGGCATCGCAGACGATGACCGGCGCCACCCAGGAGAAGTGGCTGCTCGACGGGCTCGCCCAGCGCTACGGCCGCTGGGACGTGCTGGCACAGCAGATCCTCTTCGCCCGCTGGTTCGACGAGCAGGGCGGCGGCTACATGGACTCGTGGGACGGCTACCGCGCCGCCCGGGCCCGCCTCCAGCAGGGCTGGCGCAACCGCAACGTCCGCAACCCGGTGGTCCTCACCGGCGACACCCACCGGGCCTGGGCGAACGACCTCAAGGCGAACTACGCCGAGCCGAACTCCGCGGTCATCGGCACCGAGCTCGCCTGCACCTCGATCACCTCGGACGGCAACGGCAACGGCAACGAGACCGCCCCGTACGCCGCCGAGAACCCGCACATCAGGTGGTACTCGGAACGCCGCGGCTACACCCTCGCCTCGGTCACCCCGACCGAGATGCGCGCCGACTTCCGCACGATCGACTCGGTCTCGAAGAAGGACGCCGCTGTACACACCCGCAAGTCGTTCATCATCCACGACGGCCGGCCCGGCATCACGAAGGCCTGATCCCGGGCAAAGGAATCCAGGGCAAAAAGAAAAGGCCCACCCCGAAGGGTGGGCCTTTCCTGAAGTTAAGTCCGGCGGCGTCCTACTCTCCCACACCCTCCCGAGTGCAGTACCA
>NZ_JBFAYF010000129.1:0-8438 GCF_040681165.1 Actinoplanes sp. NPDC051851 | reverse complement strand
CCCTCGACCGCACCCGCACCACCCACCTACAACGCCTCGACTTCACCCTCGCCGCCTAAACCCCGAATAAGCCAGCAGGGTCACGGGTGTCTCGGCGAGCTTGAGAGACCCGTGAGTGCCAGCTCGTCCGGCGGGATCACCCCCGAGAACCAGTCGGCTATCGCGTCTGGCCCGGCGGCGACGGAGCGGCCGCGGCCCGGGCCGGGGTGTTCCTGGCGTCCGGAGTGGACCTGCTCAACCGGTTGCGGAACTTGCGCCACCCGCTCTCCCGGGCGGACCCGACAGGGGACACGCTGCGCACGTTCGCCGCAGCCGCCGCGGTCATCGGCACTGCCGTGAGCGTCGGCATCGTGGGCGTGGGCATCGTGGGCGTGGGCGTCGTGGGCGTGGGCGTCGTGGGCGTGGGCGTCGTGGGCGTGGGCGTGGGCATGAGGGGCGGGGGCTGTCGCTGCGGATCCCGGACCAGCTCGGTCACCGAGGGCATGATCGCCTGCTGCGGCGGTGGGTACTTGTGCACATGCCGCAGCGCATGCCGGGTCCGGTCGTCCCAGGCGACGATGGTGGCGACGCTCCCGGCCCGGCGCAGGGTGTGCTCGACGGCGTCGGCCACCGTCGGCTCGCGGCCGAGTTCGGCGCGCAGATGCCCGGCGGCCTCCCGCAAGATGCTCGCCTGCCGGGACGCCGTCGAATCAGCGGAGATCTGACCCCGGCCCTCCCCCGCCGGCATCGGCGGCAGGTACCGCTGCTGGAGCCGTTCCTTGACCTCCGGCCCGCAGACCCGGCCGATCCAGTCGATGTTGCTCTGCAGGTAGTCGAACTGGCGGGTGCGCTCCATCGCGTTCGGGTCCAGTCTCAGCTGCGTGAGCGGTGTGGCGAGCATCCGGTCGTTGCCGGCCACCGCCACGATCCCGCTCGGCGGAGTCGGCCTGGTCATCAGATACTCGTCGTTGAAAAACAACAGGCCCGGCTCCGGACGGCCGGTCTCGGTCGCCCGGACGGCGACCGCCAGGCGTGTGGGTGCCATCGTGTACGACAGGAACGAGTCGATCCCGTGCCCCTCCTTGACACTGGTCCCCGGCGAACCCGAGACGCACAGGCTCCACCACCCCGACGGTAGCCGGGACGAGGTCGGCAACCCCTCGCGGGCGGTCTTCTCCAGGAACCCCAGGTCCATCGGCCGGAACGCGTGCCAGGTGATCGAGGGGTCGTCGAGGTGGTTCAGGAATGCTGTGTTCGGTTGCAAGGGGGATCCTCCGTGCCGGGTCGACAGCTCTCCTACGGCTGCCGCGCCGTCCGGTTCACCGCCCGCGCGATCTCCACCGGACGGTGAACATAAACGGACACTTGATCCAATAACACCCGAATGCACGCATATCTCCTAAAGTTCTGCTCGTGCCCCCTTCTGGCTCACCGCGAGAGCTGGCGCGACGAAAGCTGCGCGCCCGGTTCCCGAGACCCGCGCGGCGGACACGGGCCGCGCGCACCGACGGCGGGACGTCGTACCTGCCGCGGGTCTCGTCCGCGCTGACCGCGCTCACCGCCGTGGTGGCCATCCTGATCTCCTGGATGACCCTGCGGATCAACCACGACGAGCAGATCCTGGCCCGCTACACCAGCGCGGTCGAACAGCTCGGGCACACCAGCCTGCTCACCCGTACGGGCGCCGTCTACTCGCTCGGGCGGATCGCCGTTGAATCGTCCTACGACCGCCCGGTGATCATCGCGATGCTGGCCGACTTCATCAGCGCGTACGCGGGCATGGGCGACGCGGACCCGAAGACCTGCCACGGCACCCGCGCCGCGCCGCCGCTGGACGTGATCGCGGCCATGCGGGTGCTGTTCTTCCGGATTCCGCGGGAGCCCGGCGACGGCCGTCTCGACCTGCGCCGGCTCTGCCTCATCGGGGTGGAGATGCCGGGTGCCGACCTGACCTGCGTACGCCTCGACCAGTCGGTGATCGAGTACTCGAACTTCGACGGCGCGAACCTCACCGGCGCGTCCCTGCAGCACACCCGGGTCGGCGGGACCAGCCTCGCACACGCGGTCTTCACCCGCGCCGATGCCTTCCGCGCCGACTTCCGCCCGGTCAACACGTACTCCGGCACCGACCTGACCGGAGCGCGCCTGTGGGACGCCGAGTTCGTCGAGGCGAAGCTCGTCGGCGTCGACCTCACCGGCGCGGACCTCTCCCGCACCCGGCTGACGCGGGCCGACCTGACCGGCTCCGAGCTGACCGGCGCCCGGCTGGCGACCTACCTCGGCGACGTCGCCCGCCTGCCCGCGGACGCGGACCGCACGGCGGCACTCGACTCGGCCGACGCGCTCACCCACCCCGCACCGGCCCCGGTCTGCCCGTGAACACCGGCGAGCCGCCCGTGAACCCCTGCCGGTCTGCCCATGAACACCGGCGAGCCGCCCGTGAACCCCTGCCGGTCTGCCCGTGAACACCGGCGAACCGTCCGTGAACCCCGACGAGTAAGGAGCATCCATGCCCGCCGACCACACCGTCACCCCGCCGGCCGAGAGCGTCGCCGCCGCGTTCGGGGCGTCCCGCCCGGTCACCGGTGATCTGGTTCCCTGCAACGGCTACTGGCGACCGCGCTGCCGTACCGAGGAGTCCCGCTATCTCCGGAAGGACCAGCGGTTCCCCCGGTGCCGGAGGAAGCACGCGCGCGAGATGTGGAACCTCGACGCGCCCGGCGACGGTCCGGGCGGTTACGGGCGGCCCCGGTAGACCGCACGCCAGCGCCGGACCAGGCGCGTCTGGGGTGCCGGGATCTCCTCGACCGACTCCTGAACCAGGCCGCCCGCCGCGAAAGCGTCGATCTCGGCACGGGTCAGCGGCCACGGCGGGCCCTCGCCCGGGGTGTCGGTCGCGGCGGCGGCCAGGACCAGCAGGGTGCCGCCCGGGGCCACGAACCCGGCGATCGCGGCGATCGCCGGGGCGCGCAGGCCGGCGGGGAGGGCCTGGACGTTGTTGCTCTCCAGGACCAGGTCGAAGGCGCCGGACCACTCCGGCGGCGGGTTCAGCAGGTCGGCGACGCGATAGTCGACCGGCGAGTCCGGGTGCCGCGACCGGGCCAGGTCGATCGCCGTGGACGAGATATCGAAAGCGGTCGTCGCATAGTCGAGCCCGGCGATGTGCTCGGCGTCCCGGCCGGGCCCGCATCCCACGACGAGCGCCGAGCGCTTCTCGCCGTACGGTAAAGGGAACTCACGCAGGTTGATGCTCGCGGCAGGGACGTCCCACGGCACCTCCGCGCGGCCCTGCCGCGCCTCGGCGTAGAGCTGCTCGAACCAGCCGGTCGGGGAGTCCTCGGCGAGGCGGCGGATGTCCATCTCAGCGCGGCACGACGCGGCGGAGCTCACGCAGCGCCTGGCGGCGGACGTCCCCGGTCAGCGTGTCGATGTAGAGGCGGCCGTCGAGGTGGTCGGTCTCGTGCTGGAGCGCCCGCGCCAGGAAGCCGGTGCCGTGGATCACCAGCGGCTCCCCGTTCAGATCGAAACCGGTCGCGGTCACGCTCATCGCTCGCTTGGTGAGCCAGCCCATGCCGGGGAGCGAGAGGCAGCCCTCCTCGTCCTCCTGCTCGCCCTCGAAATCGGAGAGAACCGGGTTGACCATGTGCCCGACCTCGTCGCCCACGTTGTACGAGAAGACGCGCAGGCTGACGCCGATCTGCGGGCCGGCGACACCCGCGCGACCCGGCTCGCGGACGCTGTCCTCCAGGTCCCGTACGATCTCGCGCAGGCTCGCGTCGAAGTCGGTGACCGGGTCCGCGGGGGTGCGCAGGACCGGGTCACCGTAGAGCCGAATAGGCCGCACTGTCATGCCCCGAAGCCTATCCGGCCGTTACCGGGAACGCGGACCCCAGCCCGCGCTTCGGAACCCGGGCTAGGCCGCCGTGAAGAGCAGCGACACGTTCTGGCCGCCGAAGCCGAACGAGTTGCAGATCGCCGCGCGCACCGGCCGCCGCCGGGGCTCGCCGGAGACCACGTCGAGCTTGACGTCCGGCGTCTGCGACTCCAGGTTCAGCGTCGCCGGGATCACCCCGTCGCGGATGGTCAGCACCGTGATGATGCTCTCCACCGCGCCGGCCGCGCCGACCAGGTGACCGAGACTGGACTTCGGCGCGGTCAGCACCACGTGGTCGCCGAGCGCCGCCTGCACCGCGTTCGCCTCGCCCACGTCGCCGACCACGGTCGAGGTGGCGTGGCAGTTGACGTGCTCGACGTCGGCCGGGGTCAGCCCGCCCATCGCGACCGCCGCCCGGATCGCCCGGATCTGCCCGTCGCCGCTCGGGTCCGGGCCGGTGATGTGGTACGCGTCCGCGGTCACCCCGAACCCGGCCAGCCTCGCCAGCACCCGCGCGCCCCGGGCTTCGGCGTAGGAGGCACGCTCCAGGACCAGCACGCCCGCGCCCTCACCCAGCACGAACCCGTCCCGGTCCACGTCGAACGGCCGCGACGCGCGTTCCGGCTCGTCGTTGCGCTTGGAGAGGGTACGGGCCTGGGCGAACCCGGCGATCATCAACGGCGAGATGATCGCCTCCGCGCCGCCGGCCACCACCACGTCGGCCTCGCCCGACCGGATCAGCCGGACCGCCTGGCTCAGCGCCTCGGCCCCGGACGCGCACGCCGACACCGTGGTGTAGGTGCCCGCCTTGGCCTTGAGTTCGAGGCTGACGTACGCGGCCGGCCCGTTCGGCATCAGCATCGGCACGGTCAGCGGCGAGACCCGGGACGGCCCCTTCTCCTCGATCAGGTCGTCCTGTCCGAGAACGGTCGTCAGCCCGCCGATCCCGGTTCCGATCACCACCGCCAGCCGCAGCGGGTCGACGTCGGGGGTGCCCGCGTCCGCCCACGCCTGCTGGGCCGCCACCAGCGCCGCCTGTTCGCAGCGGTCCATCCGGCGCGCCTGCACCCGCGGCAGCACGGTGTCCGGCGAGACCGCCATCGGCGCCGCGATCCTGGTGGGCAACTCCTCCCAGTGGGCGTATCCGGTCAGCTGGTCGTCGATCCGGCGCACGCCCGACCGCCCGTCGAGCAGGTTGCGCCAGAGGCTCTCCACATCCCCGCCCAGCGGGCTGGTCGCCCCGACCCCGGTGACGACCACATCTCCGGCACTCATCCGGCATCCCTTCGGCTACGTTCGGTTCGGCCACGTTCGGCTACCCCCGTAGTCTGCCTCCATCGCGACCTCGCTGAGCGGGCGCGCCACGCACGTAAGAATGTCGCCCTTGTCTCGTTCGTCCGGGCGCAGGCAGTTCGGCTCGGCCATCGTCACCTCGCCGCGCAGCAGCGTCATCCGGCACTCGCCGCAACTGCCGACCGTGCACGAGTACGGCATCGGCAGCCCGGCACCGAGCCCCGCGTCCAGCAGCGTCTGCCCGGCCTCGACCTGGATCGTCCCGTACGGTTCCACGGTCATCCGCTGTGCCGTGCCCCCGGTGGCACCGCTCACGGCCGGGGTGAAGACCTCCTCGTGCCGGCGCTCCTCCGGGACACCGAGTTCGTCGAGCACCTCGCGCACGGCGGTCAGCATCCCGGCCGGGCCGCAGACGAGGAACTCGCCGTCGTCATCGGTCAGTTCCCGTCGCAGCGCCGGCGCGTCGATGCGGCCCCGCAGACCGGTCCAACTCCGGTCGGCCCGGGACAGGAGGTGGCGTACCGCGAAACGCCCTTCATGCTCCTTCTCCAGGGCGGCCAGCTCCGCCGCGAAGATGATGTCCTCCTCGCTGCGATTGCCGTAGAGCAGCGTGATCCGGGTGGTCTCCACCGAGGCGCGGATGATGCTCATCATCGGCGTGACGCCGCTCCCCGCCGCGATCAGGATCAGCCGCCTCGACGGCTCCGCCGCGTGGAAGGACCCCGATGGCCCGAGCAGGCGGATGCGGTCACCCTTTCTCATGCGCTTATTGATGTACGTCGACACGAGGCCGCCCTCGACCCGCTTGACGGTCAGCGTGAGGCGACTCGATCCGGGCGCCGACGACGCCGAGTAGGGTCGCCGCACCGTCCGCCCGTCGATCTCCACCGCGAGCGTGAAGAACTGCCCCGGCCGGAAGTCGAACGGCTCACCGGCCTCGTCCTCGAGGACCACGCTCGTCGCCTCCGCCGTCTCCGCGATCACCTCGGCGACGCGTACCGCACGCCCGGCCCGCTGATCGTTCCCGGCCCGGCCCGCATACCCCTCGCTCGCCATGCTCCGGCGGTTGAGCATCGCGAACAGTCGGCGGGTCAGTACCGGGAACGACTGGAGCGGACGCGTCAGCCAGCGGATCAGCAGGCCCTGGACGCCGCCCGCCATGTTGGTGGCCAGGTGCTGAGCGGCCAGCCCCATCATGTTCGGCACGGCGTCCGGGTCGAGATGGCGCTCCCGGTCCCAGAGCCGCGCCGCCTCGATCGCCGCACCGCTCCGGACGGCCGCCGCCGTGACGGTGACCAGGAGGCCCGCGTGCGGCTGCTCGTTTCCGGTCATCATGGTCGCCAGCAACTCCGGGTCACGCGTGATCACGGCCCGTCCGCTCAGGTGGAGTACGTCGAGCCGCCCCGGCACCAGCACCGCGGCCGAGAACCGGTCGTCCACCAGCAGGTTGCGGAAGGTGTCGGCGCGCTTGTTCCCTCGCCGGTCGGGGATCGCCAGCGTGTCGCCGTCGAGGACGCGCGCGAACCCGGGGTGGTCCCCGCGCGGGCTGGTGTCACCACCCCCGTCCCCGCCCCGCTCTTCTCCCCGCGCCCCTCCCCGTGTTTCTCCCCGCGCCCCTCCCTGTGTTTCTTCCCGCGCCCCTCCCCACGTTGAAACGAGCATGAAGGGCGAGGCGGCGAGGATCGCGGCGACCTTCGGATCCGCGAGCGGCCCCGCTCCCGGCGCACGCCCGTGACCCGCTGCACTGATCGCTACCGGACGCGGCGGCTCCCACAACCCCGATCGCAGGACGGCGCGGGCGCAGTGCACGTAGATCTGCTCCACCGCGACGGTCACACTCCCCGCCTCGGCCCGGACGGCGGTCCCGTTGAGCCGCAGCACCTCCCCGATTCCCGGCAGCAGGAACACGAACGACACCCCACCGCCCTCGCCGGGTTCCGGATCCCCCTCCGGCAGCGGCACCACGATCCGCCGCGCCGAGACCACCCGCACCGCGCCGACCAGGACCGTTCGCGGCACCCCGTCCACGTCCCGATACCCGAACCCGGCCACCGGCGAGGCTCTCAGCAGCCGCCGGCACCCGTCATCGAGCGCATCCACCTGCTTGCGCATGACCGCTTCCGGCGGGGTACCGAGAACCGCTTCGAGTTCGCCGACCGTCCCGATCCGCTGCTTCACATCCACTTGAACGATGTTCAGGTTGAACACCGTTCAAGTCAAGTGGCAGACTGCTCCCCATGCAATTGCGACGCTCCGACGTGGTGACGGGTGCCCTGACCCTGCTCGACACCGAGGGCCTGGACGGCCTGACGATGCGCAAGCTCGGCGCTCACCTCGGGGTACAGGCCGGCGGAATCTACTGGCACTTCGCCAACAAGCAGGCCCTGCTCGCCGCCATGGCCGACCGCATCATCGCCCCGGTCGCCACCGAGCCCCTCCCCGACGCCCCGTGGGACGCCCAGCTGACCGAGTTGGGCCAGCGCCTCCGCCACGCCCTGCTGAAGCACCGCGACGGCGCCCGGGTGGTGGCCGGCACCTACGTGATCGAGCCCAACACCATCCGTGCGGGCGAACAGGCCCTGCGCATCCTGATCACCGCCGGCTTCCCCGCCGACCGCGCCGCCTGGGTGATGGCCCCGGTCTTCTACTACGTCCTCGGCCACACCATCGAGGAGCAGGCCCAGCACGCCGAGGGCGACTGGACCGAGCGCAACAGCGACGAGGCCGATCCCGCCCTGCAAACCGCCATGACGTCAATGCTGAGCGCCGCTCCGTCCGACCGCTTCACTTTCGGCCTCAACCTCTTCCTCGACGGCCTCCGCCACCGCCTCCCCCACTCCCCCGCATAGCCCTCCACCCCAACGCCCTCACCTCACCCCATCCACCTCGCCCCGCTTCACCCCCGTCGCCTCACCCCCGTCGCTCGACAGCGACAGCGAACGAGCACCCGACCTCGGACGGCACCAGCACACGATCCGCCGGGCGAGGGCTGGAGCCGCACACAGACGCCAGCGCAGCGGGGACAAACCTCATAAAACGGCACTTCGCGGGGCAGCGGACGCACACATTGCGACATCGTGCACACCCACCGCCCGCCAGAGGGCGGCGCCATCACTCGAACCGCGTTCGGGGATCCGCACCGCCCCCACCAGCGCCGTCGTGTCCTCGCATCGCCCCCAACTGGGGCTGAGGCGTGCAACGAGGGCCTCGCTACACCAAGGCCGCAAGCAGCTCGTCCGGTTCGGCTGGCGCTGAGGGGTGCCTCGAAGAGGCTCGAGGCACCCCTCAGCGC
>NZ_JBFAYF010000128.1:0-8581 GCF_040681165.1 Actinoplanes sp. NPDC051851 | reverse complement strand
GCCGGTCGGGGCCCACCCCGACCGGGGGAAACCCCCATCCCTAACGGAACAGTGGCACATAACAGTGATCTTGGCCCGGGGCCCTGTGGACAAACTCCGGCTGTGGATAACCCCCGACCCGGACCACGACCGAGAACGCCCACCCCGCGACCCCGCCGTGCGTTCTATGTGGTCTCGACCTGCTTCGGCGTGGCGGGAGTGGTGGGCGGGACCGCGGGGATGGTGATCGTGATGGTGCGGCCGGTGGCATCGCCCCGGCCGGTGGTGTCCTGCGGATCGGCACCGGTGGTGACGGGCGGTTCCGGGGCCGGTGTCGTGGCCTCGGCGGGGCTGAGCGTCGCGGTGGGCTGCTCGGTGGGGCTGAGCGTCGCGGTGGGCTGGTCGGCGGGGCGGGTGCGGAGCTGGAGGACCACGGCGGAGACCATGACCAGGGCGCCGCCGGCCAGCTGGAACGGGGTCAAGGACTCGCCGAGGATGGTGGCGGCCAGGATGGTGGCGATGACCGGCTCGGAGCCGGAGAGGATGGCCGCGGTGGACGGGCCGGTGCGGTGCAGGCCGGCCAGGAAGGTGAACATCGCGACCACCGTGGAGATCAGGGTGATGCAGGCCAGCCAGAACCAGCCCTCGGGGCGGAAACCGAAGTCGGCGCCCCCGGTCAGCGGGGCGTAGACGGCCATCGTCGCGGTGGCGCCGGTCATGATCAGGGCGGAGAGCTGGACCGGTGGGATCCGGCGTACGGCCGTGTCGGAGATCAGGATGTAGACGGTGTAGGTGACCGCGCAGCCGAAGCCGAGCAGGGCGCCGGTCAGGTCGAAGGCGGCGCCGGTGCTGCCGGCCAGCAGGAGCAGCGTGCCGCCGGAGGCCGCGGCGAGCGCGCCGACCCGCCGTGGGGTGAGCCGGTCGCGGCCGAGCAGGACGGCGCCGACCGTGACCATCAGCGGGTAGGTGAAGAGGATCAGCGAGAGCAGCGAGGCGTCCAGCCGCCGCAGGGCCTCGAAGTAGAGCATCGCCTGGAGGGCGTACCCGATCGCGCCCAGTCCGAGAGCGGTCAGGACGGCGCCGGGCGTGAGGCGGGCCCGGGTTCGGGACTGGAAGCGCAGCAGGGTCGCCAGGACGGCGGCGGCGAGGGCGAAACGGACGAGGAGCAGCGTGCCGGGGGTGACGCCCGCCTGGTAGGCGAGCTTGCCGAAGATCGACGTGGCGCCGAACGCGGCGGCGGAGACGAGGCAGAGGAGCGGACCCATGAGGCTGAGCATCGGGCCGCCGACCGTTCAGGTCCAGTGATGATTTCTGGAGCTGACCGATTAGGATTTGTGCATGGTCGTGCATGATCTGCGCAGGCTCCGCTTCCTGCGGGAATTCGAGGAACGGGGCACCCTCGGCGCGGTCGCCACCGCCCTCGGCTACAGCCCGTCGGCGGTCTCCCAGCAGCTGACCGTGCTGGAGAAGGAGGCCGGCGCGCGGCTCTTCGAGAAGGCCGGCCGCGGCGTCCGGCTGACCGATGCCGGTCACCTGCTCGCCGGGCACGCGCGGATCCTGCTCGCCGCGGCCGAGGCGGCGAGCGCCGACCTGGCCGCGCTGAACGACGAGGTCCGCGGCACGGTCCGGGTGGCCGGCGTGCAGTCGGCGGCCCGTCGGCTGCTGGTCCCGGCGGTGGCCCGGATGATGGCGGACCATTCCGGCGTACGCCTGGAGGTCCTGGAAGTGGAACTTGAACAGGCCCTTCCCGAGCTGCGGCTCAGCGCGGTCGACCTGGTGATCAGCGACGAGTACGACGGCCATCCCCGCCCGCGCCCGGACGGCCTGCGGTTCGAGGTGGTGCACGAGGAGCCGATGCGGTTGATCCTGCCGGTGGCGCACCCGCTCGCCGCGAGTGGCGACCCGGTGCCGATCGCCGCGCTGCGGAACGAGGCGTGGATCTCCACGGTCGAGGGGACCGGCCACCACGCGATGGTCCTCGGCACCTGCCGCTCGCTCGGCGGCTACGAACCGGACCTGCGGCACTGGGTCTACGACGCCGAGGTCCAGCTGGAGCTGGTGCGGACCACCGGTGCGGTCGCCCTGCTGCCCCGGCTCGCGCTGCCGGAGTCCGACCCGGCGCTCGCCTTCCGCGACGTCGCCGAGGCAGCCCTCGGCCGCCGCCTGGTGATGGTCACCCGGCAGGGCCGTCAGGAGACGGCGCTGACCGCTCTGGTCCGCGTCGTCCGGGAGCAGGCCCGGCTCCTCGGTCGTGCGGATGGTGGGCTCATCGGTCGTGGAGATGGCGGGTGAGTACCTCCTCGACCTCCTCGACCAGGTGGTGCAGCGAGGTGGGCTTGGTGAAGTACCGGTCGGCCCCGGCGGTCATCCCCTCGGTGATGTCCTCGGGCTGGATGTTCGCGGAGAGCAGCACGATCGCGATGTCCCGGAGCCGGGGGTCGCGGCGGACCAGCTGGCAGAGATCGGTTCCGGTCAGGTTCGGCATCCGCACGTCGGCGATGATCGCCGCCGGGTGGTCGTGGATGAGGATCTCCGCGGCGCTCCGCCCGTCGTCGGCGGTGACGGTGCGGAACCCCGCCTTCTCGAACGTGTAGGAGAGCAGGTCCCGGATGTCCCGGTCGTCTTCGGCGATCAGGACCAGTGGGTGGGTCGTCATCAAGGTGGGCTCGCTCCTGTCGGCCGGCTGCCGGAATGGCGACCGTGTCCCAGCATGTTGTTCGGCGTCGTTGTAGAAGCGACCGAGTGCAGAACGGGTGCGAGCGGGTTGCAAGGTCGCCAAACGGGTGTCAGAGCCGTCCGGTGGCCTTGAGGAGCAGGTAGACGTCGGCGACCCGGCTGGCGAAGGCACCGGCGTCGGCGTCCACCACGGTCGCGCCCGAGCGGCTCAGCACGTCCCGGACCTTGTCGCGCTGGGCCAGTACCCGCTCCGCGGCCGCGGCGGTGTGCACGTCGGCGGCCCGCGCCCCGGCCGGCAGCACCGCGAGCGTGGAGACCGCGGGGTCGCGTACCCCGGCGACGATCACCTTGTGCCGGGCGGCCAGCCTCGGGAGGACCGGCAGCAGGCCCTCGATCATCGGGGCGATCTCCAGGGCCGTGAAGATCACCAGCAGCGATCGCTTCCGGTCGCGGCGCAGCATCTCGCGGGCCAGCAGGGAGAAGTCCGTCTCGGCCAGCGCCGGTTCCAGCCCGGCCATCGCGTCGATCAGCCGGGGCAGCTGGGTACGGTGACCGCCGCCCTCCACCCGCGCGCGTACCGCGGTGTCCATCGCCAGCAGGTCCACCCGGTCGTCCGCGCGCGCCGCCAGCACCGAGAGCAGCAGCGCGGCGTCGATCGAGGCGTCCAGGCGGGGCACGTCGCCGATCCGTACCGCCGAGGTACGCCCGGTGTCCAGCACGCAGACCAGCCGCCGGTCGCGCTCCGGCCGCCACGTGCGGACCACCACGTCGTGGTTGCGCGCGCTGGCCCGCCAGTCGATGCTCCGCACGTCGTCGCCGATCACGTACTCGCGCAGCACGTCGAACTCGGTGCCGTGGCCCCGGCCGCGGGTGACCACCGAGCCGTCGATCACCCGGATCCGGGCGAGCTTCTCCGGCAGGATCCGGCGGGACGGGAAGCGCGGCAGCACCCGCAGCGTCCAGCGCGGCGTGTGCCGGTCCGACCAGGCCTGGCGGCGCTGCCGGTACGCGAGCCCGAGCGGCCCGTGCGAGCGCAGCGTCACCCGGATCGCCGGGCGGTCCCCGGCCCGGGTCGGCACCAGCACCGTCCTGACCTGCTCGGACTCACCCGGTGCGAGCAGCAGCCGGTGGAAGAGCGGCCCCGCCCCGGCGGACGGCACCCAGGCGTCCCGCAGGCTGAGGCGGGAGAACTGGGTGGAATCGTTGGTGACCGTCAACGAACAGACGGCGGTGCCGCCGAGCCAGACCGTACGGTCGCCGTCGCGCTGGAGCCGTACCCCGGTCAGCGGCCCGGCCATGGCCAGGTCGAGCAGGGCGAGGAGCAGGGCGACGGCGAGTACCCCGAGCACGGCGAGCCACGGGGCGGGCAGCAGCGCGGGCAGCGGCAGGCCGATCGCCAGCAGGACGGCGAAGCGCCGGGTGACCACGGCCGGCTCAGCGCGGCGCCGGCACGGTGGCCAGCACCCCGGCCAGCACCGACTCGACGGTGACGCCGTCCAGCTCGGCGTCGGCGCGCAGCCGGACCCGGTGCCGCAGCGTCGGCAGGGTGTACGCCTTCACGTCGTCCGGCACCACGTACTCGCGCCCGTTCAGCCACGCGTACGCCTTGGACGCCGCGAGCAGCGCGGTCGCCCCTCGCGGGGACGCGCCCAGCTCCAGCGCGGGGGTGACCCGGGTGGCCCGGCAGAGGTCGACGATGTAGGCCAGCACCGGCTCGGCCACCTCGACCCGCTGTACGGCGGCCCGCCCGGCGGTCAGCTCGGCGGCGCCCGCGACCGCGGTCACCCCGGCGGCCTTCAGGTCCCGCGGGTCGAAGCCCCGGTGGTGGGCCCGCAGCACGTCGAGCTCGGCGTCGCGCTGCGGCAGGGGCACGCTCAGCTTCAGCAGGAACCGGTCCAGCTGGGCCTCCGGCAGCGGGTACGTGCCCTCGTACTCGATCGGGTTCTGGGTCGCCGCGACCAGGAACGGCTGCGGCAGCGGCCGGGGCTCGCCGTCGATGCTGACCTGGCGCTCCTCCATCGCCTCCAGGAGCGCCGCCTGGGTCTTCGGCGGGGTCCGGTTGATCTCGTCGGCGAGCAGCAGGTTGGTGAAGACCGGCCCGGCCCGGAAGTTGAACGCGGCGGTCCGCGCGTCGTAGACCAGCGAGCCGGTGACGTCGCCGGGCATCAGGTCCGGGGTGAACTGGACCCGCTTGGTGTCCAGGTCCAGCGCGGTGGCCAGGGTCCGGATCAGCAGCGTCTTCGCCACCCCGGGCACGCCCTCGAGCAGCACGTGGCCGCCGCAGAGCAGCGCGACCAGGACACCGCCGACCACCGCGTCCTGGCCGACGACGGCCTTGCCGACCTCGGCGCGCAGCCGGCCCAGCGTCTGCCGGGCCTCATGGGAGGAATCGGGGGTGGTCACGAACGGTCTCCTTCGATGATCTCGCGTACCAGGTCCTGCACCGCGGTGGCGGCCGCGACCAGCTCGTCGTCGTTCTCCGGGAATCCGCCGCCCAGGATCGTCTGCACGTCCGCCTCGACCAGGCCGGCGTGCTCGGCGATCGCGGCGATGCCCGCGCCGGGCGGCAGATTGAGATGCTCGGCGAGCCGTCGCCGGGCGGCCGCGCGCAGGATGTCGAGCGACTCGGTGCGGGCGCGGGCGCGCTGGTAGAGCCGGGCGTGACCGAGCATGGTCTCGTTACCGGCGACCCGCGACGGCAGCGGCTCCGGCACCGGCGCGCCGAGGCGGCGGGCGGCCGCGACGGCGAGCGCGAGCAGGAACAGCAGGAAGAGCGCGAGGGTCGCCCACACCGCCGGCGGGAACGCGTCGGCGAGCGGGTTCTCCTCCGCCTCCGGCCCGGTGCCGGTGCCCGTGCCGCCGTCACCCGGGGTGCCGCCGGTACTGCCGGTGCCGTCGGTGCCGGTGGCCTGCGGCGTCGCGGTCTCGGTCGCGTACGGGTCGGTGGTCGCGTCGCCGTCGCCGCTGGGCGGGACGTAGGCGGGCGGCGTCTCCCGGTCGTGCACGTCCAGCCAGACCACCCGCCGGGTCCGGCTCAGCAGGCCGACGGCGAGGGCCGCGTTGCCGTGCTCGCCGATCCGGTCGTTGCGGAACGGGTCGGCCGCGCCGACCACGGTGACCGTCGCGCCGTTGAAGACGAAGGTCACCAGCCCACCGCGGTAGCAGGAGGTGGCGTTCGCTGACTGATAGTGAATGCGTTCGACGGCGGCCGGTCCGGCGGCGAGCGCGATCGGGTCGTCGCATCCGGGTGCGGGAGCGGCGGCCGTCCAGCGGTTGCCGCCGCTGATCTCGACCGGCCAGGTACCGCTCGCCTCGTCCAGGTCCGCGGCGGTCGGCGCGACCACCACCACGTGTGTGCCGGCCGGCACGGCGCCGTAGTGGGAGATCCGATCGAGATCGGCCAGGCTCGGGGTGGTCACGAACAGGGTGGGCACCTCGCCGCCGGACCAGAGGACGTCCAGGGCCACCGCGGTGCTGGTCTCCCTGTCGACGGTCACGCCCCGTGCGGCCAGCCGCTCCGCGAGCGTGCCCGACCCGGTCCCGGCGGTGCTCGACGGGCTGAGATAGCCGGTGCCCTCCGGGTCCGGCTGCTGCGTCGCGTGCACGATCAGCGTGCCGGTGACCAGCGTGAACAGCGCGACGACCGGGATGGCGACGCGCAGCCAGCGGCGGCCCCTCGGCGTGCGTGCCGCGGCCGCGGGCACCGGCGCAGGGTTGCCGGGCACAGGGTTGGGACGGGTATCGGTAACGGTCATGGCCGCTCCTCCACCGGGGGATGGACGGCGGGCGCGTGCAGCGCGTCACGGACCTCCGCGGTCAGTGTGCGCATCCGGTCATCGTGACCCGACGATGCGGGGCGCTGGCCGTACCAGACCTCGGAGAAGAGGGCGGTCGCACCGGTCAGCGGCGCACTCACCGCCGGACGCCTGGTCGCGGCCAGGGTGGCCAGCTCGGCGGCGGTCGTCCCGGGCTGCGGCGTGACCACTCCGGCCCGGGTCAAATCGGTCACGGTCTCCCGCAGCCGTTCCCGGATCGCCTCCGCGAACCGCCCCTGTGCCGCCAGCCGGTCGGCCAGCGAACCGCCCGCCTGCGGCGAGGCCACCACGTCAACCCCGGGCTCGGTGTCCGGTTCCGCCCGGTGACTCGCTTCCTGCTTCTTTCGCTTCCGTACGCCCGCAACCCGCTTCCGGCCCCTCAAAAGGCGGAACCGGGGCCAGCGCAGCCGGGGCCACCGGACCCGCGGAAGACGCAGGCGCAGTCGAGGCAGGCGGCGCGGCACCCAGGCCGGCCAGAAGTACCAGAGCGCCGCCGTCAGACCCGTGATCACCAGCAGCAGAAGCAGGGTGAACTGCGGCGACAGCGCGTCGAAGAGCGCCGCCACGAACTCGTCGTAGCCCCGGGTCACCGCGTGACCGCCAGGACCGCCGCGTCGTCCCCGCCGAGCGCCCGGCTCCGGTTGACCGCGATGTCCAGCCCCTCGGTCCGGATCCGCGCCTCGACCAGCAGCACCGCGTCCAGGCAGGCCAGCGCCGGGTACGCCACGGTGTTGGCGAGCGCCCAGGCGACCGGGACCACCCAGTCCATCCACGTCCGGCCGGACATGTCGGCGGCGAGCGAGGCCACCGCGTACCAGCCGATGCCCAGGCCGGCCCGGACCGCCAGCCAGGTCAGGTAGCCGAGGATCCGGATCCGGGCCACCCGCATGCCGCCGCGCGAGGAGAGCCGTGCCGACCGGACCAGCGCCCGGAACGGATTGCCGTACCCCTCCATCGCCATCGACGGTGTGGCCAGCCCGAAGAGCGCGTAGACGGTGACCGCGCCGAACAGCACGTACCCGCCGGGCCAGGCGAGCTGCCCGAGAATGATCGCGACGAGCACCGCGCTCGGGATCCGCGCGTGCCGCCACAGTGCCCGGTGCCGCACCGGCCGTCCGAGCAGTGCCGGCCCGACGGCCGCGCCCGCGTAGCCACCCAGCAGAGTGATGATCGCCGTCTCCAGCGCCAGCCCGGTGACGACCACCGACCACCAGGCGGCCGCGTCGTCGTTCACCCAGTAGAACGGTGGGGTCAACCCGGCCCGCTCGCGCAGGTGGTGGAGCAGGATCTGCTCGCCGGCCGCCAGCACGGCGCCCACGCCGAGCATCGGCAGCGCCCGCTGTCGTAGCAGCGCGACCGCACCGTCGAGCGACTCACCGACAGTGGTCGCTCGCAACGGCAGGATCGCACCGGCCTCTCCCCCCATGGCCGGAGATCCTAGGAGATCACTGTGTGGCGGCGCGGTCCCACCCCGCGCCGCCCGGCCGTCACCCCGGCTGTCGCGGTGGTCAGAGCTTGACGAGGGCCAGGTCCCACTGGCCGTGGGCGTCCTCCCAACCCCGGACGCACTCGCCCTCCGGGAGCAGGTCCGCCCAGCCGTCCTCCTCGAGATCGAAGTCGTTCTCCTCCTCGATCGTCGCGACGATCCGCAGCGCGTCCTCCATGGTGCCGTCGGTCTTCACCCGGATGTGCGCGACGTGCCAGTCGGCACCGGAGAGATCCCGCCCGAGCAGATCCCGCCCGAGCACCAGCTCGTCGTCCACCCTGAACCACGTCCCCGGCCCGTCCACCTGCAGGTTTCCGGTATCGAGGATCGTCAGGCTGTCGCCGAGGTCGGTGCGTTCCCCACGGAGCACGGCCGGATCCAGCCAGTCCGGCAGCTCGTCGAGATGGACCTCGTCGATGAAGTTTCCCCAGGCATAGAGCGCATACATGCGGGCGATCATAGGTCGGGGGTACGACAGGAACCGCCCAAGATCATCCGCCCGCCCTCGAAGCCGGTCTGCGACGCTGCTCCCCGCCGAGCCCGCCGAGCCCGCCGAGCCCGCCGAGCCCGCCGAGCCCGCCGAGCCCGCCGAGCCCGCCGAGCCCGCCGAGCCCGCCGAGCCCGC
>NZ_JBFAYF010000127.1:0-8832 GCF_040681165.1 Actinoplanes sp. NPDC051851 | reverse complement strand
TACTACGGCGAGCCGACCCGCACGGTCGGTGCCCGGTTCTACGAACTGATCCTCTCTCGGGCGCCCGAGACACCCCTGACCACCAGCCGACCGGCCCGAGACACCCCGGATCGCCAGCCGGACCGGCCCGAGGCACCCTGGACGGCCGGCCCACCGCCTGCGGGCACCGCCGCCCCGCGGGCCCGCGACCGAAACCCGGCCGACGGAATCGACGATCCCCGGACGGCGAGCGATTCGGACGGGCACTCGACGCGGGATCCGGCGTCCCACCCGTGCGGTCCAGAATCGACCAGCAGGGTCATGGGTGTCTCAGCCGCTCTGAGGGACCCATGAACGCCAGCTTGTCCGGTTCGGCTGGTCATGGGGGTGTCTCTAGCGGCTCGAAGCCCCCCCCCCCCCCCCCCACGACCAGCCGAGAGGCGGAACGGGCCTGTTCGAGAAAGGCCGGACCTGCCGAAGGCCGGCTCCGCGCGCCGCACCCCATCGATCGGCGGAAATCACTACGCTGTCCGCATTGGGCGCCGAACGGGCTCGCCGGAACATATCGGCGACGGCTGCCCGCGGCAGAGGGAGTCGGCGGTGGGCGAGGCGGGACGCGCGTCGGATCGGATCGACACGTCGGTGCCGCATCCGGCGCGGCGGTACAACTACTGGCTCGGCGGCAAGGACAACTTCCAGGCCGACCGGGACTCCGGCGACGCCATCGCAGCCGCGTTCCCGCAGCTCCCGGGTGCCGCCCGGGAGAACCGCGGCTTCCTGCGCCGGGCGGTCACCACCCTCGCCGCCGAGTACGGTGTCCGGCAGTTCCTCGACATCGGCACCGGCCTGCCCACCGCCGACAACACCCACGAGGTGGCCCAGCGCATCGCCCGGGACTCCCGGGTCGTCTACGTCGACAACGACCCGCTGGTCCTCTCGCACGCCCGCGCCCTGCTCGGCAGCACCCCCGAGGGCGCCACCACCTACATCGACGCCGACCTGCGCGACGTCGAGAAGATCCTCGCCGACCCGGCGGTGCGCGGCACCCTGGACTGGTCCGAGCCGATCGCCCTGATGCTGGTCGCGATACTGCACTTCGTCCCGGACACCGACGACCCGTACGCGATCGTTCGCCGCCTGCTCGCCGCCCTGGCCCCCGGCAGCTACCTGGTCCTGTCGCACGCCACGTTCGACCCGCTCGACGACACCACCGTGGCCCGCCTCAACGCGGTCAACACCGACAGCAACCCACCGTTCTGCCCACGAACGTACGCCGAGGTCAACGGTTTCTTCGAGAGCTTGACCCTGCTGGAGCCGGGCATCGTCTCGGTCGCCGACTGGCGCGCCGGCGCCGAGCCCCAGCCACGCCCGGCCCCCGCCGACGTGGCTTGGTACGGCGCAGTCGCCCACACATGATGCATCAAGAATGAAGCATCAATCTGGATGCATCATTTTTGATGCATCGGAAGCGATGCATCCGATTCGATGCATCAACCCAGATGCATCGGAGTTGATGCATCGGAAGTGATGCATCACCGCAGGCTGAGCCACCGGCGGGACGCGAACAGAGGCGCGGTGCGAACAGAGGCGCGGTGCGGCTACCCGATGCGGGCGATCGCCCCGTAACCCGTGGCCTCCGCCGGTGCCGGGCGCGGGCCCGGGCCTGGGCGCCAGTCGGAGACCGAGACGATGCCCGGCTCCAGCAGCGTACGGTCGCCGAAGAAACCGCTGACCTCGGCGTACGTTCGTGGGCAGAAGCGGGGCTTGATGCCCTCGTTCACCGCGTTCATCGCGGCGATCGTCGCCGGGTCGAGCGGGTCGAACGTCGCGTGTGACAGGACCAGGTAGCTGCCCGGCGGCAGCGCGCCGACCAGCCGGTTCACGATGCCGGCCGGGTCCTCGTGGTCCTCGACGAAGTGCAGGATCGCGATCAGCATCAGGGCGATCGGCTCGGACCAGTCCAGGGTGCCGCGCACCGCCGGGTCGGCGAGGATCCGCTCCGGATCGCGCAGGTCGGCGTCGATGTACGCGGTGGCGCCCTCGGCCGAGCTGGTCAGCAGGGCGCGGGCGTGCGAGAGGACCAGCGGGTCGTTGTCGACGTAGACGACCCGGGAGTCCCGGGCGATGCCCTGGGCCACGTCGTGCACGTTCTCGGCGGTGGGCAGGCCGGTGCCGATGTCGAGGAACTGCCGGACGCCCGCCTCGCCGGCCAGGTGCCGGACCGCGCGCTGCATGAACGCCCGGTTCTCCCGCGCCGCCGTACGGATGTGCGGGAAGACTCCGGCGATCGCGTCGCCCGCGTCCCGGTCGGCCTGGAAGTTGTCCTTGCCGCCGAGCCAGTAGTTGTACCGCCGGGCCGGGTGCGGCCGTGTCGGGTCCAGGTCGATGACGCCGGCCGGTTCGTTCTTCTCGTCGACACCCATCGCGCTCTCCGCAACTCCTCGTCCGATGGCCGACATCGTAGAGCAGAGCACCGGCATTCACGATCCGTCGATCCACAGTCGAGGCCGGCCGGGTCTGCTCGGCCCAGGAAGCTGGGACTCGCACTCGCGACCGCCACCACCCGGGTACGCCTCGATACCAGCACCCTCAACGCGCTCGGGCAGCCCCCGATGATGCTGGCCCGCACGCTCCACCGCGCTCGACCTGATCAGCGCGTGATCCCGGCGCCCGCCGGATGGTCCTGCGGATCAACCCGGTCGTCACCGGCGCTCCCACCGGCCCCGACGGCCCGGGAGCTGCACGCCGAGCCGGCCCGAGACGGTGCCGGTGGCGAATGTTGCGGATTCGCCACCGGCGCACTGCCGTCCCTTACTTCGTGGTGGTGCAGCGGAGCCAGGAGAAGTGGTAGACCGTCTCGATGCTGCCGTCGACCGAGTCCATGGTCAGGTAGCTGACGTCGGTGGACGTTCCCTTGGTGACGCGCAGCTCGGTGTTGATGTTGAGGTTGCGCTCCTCGCCGCAGGGGCGGAAGACCTGGGACGCGATCGGGACCTCGTCGGTGGCGATCCAGTTGTCGTCGAGCGGGGCGGCGATGGCGTGGTTCGCGTAGCTGCCGGCCGTCATGCCCTGGAAGTAGTAGTTCGCGCGCTGCTGGGCGACCGCGCCGGTCTGCAGGTAGCCGTACCCGCGGTAGTCGACCTTGGCGATCGCGAACGTGTAGCCGGACGGGGCGTTGACCAGCACGTTGAGCTGGCAGTTCTTCCGGTTCTCGGTGACCGCGATGTCCGGGCCGGCCTGGGCCAGGTAGGCGCTGTAGATCGCGGTGAAGGCGGAGTTGTCCGGCGAGATCGCCACGTCGGCGGTGCCCGGCGCGCAGCCCGAACCGGCCATCGCGACCAGTTCGATGGAGATCTCGTCGGTGGGCGGCGGATCGGTGAGAATGAGTTTCGCGGACGCCGGGGACGAGACGAGCAGCGTGGACGCCACCAGCGCCAACGCCACACATCCACGGGTTAACAACCTTTTCATGTTCGTCCCTTCGGGGTTGGGAGCGGATCGCGCTCAAGCTATTGACGGTTGTGAATAGAAGTCAACAGCGGTCGACCCACTGAAGGGATTTCTTTGTGCTGGCTGTGAAAGAGGAGGGCAAGGCAGGAAACCCCCAAAAGCCGCGTTACGTACGCCATTCTGTCTGTTTTATCGCCATTTATCGGACCCGCACCGTGACCGAAACCGATTCCGTGAACGACCCTTTTAATTCGATGGAGATCAATGCAAAATCGGCGCTTGTGTCGGCGCGACGGCCGACACTACGGTGGGCCCGGATGTTAAGCCTTCCGCTCTGGAATGACTCAAGAATCACTACCGTGGCACCCGATAAAGCCGTGCCCGGTTCATCTCTGCTCCCGGAGGAAGTCCATGAGAAACCGCAATCGCGCCCTGGCCGCCGTGCTGGCCACGGCCCTCGCGCTCCCGCTCGGCACCCCCGCACACGCGGCGTCCGGAGCCACCTCCGACGCCGCCGCGCTGGCCGCCGCCACCATCACCGTCGAGGTGATCGCCGCCAACGGATCGGGCTGCACCACGGGCACCACCTCGATCGTCAGCAACGGCGACGACACCGGCTTCCGGGTCAAGTACCGGGACTTCGTCGCCACCGCCGGCGGGGACGCCAGTGTCATCGAGCGCCGCAAGAACTGCCAGATCAGCGTGCTGGTGAGCATCCCGGCCGGCTGGACCGTGGCGATCGCCTCGGCGAACTACCGCGGGAAGGCGAGCCTGCTCTCCGGCGCCAGCGCGCTGCAGCGGACCAGCTACTACTGGCAGGGCTCGTCGTCGACCGAGCGCAAGGACGCCACGTTCACCGGGCCGCTCAACGGACTCTGGACCACCTGGGACGTCGCTCCGGTCCTGGCGTACGCGGAATGCGGCTCGGAGAGTGTGCTGAACCTGAACACCGAGCTGCGGGTGGACGCCGGCACCTCGACCGGCACCAGCACGATGTCGATGAACACCACCGAGGGCGACGTCGACACCCTGTTCAACTTCAGCCTCGCCACCTGCTGAGAACGTGCGACATCGTCGTGTGCCCGGCCCCACCCCGGGCACACGGCGACCGACCTGGATCATGTGCGGATGCGCGTTGACGAGACACCGTTCCGGGCCGGCTGGTGGGGCATCGACCTGGCCGACGTCGAGGCCCGGCCGAACGTGGGCACCTACGGAAACTACGAGCATCGGGCCCTCCCGCCGCTGCCGTTCGAGCTGACCGGTGACTTCGCCTGGCTGGCCGGGCAGCGCAAGCACAGGGAGTGGCCGATCGGCGAGGACGGCTACACCGGCGGGCTGAAGAAGCTGATCAAGCGGTGCGCGAAGCGGGGGCTCACCCTGCCGCCGTCGTTCGTCACCTTCATGAGCACGCCCAAGCTGCAGAAGCGCGTCCGGTCGAGCACGGCCTGCTACCTCGACCTCGCCGAAAAACCGGTACCGATGCCCGCCGCCCAGGGACATCTGATCACCTTCCTCGCCGACCAGCAGGGCTGCCTGTACTGGTACCTCTACCTGGCGGACAACGGCGCCGGCCACGCCGTGGTCTCGTCCGAGGACCACTACGCCGAGGTGGAGCCGGACGGCACCGAGGGCATCGAGTTCTGTGCGGAGTCGTTCGAGGAGTTCATCGCCCGGTACTGGCTGGAGAACGAGATCTGGTTCGCCGAGAACGAGGGCGACGAGATGCCGGAGCCCTGTCGGCGGTACGTGGAGAGCTACCGTCAGACCTCGTAGCGGAACCGGGACACCAGGGTGCGCAGGTCGCTGGACATCCGGGCCAGCTCGGCGGTGGCCCGCTGGGCCTCGGTGACGCCCTCGGTGGTGTACTGGGCGGCCTGCGCCACGGTGGCGACGTTCGCGGCGATCTGCTCGGCGCTGATCGCGGTGTCGGAGACGCCCCGGTTCATCTCGGCCGTGGTCGCGGTCTGCTCCTCGACGGCCGAGGCGATCGTGGTCTGATAGTCGCTCACCGTACCGATGACCTCGGTGATCCGCCCGATCGCCGCGATCGCACTGTCGGCGCCGCCGCGGATCGCCTCGACCCGGCGGGTGATGTCCTCGGTGGCCCGGGCGGTCTCCTGGGCCAGGTCCTTGACCTCCCCGGCGACCACGGCGAACCCCTTGCCGGACTCGCCGGCCCGGGCCGCCTCGATCGTCGCGTTGAGCGCCAGCAGGTTGGTCTGCGCGGCGATCGACGTGATCACCTCGACCACCTCGGCGATCTCCCGGGACGACCGGCCGAGGTCACCGACCGTGGCGCCGGCCTCCTGGGCGGTACGTACCGCGGTCGCCACCACGGCCGACGCCTCGCTGGTGGAGTGCGCGATCTCGCGGATCGCGGCGCCCATCTGCTCGGTGCCCGCGGAGACGATCTGCACGTTGTGCGACACCTGCCCGGTCGCGTCGGCCACCGTCCGGGCCTGACTCGCGGACTCCTCCGCGGAGGACGCGATCTGCTGCGAGGTGTTCGACAGCTGCTCGGTGGCGGCCGCGAGCGAGATCGCCGACTCGTCGATGGTACGCATCGCCGCGCCGAGGGCACCGAGGCTCTGCCGCAGCGCGGTCGCCATCGCCGCGATCTCGTCCCGCCCGGTGACCTCGACCGGGGTGGCGAGATCGCCCTCGGCCAGCAGCGCCAGGCGGTGGCGTACCCGGTCGACCGGGCGGGTCACCGAGCGCGTGACGGCCACCGCGAGCACGATCGCGATGACGGCGGCCACCGAACCGGCGCTCCAGACCAGGATCTCGCCGCTGCGCCGGGCGGCGTCGGCGCCGGTCCGGGCCGCGGTGAAGTCGGCGACCGCCACGGTGATCACCGTGTCCAGGTGTTCGGTGATCTGCTGGAAGATCTCGATCTCCTGACCGAGGACGAGCGCGTTCGCGGCCTTCCTACCGGCGGTGGTCCCGCGGTTGTAGAGCGCGGCGATCTGCGTGTCGACGGTCAGGAACTGGTCGGTGAGCGTGCTCAGCTCCCCCAGCGACGTCCGGGTCGCGGTGCTGGTGGCGGCCTCGGTCGCGGCGGCCACCGTGGTCTGGAAGGTCTGGATCGCGTCGAGGAAGCTGGCCCGGGAGTCGCCGGTGTCCTGGGCGGCGCCGGCCACCCCGCGGAGGGCGTCGAAGGCGTACGCCGTCTGCCAGCCGTTGAAGTCGGCCGCGGAGTACTTCGCGTCCTTCATCAGCGCGACGAAGTTCTGGGCCGCCGCCATCCGCTGGGCGGCGCTCCCCTGCCGCGCGGTGGTGGTCAGGGCCGCCGCCATGACGACGAAGAGCAGCACGACCACCGCGACGAAGGCCGCGGTCAGCCGCGCACCCAGCCGGACCCGGTTGAGGATGGCCACACCGACACGATCGGCCGGAACCGCGACAGACTTACCCCCGGCGGTGTTCGAGGACCGCGATGACGTTGTCGACCAGGCGCTCGACGTTGCCCGGCATCTCCGGTACGTCCGGCGGGCGCTGCCCGTGCAGCATCATCGCGGCGACGTACAGCGGGAAGTGGATCAGCTCCAGGATGTCGACCGGGGTCAGCTCGGTGGCGCCGGCCCGGTCCAGCATCGTCTGGAACCGCTCCATCCGCTGCTCGGTGAGCTCCCCCGCCCCGGCCAGCCCGACCGCCGGATCCGCGGCCGCCGAGATCAGCGCGCGCAGCAGCCCGAGGCCGCCGGGGCGGGTCACGCTCACGGCCAGGTGCCGCCCGTAGGCGAGCAGGTCGGCCCGCAGGTCTCCGGTCGCGGGCACCGGTGACCGGTCGTTGACGTCGGCCATCGCCACGTCGAGCAGCAGCGCCTCGGCCGTCCGCCAGCGCCGGTAGATCGTCGCCTGGTGCACGCCCGAGCGGGCCGCCACCTCGGGCAGGCTGATCGTGCCATCCGCCGACGTGGCGAGCAGCTCACGAACGGCCGCGTGCACGGCGTCGCGGGTGCGGGCGGTGCGGCCGCCGGGGCGGGCATTTCCGGTCACCTGGGTCACACCGACGACTCTAACGCGAAAGCACTTGCATTAGAAGCGCCTGCGCTCGTACGTTAAAAGCGAAGCCTTTCGCATTAGGGGGAGTCATGGGCAACGTTCTGATCGTGGGTGCGGGCATCGGCGGCGACGCGCTGGCGGTGATGCTCGGCCGGGCGGGCTGGCGGGTCACCGTCGTCGAGATCGCTCCCGAGCTGCGCACCGGCGGCCAGACCGTCGATCTGCGCGGCGACTCGCGGGACGTGCTCGACCGGCTCGGGCTGCTCGGCGAGTGCCTGACCCACCTGGTCGACCAGCGGGGTGTCGCCTGGATCGACGAGAGCGGACGGCGGCGCGCGGCGATGCCCGCCGAGGCCTTCGGCGGTCACGGCTTCGTCTCCACGGAGGAGCTGCTGCGCACGGATCTCGCCCGGGTCCTGCACGACGCGGCGGCCGAGCACGTCACGCACTGGTTCGGCGACACCGTGGAGACCCTCGAGGAAACCCCTTCCGGGGTACGCGTCACGTTCCGCCGTCGTCCCGCCGCCACGTTCGACCTGGTCATCGGCGCGGACGGAGCACACTCGCGGGTGCGGTCGCTCGCCTTCGGCCCGGAGGAGGGGTTCCGCCGCCCGCTCGGTTTCGCGCACGCCTGGTTCACCCTCACCGAGCGCCCGGGCACGCCCCGCCTGGACGACTGGCTGCTGATGTGCAATGTGCCCGGCGGCCTGCTGGTCACCGCCCGGCCGGGCCACCCGGGCGAGCAGGAGATCGGCCTCTCCTTCCCGGCCACCTCGCTGCCGCCGCGCGGTGACCGGGAGGCCCGCTTCGCGCTGCTGGAGCGGACCTTCGCCGGGGTCGGCTGGCGCACCGCGGAGTTCCTGGCGGCGGCCCGGCAGGCGCCGGACTTCGCCCTCGACACCTACGACCAGACCGCGGTCGACCGCTGGCACCGCGGCCGGGTGGTGCTGCTCGGCGACAGTGCGTGGTGCGCGAGCCCGCTCAGCGGCCTGGGCACCGCACTGGCCCTCCAGGGCGCCGAGGCACTGGCGTCGACGCTGCTCTCCGGCGACTCATCGGCCGACGGCTCGCCGGCCGGCGCCTCATCGGCCGACGGCCCGCTGGCCGCTTATGAACGCCGGATGCGGCCCCGGGTCGACGCCGCCCAGAAGATGTTCCCGGGCCGGATCGCGATGTACGCGCCCCGCACCCGCACCGGCATCCGGGTGATGACCGGCGTGATGCGCGCGGTGCAGTGGGGCCCGATCGCCGGGGTTCTCGGCCGGCTGGCGGCGACACACGGCCAGGACCCCGCGGCGTCCCACGCGGGTCACGGTTCCGCCGCGGGCACCGGTCCCGGCTGGCGCTCCGGGGTGTCTGACGCGGAGCGAGACACCCCGGAGCACCAGCCAGAAC
>NZ_JBFAYF010000126.1:0-9367 GCF_040681165.1 Actinoplanes sp. NPDC051851 | reverse complement strand
CAACGCCTTCGACCTTGCCTTCGAAGGACGCCTCACCACAGGCCGTAACTGACCTTCAAAAAATCGAGTTACACCGTTTTCTTGACACTCCCAGCGAAAGACCGAGGCTAGTACGGCAGCGGGACTGTAGAAAGTTGACAGTCCCGCCGGCCGAAGGTTGCGCGGGTGAATCGGGCTTGGTGCACGTGACTTTCTGTCAGGGTCCAGTCGACGAGGTGGGCACCGGTGAGGTCGAGGCCGGGCCAGAACGGCTGGTCGGCGGTAGGCGGTAGGCGCGAGAGTGCGGGCCTGGGCGGGGTCGAGGCTCTGCGGCAGGGTCAGGTGGTGGGTCAGGACGCGTTGCGCGGTGAGCCGGACTTGGAGTTCTTGCTGCGGGTCGCGGCTTGCGGCTGCCGAAGCGGTGGGTGGCAAGGGTAGGTCGGTGACCGGTCCGGCCGGGGGCCGGCGATCCAGGTGGCTTGGACCAGCAGCAACGGCGACGGGCCACCGGTGTGGCGGGCATGGTGCAGGACGGTGTCGAGGTGGGCGGCCAGTTCGTCCAGTTCGCCGCGGCGCCGTGCTACCTGGTCTTTGGGGAAGCGAGCGGTGATTTCGTCGAGCAGGGCGGCGGTGGTGTCCAGCGCGGTCTGCAGGTCGTCGCCGGGCGGCAGGCTCGCCTGGTGGCGGATCACCAGGGCGGTCAGCCGGTGCACCGTGATCCGGCATTCGTCGCCGAGCCCGGCCGCGGGCCGGTCACCGCTGACAGCGGCCAGCAACGCGTCCGCCAGCACCCCGACCGTCGTCCACAGGTTGCCGGTCAGCCCGAGGTGCTGCTCGGCCCGGGCCAGCAGGTCCCGGCTGATCCCGTCCGGGGACAGCAGCGACAACACCCGCAACAACCGGGCGGCGTCGCCGCCCGGATCCGTCACGGCCAGCCCGTCCAGACTCAACCGGACCGCCTGCAGCACTCCGGGATGATCCGAGCCGGCCTGCCGGCGCAACACGTCGTCCACGTCCTGGCCCGCCAGCAGCGGGGTCTCGAGTTCGCCGCCGCTGCGGTCCCATGGCGGCCACGCGCCTCTCGCCGCGACGCCGTTTCCATTGTGTCTCGTCGATGCGACCGCTATGTTAACGCTCACGGGCCGCTCCACAGTGGTCAAGCCCGTCTGACGATTCGGAACGTGAGCGCTAACCGAGCCCGGAGGCCCGATGTCCCCGCTTCCCGTCACCCGCCGTAGCCTGCTCAACGCCGCCCTCGGCGGTGCGCTGGCCTCGACGACCGGCTCGCTGCTGCTCAGTGGCCGGCCGGCCGCGGCAGCGGCGGTCACCCCGAGCGCCACCCCCTTCGCCCTCGGACGGGTCACGCTGACCGACGGCCGGTTGCTGGACAATCAGAATCGGACCCTGAGCTACCTGCGCTTCGTCGACGCGGACCGGTTGCTCTACGTCTTCCGCGCCAACCACGGCCTCTCCACCGGCGGCGCGACGGCGAACGGCGGCTGGGACGCGCCGGACTTCCCGTTCCGCAGCCACGTGCAGGGCCACTTCCTGACCGCGTGGGCCCAAGCCTGGGCGACCCTCGGCGACACCACCTGCCGGGACAGGGCGAACTACACGGTGGCCGAGCTGGCGAAGTGCCAGGCCTCGAACGGATACCTGTCCGGTTTCCCGGAGTCCGACTTCGACGCCCTCGAGGCGGGCACCCTGTCCAACGGCAACGTGCCGTACTACTGCATCCACAAGACACTCACCGGCCTGCTCGACGTATGGCGGCTGATCGGGAACACGCAGGCCCGCGACGTTCTGCTGGCCCTGGCCGGCTGGGTGAGCACCCGGACCGCCGCGCTGACCACCGCCCGGATGCAGACCGTGCTGGGCACCGAGTTCGGCGGGATGAACGCGGTCCTGACCGAGATCCACCAGCAGACCGGCGACAGTACGTGGCTCACCACGGCCCAGCGGTTCGACCACGCCGCCGTCTTCGACCCGCTCGCCGCGGGCACCGACGCGCTCAACGGGCTGCACGCCAACACGCAGGTACCGAAGTGGATCGGCGCCGCCCTGGAGTACCGGGCGACCGGCACCACGCGATACCGGGACATCGCCACCAACGCCTGGGCCATCACCACCGGTGCCCACACGTACGCGATCGGCGGGAACAGCCAGGCCGAGCACTTCCGTGCCGCGAACGCGATCGCCGGCTATCTGACCGGCGACACCTGCGAACACTGCAACTCGGTCAACATGTTGCGCCTGACCCGGGAACTCTGGGTCCTCGACCCGGACCGGGCGGGCTACTTCGACTTCTACGAGAAAGCGCTGCTCAACCACGTGATCGGCGCGCAGAACCCGGCCGACGAGCACGGGCACATCACGTACTTCACCCCGTTGAGGCCCGGTGGCCGCCGCGGGGTGGGTCCCGCGTGGGGCGGCGGCACGTGGAGCACCGACTACACCACGTTCTGGTGCTGCCAGGGCACCGGCGTCGAGGTCAACACCCGGCTCGCCGAGGCGATCTACTTCTCCGCCGGCACCACGCTGACCGTGAACCTGTTCGCGTCCTCGGTCCTGACCTGGCCCGAGCGAGGCGTGACGATAACCCAGACCACCTCCTTCCCGTACGCCGACACGAGCACCCTCACGCTCTCCGGCACACCGAGCGGCTCGTGGTCCGTCCGGATCCGCATCCCGTCCTGGACCAGCGACGCCACGATCAGCGTCAACGGCACCCGCCAGAACGTGACCACCACGCCGGGCACCTACGCCACCGTCACCCGGACCTGGGCCGCCGGGGACACGATCACCGTGCGGGTACCGATGAGCGTGAACCTCGTGCCGGCCAACGACGACACCACGCTCCAGGCCGTCACCTACGGCCCGTCCGTCCTCTGCGGCGATTACGGCGACAGCACCCTCAGCGCCCCGCCGGCCCTGTCGGTCGCGTCGATCACCCGGACCGGCGACGGCGCGCTGGAGTTCACCGCGACGGCGAACGGCTCGACGGTCAGCCTCGGCCCGTTCCACGACGCACAGGGCTTCAACTACAACGTCTACTGGAGCACGGCGCCCACCTTCACGCTGGTCAACGCGGCCACCGGCCTGGTCCTCGGCGTGAAGGACATGTCCACCGCCGACGGCGGGCTCGCCCTCACCTGGGGCGACACCGGCACACTCGACCACGTCTGGGCTCGCATCCCGGACGGCGGTGCGTACCGCTTCCGCAACGTCAACAGCGGCAAGGTCCTCGGTGTGAAGGACATGTCCACCGCCGACAACGCCGTGGTCCTCCAGTGGTCCGACAACGGCACCGCCGATCATCGCTGGACCCTCGTCGACCAGGGCGACGGCACCTACAAGATCCGCAACGTCAACAGCGGCAAACTCCTCGCGGTCCTGAACGGCGCCACCGCCTGGGGCACCCAGGTCGTCCAGGACTCCGACAACGGCAGCACCGACAACCTGTGGCGCTTCACCGCCGTCAGCTGACGGCGCCGCCCGCTCCCCTGACACAGCCGCTCGTCCCTCCCGGCGCTGCCGCCCATCGGACACCGAGAGCGGAACGGGAAGCCCGGCGAGAGGAGGGAGAAGGCTCAGAGCGCAGCGGTCGCCAGGTCCTGGACCACCCGGAGGACCGCGGCAGCCACCACCGGGGCCTCGCCGATCGGATGGTGGCTGCGGCGGGCGTTGGACGGAAGGTCGCGGATGACCTGGTGCAGCAGGGGCTCGATCTCGGCGCGGCTGCCGCGTTGCAGGGCGCCGTGCAGGCCCAGGGCCGCTACCAGGGCGCAGAGGCTGTCGGCGTCGGGGGACGGGCCGTCGCGCTGTTCGATGCGGTATCCGACCTTGGCGCGGACGCGGACGGCGATGCCCGGGTCGGAGAGGTCGTGCTCCTTGGCGCGGCGCCAGCGGCTGGTGGACGACTTCTCGGCGATCACGCCCTTGTGGACCAGGGCGGCCGTGGTGCGCTCGTAAAGGCCGGGCATCGCGCCGCGGATCAGGTCCGGCAGGGACGGGGCCAGCTGGGCGTCCATGATCAGGGCGAGGACGTCGTCGCTGACCGGGTCGCCGGTGGAGTCGCGGGCGTAACGGTCGGCGTGGACCGTACCGGTCTCGACCGTGACGCGCTGGGCGATCATCAGGTCCATCACCGTGGCACCGGCCAGGCCGGCCGAGAGGGCCGGCACGTGCAACCGGGGGCGCATGTGCCGGCTCTCGTCGTGGGCGAGCAGGTAGAACTGCTCGCGTACGAGGATCGGGTCCCGCATGGTCGTCAGAGGCCGCGCAGCCGGTCGTGGACACCGCCGTACGCGACGACGCCGGGCAGGTGGCGCTTGTCGATCGCGGCGCTCATCACGTACTGCGGGTCGACCACGTTCCCGGCGCGTGCCTCGGTCGTCTGGGAGACCAGCTGGAGCGCGTCGAGCAGATCGAGACCGGTCAGCTCGGCGACGTGCCGGACCAGGTCCTCCTGGCTGATCCGGAACGCGTCCTCCAGGGGGCGGGCGGCACCGAGCGAGATCAGCTGGCGGTCGGTCTCCAGACGGGGCGTGCCGGTGCGCTCGCCCGGGATCACGTCGACCACGATCGTGACGTCCATGGCGACCTCGACCGCGACGCCGCCGACCTCGCCGTCACCCTGGCGCGCGTGCCCGTCGCCGAGCGCGAGCAGCGCACCCGGCACGTTGACGCCGAGGAACAGCGTGGCGCCCGGCGCGAGCAGCGGGGTGTCCAGGTTGCCGCCGTGCACGTCCGGCACGATCGTCTGGCGCACCTCACCGGCGGCCGGGGCGACGCCGACCGTGCCGAGCATCGGGGCCAGATTCAGCAGCGTACTGAAATCGCTGTTCCGGGCCTGGTATCGGACCGTCTGATGAACGAGATCGATGTCGTACAGCCAGACCCGTTCCTCCAGGGGCGGTTGCAGCGTCCGCGTGTAGCCGGTCGACGTCAGCGCCCCGAAGTGCGGGAACGTCGACGAGATCCCCACCGGCGAGGCGGGCGTCAGCGACACGATGTGCACCGCGAGGGTGTCCCCGGGCTGGGCGCCCTCCACGAAGTACGGCCCGGTCACCGGGTTGAGCTCGGGAAACACGCAGACCCGGCTGGGCAGGTCGTCGACGCCGCGCACCTTGCCACCGAAGCAGTCGAGCGTCCGCAGGGATACCGGCGAACCGGGCTTGATCGTCGCGATCGGCTCACGGCCGCCGAAGGTGTATCCGTACTCAGACATGGCTTACCTCTTTCGACAGCGAAGCCGCGTCAGGGGCGGCGAGGAGTCGGGGCGAGCGGCCGGTCGCGTCGAGATAGAGGAAGACCAGGACGCCCAGGGCCAGCCAGATCAGGCCGACCCGCTGGGCGAGCAGGTTCGCGTGCCAGATCACCGCGAACAGCACGGCCGCGCCGAGCACCGGGACCACCACGTTGCGCCCGGCACCACCCCGGCCGCCGTTACGCGTGTAGTCCCAGACCACCGACGTGTGCAGCACGATGAACGCGCACATCGCACCGAAGTTGACCATGGCGCTCATCAGCGTGATGCCGTCGTCCCGGGTGGCCATCCAGACGCCGACGATCAGCGAGATGCCGGCCGTGGTGAGGATCGCGTTGGACGGCACCGAGCGGCTCAGCGACACCCGGGACAGGAAGGCGGGCAGCTGGTGATCGCGGGACATCGCCATCAGCAGCCGGCTGGTGGCCACCTGGGCGACCATGTTGTTCGCGATACCCCAGGCCAGCGCGGTGGCGAGCGCGGTCAGCGTGGCGAGCCAGTGTCCACCGGCGACCTCGGCCGCGTCGTAGAACGCCGTACCGGCCGCGTCGCCGTTCGCGATCAGTCCGGCCGGATCGGGGACGAGCAGCGCCGCGACGTACGTGGACGCGACGAAGAGGACCGCCACCACCAGCAGGGACGCGTACATCGCCCGGCGGACCGTGTGCGCGCCGTCGACCGCGTCCTCGGCGAGCAGGCCGAGCGCGTCGAAGCCCAGGTAGGAGAGCATCCCGATGGAGACGCCGCCGAGGATCAGCGACCACGTGAAGCCGGTGCCGTTGTAGAACGGGTCGAGCGAGAAACCATGCCCCTTGCCGTCGGCGAGCGCCGCGAGACCGTACACGAGAAAGATCCCTAGAACGATCAGCTCGGCGCCGAGGAAGACCCAGTTCAGCATCTTGGTGGTCTTGATGCCGAGCAGGTTCATGACCGTGTTCGCCGCAACGAAAATGATCACCCAGCCCCAGATCGGCACGCCCGGCACGATCGAGGTCATGCTCGCGCCGGCGACCAGCGACAGCAGCAGCGGGATGCTCACGTAGTCGAGAAGGATCACCCAGCCGGTCAGGAATCCGGCGGCCGGGGAGATCGCGCGCCCGGCGTACCCGTAGACCGAGCCCGCCACCGGGAACTTCTCGACCATCACGCCATAGGAGGAAGCGGTCAGGATCATCGCGGCCGCGCCGACCACGTAGGCCAGCGCGATCATCCCGCCGCTGGCCTGGAACACGCTTCCGAAGATCCCGAAGGGCGCGATCACCACCATGAAGACCAGGCCGTACGCGGTCAGATCCCGGATCCGCAGTTCCCGCCGCAGCTGCTGTTGATATCCGAAACGGTTGAGCGACACGGCGTCATCACCTCTTCCGCTCGTCGTCGGTTCTTCGCTACTTCCGCGGGCATGAGCTACTTCTCGCGGGCACGACCGAATACCGCGCAGGAAAGGTTCCTGAACGGGAGATACTCAACGATCAAGCGCTCGCGACAGCGACGCAAGTAAATACCGTGTTCAGCCGGTGACGCAAGGTCAACGATTCCCCGGCTTTGATTTAACACCTTTTACGTACGACCGGAATCATGTGACAGACGTAGCCGGCGACGCGGCGACGAGGCTTTTCGTCCGCCTGCAACCGGGCGGCACTACGGTGAGTTGCGGGTGGGCCCGACGGAGCACGGTGCTGCCGTGTGAGCTGGGAGGTCTGGGTGACGGATGGGGCGCGGGCTCTGCTGCGCGTGGCCTGGCGGCGAACGCCGGCGCTGGTCGTCCTCGCCGTGCTCGCGCTGGCCGGGCTGTTCGGTGCGGCGGCCGCCGGGGAGCTCCGGATCTGGGTGCTCGGGACCACGATCGCGATCCTCGACCTGGCCGGTGCCGTGTACAGCTGGCGGGCCGCGCCGTTGCGTCCGACCGGGACCACCCCGTGGCGGCTGATCGCGGCCGGGCGGCTGGGGTCGACGTGCACCGGCGTGTTCCTCGCGTTCGCCTCGTTCGGGGCGACCGAGGCGTGGTGGTGGGCGGCCGCGACCGCTCGGATGCTGATGTTCCTGCTGGTGTCGGCGGGTGTCCTGATGCCGGTGGTGACCCGCTACGACGGCCGGGCCCGGGCCGCGCTGATCGCCGAGACGGCCACCGTGCTGGCCGCCGGTTTCATGGTGATCTGGTACTTCGTGCTGGAGCCGGTGCGGGTCCGGGGGCGCACCGCGTCGATCGGGATCGTGACGATCGGCTGGCCGCTGGGCGAGGTGCTGATGCTCGCGGCGGTCGCGTCGATCGTGCTGCGCGGCGTGATCAGCCGGTTCGCCGGGCCGGTCGCGGTGCTCACCGGCGGACTGACGCTCTACCTGGTCGCGGACGTGTTCTGGATGGCCGGGAACGCCGAGGGGAACCCGGTCACCAGCGACATCGGGGTGCTGGTCTGCATCGTCCTGGCGAGTCTGCTGATGACCGCAGGACCGATTCTGGCCATCGCGCACAGCGGGCGCGCATTCGTGCTGCGGACCACCCGCCCGCCGGCCTGGGCCACGCATCTGCCGATGGCCGCGATCGCCGTGGGCTGTCTGCTGATGCTGACCGTCACGCTCCTCGAGGGCGAGATGATGACCTGGGGTGGACTGGTCTGCGGGCTCATCGTGATGACGTGTGCGGCCACGCTGCGTCAGTGGCTCTCGCTGCGGCAAAGCCGGGACCGCCTCATCGCCGACGCGCTCACCGGGCTGGCGAATCGGGCCGGCCTTGACGAGGCTCTCGACCGTACCGCGAAAAGGGGTGAGGCAGCGGCCATCCTCTTGATCGACCTGGACGGGTTCAAGCTGGTCAACGACGCCTACGGGCATGCTGCGGGCGATGCCTTCCTCGCGCACGTGGGACGGCTGCTGCGGTCCGCGGTGCGCAACGGCGACGTGTGCGCGCGGATCGGCGGCGACGAGTTCGCCATCCTGCTCACCGACATCGGCAGCGATGAGGCGGTCGGCGTCGCGCAGCGTGTGCTCACGGTGGCCGCGGAGAATCCGGTCGGTATCGAGGACGACGTCATCCCGGTCCGGGCCAGCGTCGGGGTCGCGCACGCCGAGCGGGACTACGACGCCAAGACGCTGCTGCGGCACGCGGACACCGCGATGTATCACAGCAAACGCGCGGGCAGTCACAGTTACGCCTGCTGGACGCCGGCCATGGTCGATCATCGCGCCGCCGACGCCGCCCTGGCCGAGGACCTCCAGCAGGCGCTGCGCCGGGGTGAGCTGCACGTTCTCTACCAGCCGATGATCGACCTGGCGAGCGGGCGGCCGGTCGCCGCCGAGGCCCTGCTGCGCTGGCAGCACCCGGTGCACGGGCTGGTCTCGCCGGTCCGGTTCATCCCGATCGCCGAGCGGACCGCGGCGATCACCGAGATCGGGCTCTGGGTGCTCGAACAGGCGCTCTCCGTGCTGCCGGACCGCCCCTCGATGTACATCAGCGTCAACCTGTCGCCCCGGCAGCTGCGCGAGCCGACCGTCGTACACGACATCCTGGCCGTTCTCGATCGGACCGGGGTCACGCCGCGGCGGCTGGTCCTGGAGATCACCGAATCCGCGCTGGTCGACGATTCCAGCGGCATCGCGGCCCTGCGGGCATTCCGCGAGCACGGCATCCGCATCGCGATCGACGATTTCGGCACCGGCTATTCGTCGCTGCAATACCTGACCCGGCTACCGGTCGACATCCTGAAGATCGACCGCGCTTTCGTCGCCGAATTGAATGGCAGCCCGGAGGGTTCCGCCGTGGCCGAGGCCATCATCCGGCTCGCCGAGGTCCTGCACCTGACCACGGTCGCCGAGGGTGTCGAGACCGAACAACAGGTCGCCGAATTGCGCGCGCTCGGCTGCGTGACCGGCCAGGGCTACCTCTTCGCCAAACCGCTCACCGCCGAGACCTTTTCGACATTCATCACTTCTCCGGTACGCGCGAAGCAGTCCACGGCGTAATACCCGGACTGTCGCGAGTACGACAGCCACCGATGCGTGACCCGGCGCTCCCTCACCCCATGACCCAATGCCGTTAATTTAAGGCGTTTGGGCAGGCCACGATGGGTATCGCTGGTTCGGGGTGGCGGGTTCCGTGGTCGGTGGGGCGTTTGACGCGGT
>NZ_JBFAYF010000125.1:0-10779 GCF_040681165.1 Actinoplanes sp. NPDC051851 | reverse complement strand
TCCGACCGAGACCACGTTGTGTGCGACGACGTTCGTGTTGGAGCCGGGTGCGGTGGTGCCTTCGGTGTTGCCGATCGGTCGTCCTCGGGACAACATGCGGGTGTTCGTGCTGGATGAGTTCCTGCAGCCGGTTCCGTTGGGTGTGACCGGTGAGCTGTATGTCGCGGGTGGTGGTCTGGCCCGTGGCTATACGGGACTGGCGGGGTTGACGGCGGAGCGGTTCGTGGCGTGTCCGTTCGGTGGTGGGCGGATGTATCGCACCGGTGATCTGGCTCGCTGGAACGGTGACGGGAACCTGGTGTTCGCGGGTCGTGTCGATGATCAGGTGAAGATTCGTGGGTTCCGGGTCGAGCCGGCCGAGGTGGAGGCGGTGCTGGCCGCGCATCCGGCGGTGCGTCAGGTGGCGGTTTTGGCTCGGGATCAGCGGCTGGTCGCTTACGTGGTCGGCGATCTCACCGGTCTGCGTAACCATGTGGCCGATCGCCTGCCGGACTATCTGGTGCCGTCGGTGTTCGTGGAGTTGGACGTGTTGCCGTTGACGGTGAACGGGAAGGTGGATCGGGCTGCGCTTCCCGATCCGGAGGTCGGGTTCGAGGTCGGTGGGCGGGCTGCGGCGACGCCGACGGAGGAGATCCTGTGCGGTCTGTTCGCGGAGGTCCTCGGTCGTGACGCGGTGCCGGCTGATGTGTCGTTCTTCGAGTTGGGTGGGGACAGTCTGGCGGCGATGCGTCTGCTGGCGCGGGTGAAGTCGGTGCTGGGTGCCGAGGTCGCGATCGGGGAGATCTTCGCCGAGCCGACCGTCGCCGGACTGGCCGGGCGCCTGACCCGGCCCGGTACCCGCGAGCACACCGCCCTGACCACCCGTACCCGCCCCGACCCCCTGCCGCTCTCCTACGCCCAGCAGCGCATGTGGCTGCTCGGCCGGCTGGAGGGATCCGCCGCCGGGTACAACCTGCCGCTCGCCTTCCGGATGACCGGCGCGCTGGACGTGACCGCCCTGGAAACGGCCCTCGGCGACGTGGCCGGCCGGCACGAGATCCTCCGCACGATCTTCCCCGAGCGGAACGGGGCGCCGTACCAGCTCGTCCTGGACGGTCTGGCCGGACGGCCGCCGCTGCTCACCCGCGACGTGACCCCGGAGGAGCTGCCGGCCACGCTCGCCACGCTCGCCGGCCAGAGCTTCGACCTCGGCGTGGACCTGCCCTGGCGGACCCGGCTGCTGCGCATCGCGCCGGACGAGCACGTGTTGCTGCTGGTGGCGCACCACATCGCGGTGGACGGCTGGTCGATGGGTGTGCTGTCCCGTGATCTGAGCACCGCCTACAGGGCCCGTCGCCAGGGTGCCGCTCCGTCGTGGGCGCCGCTTCCGGTGCAGTACGCCGACTACGCCCTCTGGCAGCGCGAGGTCCTCGGCGACCCGGACGACCCGGAGAGCCCGCTCGGCGGGCAGCTGGCGTACTGGGGCGCCGAGCTCGCCGGGTCGCCGGAGGAGCTGGTGCTGCCCGCCGATCGCCCGCGCCCGCCGTCCCTCTCCGCCGACGGCGGCGCCGTGCCGCTCGCCGTCGACGGCTCGGTCCACGCCGCGCTGATCGGACTCGCGCAGCGGTACGGCACGACGATGTTCATGGTGGTGCACGCGGCGCTCGGGGTGCTGCTCTCCCGGCTGGGCGCGGGTGCGGACGTGCCGATCGGCACACCGATCGCGGGCCGGGGCGACGCAGCCCTGGACGACCTGGCCGGCTTCTTCGTCAACACGCTGGTGCTGCGGGCCCGGCTGGACGGTGACCCTACGTTCAGTGAGCTGCTGAAGCGGGTGCGGGAGACGGATCTGGCGGCGTACGCGCATCAGGATCTGCCGTTCGAGAAGCTCGTCGAGGTGCTCAACCCGGAGCGCTCGCTGGCGCGCAACCCGCTCTTCCAGGTCATGCTCGCCGTGCAGACTCTGCCGCCGACCCGTTGGGATCTGCCCGGCCTCGCGGTCCGGCAGCTGGAGTCGGCGGTTCCCCGCCCGGCCCGCTTCGACCTTTCGGTCACTCTCGGTGAGTGTCGAGACGAGAACGGTGCCCCCGCCGGCCTGCACGGCGACATCCTCTACGCGGCCGACCTCTTCGACGAGCCGACCGCCCAGTCCATCGCGGACCGTCTGGCGCGGGTCCTGGAGCAGGTCGCCGCCGATTCGTCGCGTCGTCTGAGTGAGATCGCGGTCCTGACGCCGACCGAGCGTGATCTGGTGGTGTCGTCGCCTTCCGGCACCCCTGTCGGGGTGTCTTTCTTGGAGCGTTTTGCTGTTCAGGATCGGTCAGCTTTAGCTTTGCGTTTCGGTTCTTCTTCTCTCTCGTACGGTGTTCTGGACGCGCGTGCGAATGCTCTGGCCTCGCGTTTGACCGCTCTCGGTGTCGGTGTCGAGGACCGGGTCGGTATCTGTCTGCCTCGCGGTGTCGACGTGGTCGTTGCTCAGTTGGCGGTGTGGAAGGCGGGTGCGGCGTGGGTGCCGCTTGATCTCGCGTATCCGCAGGATCGTCTCGATTTCATCGTTGCTGACGCGGGTGTGCGTGCGGTCATCGGTGATCGTGCGTTCGGTGATCTGCCGTTGCTGGTCCCGGACGATGCCGAAGCCGAACAGGAGTTCCCGCTGCCGGCCGGTAACCACCTGGCTTACGTGATTTACACGTCGGGTTCGACGGGCCGTCCCAAGGGTGTGGCGATCGAGCACGCGAGTGTGGCCGCTTTGATCGACGGTATGGGTCCGGTTCTGGGCCTGGGTGAGACGGTGTTGCAGTTCGCGGCGTTCAGCTTCGACGCGGCGGTCCTGGACCTGGCCGTGACGCTCGGCTCCGGTGGCACGTTGGTGATCGCTTCGGCGGAGGAGCGCACCGATCCTGCGCTGCTGGCCGAGATGATCCGTGACTCGGGGGTGACGGCGGCGAGTGTGGTGCCGTCCCTGTTGTCGGTCCTCGATCCGGCGGCGGTGCCGGGGGTTGCGAACTGGGTTCTGGGCGCTGAGCGGCTGAGTGCCGACTTGGCGAATCGGTGGCTGTCTCAGGCGGTGGTGTGGAACACGTATGGTCCGACTGAGGACACGGTGATCACGACGGCGGTGCGGTTGTCCCCGGATTCGGTGGCCCCGCCGATCGGTGTCCCGCTCGCTCACGAGCGAGTGTTCGTTCTGGACGAGTTCCTGCAGCCGGTCCCGCCGGGCGTCACCGGTGAGGTCTACATCTGCGGTGCCGGTGTTGCTCGCGGTTATGTGGCCAGGCCGGGGATGACGGCGTCACGGTTTGTGGCGTGTCCGTTCGGTGGTGGGCGGATGTATCGCACCGGTGACCTGGCCCGCCGTGATCGTGATGGTGTCCTGTATTTCGCGGGCCGGGTCGATGATCAGGTGAAGATTCGTGGTTTCCGGGTGGAGCCGGGTGAGGTCGAGGCGATCCTTCTCGGTCACCCCGATGTTTCTCAGGCCGCCGTGCTGGTCCGCGACGACCGTCTGATCGCCTATGTGGTCGGTTCGGTGGAGGGGCTGCGGGAGCACGCGGCCGCGGTGTTGCCGGACTACATGGTGCCGTCGGCGATCATCGGCCTGGACGCGTTGCCGCTGACGGTCAACGGCAAGCTCGACCGCGCGGCCCTGCCGGATCCGGATGCCGAGGAGACGGGCCGGGCGGCACAGACCCCGCGGGAGCAACTGTTCTGCGAGCTGTTCGCCGAGGTCCTGGGCAGGGATGACGTCCCCGCCGACGGTTCGTTCTTCGGGCTCGGCGGCGACTCGATCATGTCGATGCTGCTGGTCTCCCACGTTCGCAAGGCCGGCCTGGTGATCACCGCCCGGCAGGTCTTCGAGCACCAGACCGCCGCGGCTCTCGCCGCCGTCGCCGCCGAGATCCCGGAGGACGCCGTCGTCGCGGCCGACTCCGGCGTCGGCGAGGTGCCGTTCGTCCCGGTCATGCACGAGCTCTTCGACCGGCTCGGCGCCACCCCGGCGGCCACGGTGATCCAGAGTGACCTGCTGACGATCCCCGCGGGCGCCGACCCGGCGGCTCTCACCGCGGCGGTCCAGGCGGTGCTCGACCACCACGACATGCTGCGTGCCCGGCTCGACCCGGAGCGCCGCGTCTTCGACGTGCCGGCGCCCGGCACGGTCCGGGCCGGCGCCGCGATCCTCCGGGTCGCGGCCGCCCCGGACCGGCTGACCGCCCTGATCGAGGAGCACACCCGGGCCGCAGCCGGTCGTCTCGACCCGCGCGCCGGAACGATGCTGCAGGTCGTCTGGCTCGACCTGGGCCCGGACGAGCCCGGGCGCCTGCTGCTCGTCGCCGACCACCTCGTCGTCGACGCGGTGTCGATGCGGATCCTCGCCGCCGAGCTCGGCGACCAGTACGCGGCGACGGCGGCCGGGCAGCCCCGGCGTCCCGGCGCGGTGCCGGTCTCCTACCGGGGCTGGGCGCGGGAGCTGACCGCGGAGGCCGAGCGCCGCCGCGCCGAGCTCCCGCACTGGAGTTCGGCGCTCGCCGTGACCGAGCCGCCGCTCGGCGGCCGCCCGATCGACCCGGAGCGGGACACCGCCGGTTCCGGCCGGTACGCCTCCGTCGACCTGCCCGCCCCGGTGACCGCGGCACTGCTCGACCGGGTCCCGGCGGCGTTCCACGCGAGCGTCACCGACGTGCTGCTCGCGGGTCTCGCCGCGGCGCTCGGCGACCGTCGCGCGGGCGGGCACCTCGTGGACGTCGAGACGCACGGCCGCCATCCGCTCGGCGGTGACCTCGACCTGTCGCGCACCATCGGCTGGTTCACCGCGGTCCACCCCGTACGCATCGACGCCGGACCGCTCGACGTGGCCGAGGTGACCGCCGGTGGGCCAGCCGCGGGCCGCCTGCTGAAGAGGGTGAAGGAGCAGGTCCGCGCGGCCGGCGACGGCCTCGGGTACGGCCTGCTGCGATACCTGGACGCCGTGGGCGCACCGGCCCTCGGCACGTCACCGGGCGCCCAGATCGGCTTCAACTACCTGGGCCGGATCGCCGCGGCGCCGGACCGCGGTCCGGGCGGCCACGCGAGCGACGACCTGCCGCTGGCACACGCCGTCGACCTGATGGGCGACGTGCGGCCGGGTCCCGGCGGCCCACGGCTCACCCTCACCGCGGCCTGGCCCGGTGACCTGCTCGACGCCGACGGGGTACGCGCCCTGCTGGACCGCTGGGCGGCCGTGCTCACCGGTCTGGCCCGGCACGCGGAGCAGCCGGGCGCCGGCGGGCACACCCCCGTGGACTTCCCCCTGATCGCGCTGGACCAGGAGCTGGTCGAGGAGGCCGAGGCGCGGGTGCCCGGCCTGGTCGAGGTGCTGCCCACCGCGCCGCTGCAGAAGGGTCTGCTCTTCCACGCGCTCTTCGACCAGCACGGCGCCGACGTCTACGTGGAACAGCTGCTGCTCGACGTCGACGGCGACCTCGACCCCGGCACGCTGCGGGCGTCCTGGGACGTCCTGCTGGCCCGGCACGCCGGCCTGCGCGCCGGTTTCCTGCACCTCACCGGCCTCCAGGAGCCGGTCCAGGCGGTGGTCGCGGCCGCCCGGATCCCGTGGCGGGAGGTGGACCTGTCCGCCCTGGACCCGGAGGCCGCCCGGGCGGAGGCGGACCGGCTGGCCGCCGGGGAACGGTCCCGGCGATTCGACCTGGCCGCGCCCCCACTGCTGCGGGTGCTCCTGCTCCGGCTGGGCGACGGCCGGCACCGGATGGTCGTCACCCTGCACCACCTGATCGTGGACGGCTGGTCGCTGCAGATCCTGACCCGCGAGCTCTGGGCCGCGTACGAGGCCGGTGGCAGCGACGCCGGACTGCCCGTGGCGCCGCCGTACCGGGAATACCCGGCCTGGCTGCGACGGCAGGACCGGCGTGCCGCGGAGACCGCGTGGCGGCGGGCGCTGGACGGCCTGACCGGGCCCACCCTGGTCGCCCCGGACGAGCCGGCCGGTTCCGTGGTCCGGGCGCGTACGGTCCGGTTCGCGGCCGATCCGGCGGTGCGGGCGGCGCTCACCGCGATGACCCGCGCGTACGGGCTGACCATGAACACGGTGGTGCAGGCGGCCTGGGCGATGGTCGTCGGGCAGGTCACCGGGCGTACCGACGTGGTGATCGGCGCGACGGTGACCGGGCGGCCGGTGGAGCTGCCGGGGATGGCCGAGATGCTCGGCCTGTTCATCAACAGCGTGCCGGTCCGCGTCCGTCTCGACCCGGACCGGACGGTCGCCGAGTTGCTCGCCGGGCTCCAGGACGACCAGTCGAGACTGCTCGAACACCAGCACCTCGGCCAGACCGAGATCCAGCGGGTGGCCGGGCCCGGCGCCGGTCTCGACACCATGCTGGCCTTCCAGAACTTCCCCGGCGACTCGACCGTGACGCCCACGGCACGGGGCCTGGTGGTGACGGACGCGGGCATCCGGGAGTCGACGAACTACCCGCTCTCCCTGGTCGCCTCGGAGGAGTTGGAGTTCCGCCTGTCGCACCGGCCGAACGTGGTGGACGACGGCGCCGCGGCGCTACTGGCCCGCCGGTTGCTGTCGGTGCTGGCGCAGCTCGCCGACCCCACCCGCCGCGTCGGAACCCTGGCTGTCCTGACCGACGCCGAGCGCGACGACTTGCTGATCACTCGTAACGCTACGGCCAGTCCGGTGGAGTGGGGCACGTTGCCGGAGTTGTTGGCGCGTTTTCCGGAGTCGGTGGCTCTGGTGGGTGCTGATCGTTCGTGGACGTACGCGGAGTTGGATGATCGTTCGTCGCGGATCGCGGCGGAGTTGGTGCGGCGTGGTGTGCGGCCGGGTGATCGGGTGGCGGTGATGGTGCCGCGTTCGTTGGAGTTGTTCGCGTTCTGGTTGGGGGTTTCCAAGGCCGGCGCGGCATTTGTCCCGATCGACCTGGCCTATCCCCAGGAGCGGATCGATCTCCTGCTGGAGGACGCGGCTCCTCGTTTGGTGATCACGTCAGAGGGCTGGGATGACCTTCCGGTCGGTGAGGTGCCGCCGGTGACCGTTTTGGATCTTCCTGCGTACGTGATTTACACGTCGGGTTCGACGGGCAGGCCGAAGGGTGTGGTGGTGCCGCATCGTGGTCTGGCGAACTTGGCGGTGGCGCAGATCGACCGGTTCGCCGTGGATGCGAAGGCGCGGGTGTTGCAGTTGGCGTCGCCGAGTTTCGACGCCGCGGTTTCTGAGCTGTTGATGGCTTTGGTGTCGGGTGCGGCTTTGGTGGTTGCTGATCCGGGTGAGTTGCCGCCGCGTGGTGGTCTGTCGGAGGTGCTGGCTCGTTATGAGATCTCGCATGTGACGGTGCCGCCGTCGTTGTTGGCGACGGTGGAGTGGTTGCCGGAGTCGGTGCGGACGCTGGTCGTGGCTGGTGAGGTGTGTCCGCCCGCTCTGGTGGAGCGTTGGTCGGATCGTCGGGTGGTCAATGCTTATGGTCCGACGGAGACGACGGTGTGCGCCGCGATGAGCGATCCGCTGTCGGCTGGTGGGGTGCCTATCGGTCGTCCGGTGGCGAATGCGCGGGTGTTCGTGCTGGACGAGTTCTTGCGCCCTGTCCCGGTGGGCGTGCGTGGTGAGTTGTATGTGTCGGGCCCGAATGTGGCGCAGGGTTATCTGCACCGTCCGGCGCTGACCGCTCAGCGGTTTGTTGCCTCGCCCTTCGGGGGGCGGATGTATCGGACCGGGGACCTCGTGTGGTGGGACGCTGCCGGGGATCTGCATTTCGGGGGTCGTACCGATGATCAGGTGAAGTTGCGTGGGTTCCGGATCGAGCCTGGCGAGATCGAGGCCGTGCTGACCGGTCACGAAGGTGTGTCGCAGGCGGTTGTGGTGGTGCGGGACGACCGGTTGCTGGCCTATGTGGTGGGCACGGTCGACGGCGGCGGGCTGCGGGAGTATGTCGCCGACCATCTGCCGGAGCACATGGTCCCGTCGGCGGTCGTGGTCATGGAGGCGCTGCCGGTGACCGTCAACGGCAAGGTGGACCGGGACGCGCTGCCCGACCCCGCGGCCGGCCGGGTCGTGGGTGGCCGGGAGCCGGTGACCCCGGCCGAGCAGATCCTCTGCGCGCTCTTCGCCGAGATCCTCGGGCTCGGCCGGATGTCGGCCGACGCCTCCTTCTTCGACCACGGCGGCGACTCCCTGCTGGCGATGAGGCTGGTGACCCGGCTGCAGGCGGTCCTCGGCCTGGACATCGGGGTCGGCACGCTCTTCGAGACGCCCACCGCGGCCGGGCTGGCCCGGCTCATCGACGAGCAGTCCGGCACGGCCCGGCCCGCGCTCACCCCGCAGGCCCGGCCGGAGGCGCTGCCGCTCTCCTTCGCCCAACAGCGCATGTGGTTCCTGAACCGGATGTCCGACACCGAGGAGGGCGCCGGGGCCGCGTACAACCTGCCGCTCGCCCTCCGGATGACCGGCCCGCTCGACGTGGCCGCTCTGGAGGCGGCCCTCGGCGACGTCGCCGTCCGGCACGAGATCCTGCGGACGGTCTACCCGGAGGTCGACGGGGTGGTGCGGCAGCGGGTGCTCGACGGCTCGGCCGGCCGGCCCGCGCTGGCGGTCCTGCCCGTCGGCGGCGGGGACGACACGGATCGCCTGATCGCCGAGGCGGCGGGGCGGGACTTCGACGTACGCGCCGACCTGCCCTGGCGTGCCTGCCTGCTGCGCGTCGGGCCGGCCTCGTCGATCCTGGTGATCGTCGCGCACCACATCGCGGTGGACGGCTGGTCGATGGGCGTGCTGGCCCGGGACCTCGAGGCGGCCTACGCGGCCCGCCGCACCGGCCGGGCGCCGGAGTGGACCGAACTCCCGGTGCAGTACGCCGACTACGCCCTCTGGCAGCGCGACGTCCTCGGCGACCCGTCCGATCCGGGCAGTGTGCTCGCCGGCCAGCTCGACTACTGGCGGACGGCCCTCGCCGGGGCGCCCGCCGAGATCGCCCTGCCGACGGACCGCCCGCGCCCGGCCACCTCGACCTTCCGTGGTGGCTCGGTGCCGATCCGGCTCGGCGCCGCGGCCCACGCCGGGCTGGTCGAGGTGGCCCGCCGGGGCCGCGCGACGATGTTCATGGTGGTGCACGCGGCGCTCGGCGTGCTGCTGTCCCGGATGGGCGCGGGCACCGACGTGCCGGTCGGCACGCCGATCGCCGGCCGGGGTGACGCGGCGCTGGACGATCTGGCCGGTTTCTTCGTCAACACCCTGGTGCTGCGGACCCGGCTGGACGGCGACCCCACCTTCGGCGAGTTGCTGGGGCGGGTCCGGGAGACCGATCTCGCGGCGTATACGCATCAGGATCTGCCGTTCGAGAAGCTGGTCGAGGTGCTCAACCCGGAGCGCTCGCTCTCCCGCAACCCGCTCTTCCAGGTCATGCTCGCCGTGCAGGCGGCGGAGGGGTCCCGGTGGAGTCTGCCCGGCCTGCGCGTGGCCGAGCTCGACTCGCCGGTGCCGCGCCCGGCCCGCTTCGACCTGTCGTTCACGCTCATGGAGCAGCGCGACGCCGAGGGCGCTCCGGCCGGTCTCGACGGCGGCATCCACTACGCCACCGACCTGTTCGACGAGCCGACCGCCCAGTCCATCGCGGACCGTCTGGCGCGGGTGCTGGAGCAGGTCGCCGAGGATCCGTCGCGTCGTCTGAGTGAGATCGCGGTCCTGACGCCCGCCGAGCGCGACCTCGTCGTGTCGTCGCCTTCCGGCACCCCTGTCGGGGTGTCTTTCTTGGAGCGTTTTGCTGTTCAGGATCGGTCAGCTTTAGCTTTGCGTTTCGGTTCTTCTTCTCTCTCGTACGGTGTTCTGGACGCGCGTGCGAATGCTCTGGCGTCGCGTTTGATCGCTCTTGGTGTCGGTGTCGAGGACCGGGTTGGTATCTGTCTGCCTCGCGGTGTCGAGGTGGTCGTGGCTCAGTTGGCGGTGTGGAAGGCGGGTGCGGCGTGGGTGCCGCTTGATCTTGCGTATCCGCAGGATCGTCTCGATTTCATCGTTGCTGATGCGGGTGTGCGTGCGGTCGTCGGTGATCGTGCGTTCGGTGATCTGCCGTTGTTGGTCCCGGACGATGCCGAGTCGTCGCAGGAGTTCCCGCTGCCGGCCGGTAACCACCTGGCTTACGTGATTTATACGTCGGGTTCGACGGGTCGTCCGAAGGGTGTGGCGGTCGAGCACGCGAGTGTGGCCGCGTTGATCGATGGTATGGGTCCGGTTCTGGGCCTGGGTGAGACGGTGTTGCAGTTCGCGGCGTTCAGTTTCGACGCGGCGGTGTTGGACTTGGCGGTGACGTTGGGTTCGGGTGGCACGTTGGTGATCGCTTCGGCGGAGGAGCGCACCGATCCTGCGCTGCTGGCCGAGATGATCCGTGACTCGGGGGTGACGGCCGCGAGTGTGGTGCCGTCCCTGCTCTCGGTCCTCGACCCGGCGGCGGTGCCGGGTGTCGCGACTTGGGTGCTGGGCGCTGAGCGGCTGAGTGCCGACTTGGCGAATCGGTGGCTGTCTCAGGCGGTGGTGTGGAACACGTATGGTCCGACTGAGGACACGGTGATCACGACAGCGGTGCGGCTCTCTCCTGGTGAGGGTGCGCCGCCGATCGGTGTCCCGCTCGCTCATGAACGTGTGTTCGTTCTGGACGAGTTCCTGCAGCCGGTCCCGCCGGGTGTGACGGGCGAGGTCTACATCTGCGGTGCCGGTGTGGCTCGCGGTTATGTCGCTCGTCCGGGGATGACGGCGTCACGGTTTGTGGCGTGTCCGTTCGGTGGTGGGCGGATGTATCGCACCGGTGACCTGGC
>NZ_JBFAYF010000124.1:0-11339 GCF_040681165.1 Actinoplanes sp. NPDC051851 | reverse complement strand
GTGGACATGGCGTAGACACCCACATCCTTGCAGGTCAGGCGCACCTTTCCTTTATCGCCCTCGATGCACGCCATTCAGTCTGAATAGCCAGGGTCAAGAGCAAGGCGTTCGCGGACTTGAGCGACGCGCACCACGCCGTGCAGAAGACCGGGCCGCTGGCCGGGATCTCGCGCACCTACCAGCCGAAGGACGAGGAGGGCGAGCAGCTGCCCGCCGAGTCCACTCGGGTGCAGATCAAGGCGGAGGACGTGCTGCGCGAGGTCTCGGCGACGCTGACCCGGCTCTTCGACGTGACCGCGACGAAGGACTGGACGAACTGCGTGGCGCGCGCCGACGTGGTGGTCGACGGCCGGACGATCGTGGCGCAGGCCCCGGTGACCTACCTGCTCTTCCTGGAGAAGCAGCTGGTCGACCTGCACACCTTCGTGAAGAAGCTGCCGGTGCTGGACGCGGCCGAGTCCTGGGTGCGCGACGACTCCACGGACAGCTGGCGGACCGAGCCGGTGCGGACGAACCGGACCAAGAAGGTGCCGCGCAACCACGTCAAGGCCGAGGCGACCGAGAAGCACCCGGCGCAGGTCGAGGTCTACTACGAGGACGTGACGGTCGGGTACTGGACCACGCTGAAGTTCTCCGGTGCGCTGCCGGCCCGGCGGGTCAACGAGATCCTCGACCGGGTGCTGACGCTGCAGACCGCGGTGAAGTTCGCGCGCGAGGAGGCCAACAACACCGAGGTCACCGACGAGCGTGTGGGTGCCGCGGTCTTCGGCTACCTGTTTGGGTAATGTGAGACTCCCCGTGGGAGCGCGGGGACGCGCCCGAGAGGGGCGCGAAAGCTGACAGCTGAAGCTGAAGCTGATGACGCCGGTGACAGTGCGGGTTCGAACCCCGCCCCCCGCACCACATGCGGGGGTAGCCCAACTGGCAGAGGCAGCCGGCCTGAAACTCAGATTCTCGCTCCAATGTCAGCATTCGCCACTGATCACCAGATCGACGGAGCGGGACGGAGACAGCGGATGCCGGTTCAACTCCGGCCCGCCGCGCTTCGAGCGGCGGTAGTTTAAAGGCAAAACCCGTATGTCATCAGCATGATCCGGCGCTCTTAAACGTGCTGGTGTGTGCAATTCAGTGGCACATGGAGGCCCGGGGATTGGCCATATCCCCGGGCTTCACCAATTCCGCCCGGCTCAGAGGTTCTCGGTCACCGGCCGGCGCCCGCCGAGGCCGGCGGGGACGGCGGTCAGGGCCGCCACCGCCACGCCTGTCGCGAGAAGCAGGATGATCAGGTGCGGGAGAGCGGGTGGCGGTGCCTCGTCGCGGCTTCCGCCGGTGATCTGCGCGATCGCGGCGAACAGGGCCCAGCCGCCCGGGAAGACCCCCAGGCCGGCACCGGCCAGCGCGGGCAGCACCTGCGCGGTCGCCAGGGCCACGGTGACCTCGTGCGGGGTGGCGCCGAGGGCCCGCGACAACGCCGACGCGTGCCGGTTGTCGAGCACGGTCGCCCAGGTGATGACGACGGCGTTGACCGCCGCCAGGACGAGCAGGATGACCGACCACATGAGCAGCACGTGTCGCAGGACCCGTACCTGCGCCTCGTCGTATCCGATGGCGGGCGCCCGTGTGCCGAGGAACCGGTCGAGCACCAGCAGGACGTAGATCCCACTGACCGTGACCGCGATGCTGACCACGCCCAGCAGCACCCGACGTGGGCGGCGGGCGGCCACCCGCAGCGCGAGCATCAGGGGGACCGGTAGCCACGCCGAGAGGGCGATCAGGCCACCGCTGCGCCGCGGCGGGCGGGCCGCGTCGGCCAGTGCGCTGACCGTGCTGACCCGTGCGGCCCGGACCGTGGGGACGGCGGTCGCCGCTGCCGCGACGCCGGTCGCCGCGGCGATCACCAGGCCGATCGTGGACCAGGCCGGCGACGCGGTCCCGGCACTGCCGAGGAGGCCCGCGCTGGACTCGGTGAGCAGCGGGGCGGTGACCGCACCGATCATCAGGCCGCCCGCGGCGGCGGCGACGGCCACCAGGAGGTACTCCGCGAGCAGCACCGCGGCGACCAGTCCGGGCGTACCGCCGACCGCCTTGAGGAGCCCGACACGCCGGTTCTGGTCGGCCATCCGCCCGCCGACGAGCACCGAGAGGCCCGCCACGGCGAGAAGACTCAGCAGCCAGGCGCCGATCAGCAGCAGGATCTGCGAGTCGGCGGCCAGGTCGGTGGCGTCGGCGAGGACGTTCTCCCAGCTCTGCATCGGCAGGGCGCCGTCGTGGCCGCCGTGCCGGTCGGCGAAGGCCTGGGCGTTCGCCGGGTCGGCGAGCCTCAGGTTCATCACATACGTCACGGCGGCGTCGAACGAGGACACGTCGGCCCGGGTGAGCCACACCAGCCCGGGGTTGTGCAGCATGCCCGCCGGCAGGTCTCGATCCTCGGGAACGGCGCCGTTGACGCAGCCGGAGAAGACGACGCACGACGATCCCGGGTAGGGCGCCATGGCGGCGGTCACCGCGAACCCGACGACCGTGAACGTCGTGCCGCTCAGCGACACGACGTCGCCGATCCGCACGCCGAGTGCGCTCGCGAACGCCGCCTCGAGCACCATGCCTCCGGGACGTACCCAGGTGCCCTCGGTGACCTTCGGCTGCTCGACCGTGGCGGGAGTGGCGTCACGGCCTTCGACCTGGGCGTCCGAGGTGCTGCCCGACGTTTCGAGCGTCGCGCCGATCACCGGGTACGGCCCGCTGTGCCCGACGACGCCGGCCGCGGACGTCAGCTCCTCGAGGTCGGCCGGACCGGTGTCCCGGCCGGTGCTCGCGACGACGTCGGGCCCGTTGGTCACCGCCCGGGTGGTCTCGTACGGATCGCTCGCCGCGTCACGCAGCACGAGCCCGAGCGTCAACGTGGTGGTGGCCGCCAGCACGGCGATCAGCAGCAGCGCGGTCTCGACCCGGCGGCGCCGCAGGTCACGCAGGGCGAGGCGCCCCACCAGCAGGATGCGGCCCATCGTCGTCAGTCCTCCAGGCCGACGAGGGCGCCGAGCCGTCCGGTGGTGCCACCGGTCAATCGGGTCTCGTCCACGAGCGTACCGTCGCGCATGGTGAACATCCGGTCCGCGGTCGCCGCGATCCGCGCGTCGTGGGTGACGATGACCAGCGTCTGGCCGGACTCGTGCAACTCCTCGAACAGCCGCAGGACGTCCAGGGTGGCGGCGCTGTCGAGATTCCCGGTCGGTTCGTCGGCGAGGACGACCGACGGCTCGTTGCTCAGCGCGCGGGCGACCGCGACCCGTTGCCGTTGGCCACCGGAGAGCGTGGAGGGTAGCGACCGTGAGCGGCCGGCCAGCCCGAGTCGTTCCAGCAGCGCCTCGGCCCGCCGTCGCGCGGCCCGGGGTGAGCGGCCGGCCAGCAACGCCGGCAGCTCGACGTTCTCCACCGCGGTCAGCTCCTCCATCAGATGGAAGGACTGGAAGACGAAGCTGATTCCGGTACGCCGTACCCGGGCCAGGGCCTTCTCGCCGAGGTCGTCGATCCGGCGACCGTTCAGCAGCACCTGGCCCGCCGACGGCCGGTCGAGTCCACCGAGCAGATGCAGCAGGGTGGACTTGCCGCAACCGCTGGGGCCCATGATCGCCACGGTCTCGCCCGCGTCGACGGCGAGGTCGACGCCGTCGACGGCGCGTACCATCCCGGCACCCTGGCCATACCATTTCTGCAGCTCGCGGGCGTGCAGGACCGGCGTGCCGGCGCTGTCGTTCACTGGTTCCCCCTCCGATGTGCCCAGGTCCGTTCGCACGCCTCGAGCCAGTGCAGGTCCGCTTGAAGCCGGAGGACGACGCCCTCCAGCAGCAGCGCCGCCGCCGACCGTGCCGGCTCGGCCAGGGCGGCCCGCTGAGTGTCCCGCAGCCGGCGCAGCAGTTCCCGCCGCTGGGTGTCCACGATGGTCAGCGGATCGGCCAGGCCCGCCGAGGCCGCGGCGATCAGCTTCAGGTGGAACTCCGCGAGATCCGGGCGTGGCCAGCCCACCTCGCCGATCCACTCGGCGACACGCTGATGACCCTCCGCGGTGAGCGCGTACACCTTGCGGTCCGAGCGGGCGGTGTCCGCGGCGGCGGCGTCGGCCGTGTCGTCGGCCGCGTTGTCGGCGGCCAGGAGGCCGGCTTTCTCCAGCCTGCTCAGCGTCACGTAGATCTGGCCGGCGTTCATCGCGTCGCCGAAGGGCCCGAGCGCGTCGCGCAGTCGCGACCGCAGCTGATACCCGTGCGACGGCTCCTTGGCCAGCATCGCCAGGACCACTTCCTGCTTCATCGCCGTACCCCTAACCGTTAGCCCCTACAGTTAACGGTTATCTATCCCCTGTCAAGCGCGGTCGGGTCCCTTCTGTGTGGCGTGCTCGATGAGGCGGGCCAACAGGGCGTGTAGCTGTTCGCGATCGTTATCGGACAGTGGCGTGAGCAGGTCGGTCATCACGTCGCCGGTGATCCGGTCGGCGGCGGTGAGGCGCTCGCGGGCGTCAGACCTCGAACCGCACCCCCTGCGCCAGCGGCAGCTCGCCCGAGTAGTTGATCGTGTTGGTGGCCCGGCGCATGTAGCTCCGCCAGGCGTCCGAACCGGACTCGCGCCCGCCGCCGGTCTCCTTCTCGCCGCCGAACGCCCCGCCGATCTCGGCGCCCGACGTGCCGATGTTGACGTTGGCGATCCCGCAGTCCGAGCCGTCCGCGGCGAGGAAACGCTCGGCCTCGCCCTGGTCGCGGGTGAAGATGCTGGACGACAGCCCCTGCGGCACGTCGTTGTTGAGCGCGATCGCCTCGTCCAGGGTTCGGTAGGGCAGCACGTACAGGATCGGCGCGAACGTCTCCTCCCGCACGATCGCGGTCTGCCCGGGCATCCGGACCAGCGCGGGCTCGGCATAGAAGGCTGCCGATTCGGGGAAGCGCCGTCCGCCGCCGAGGACCACCGTGCCGCCCTGCTGCCGCGCCTCGGCGAGCGCCTGCTGCATCCTCCCGTACGCGTCCCCGCTGATCAGTGGTCCGACCAGCGTCCCCGGCTCCAGCGGGTTGCCGATCGGCAACCGCCGGTAGGCCGCCTCGACCCGGGCCACCACCTGATCGATCACGGACTCGTGCGCGATCACCCGGCGCATCGTGGTGCACCGCTGGCCGGCCGTGCCCGCCGCCGAGAAGACGATGCCCCGGGTGGTCAGGTCCAGGTCGGCGGAGGGCGTCACGACCGCCGCGTTGTTGCCGCCGAGCTCCAGCAGCGACCGCCCGAACCGGTCGGCGACCCGCGGACCGACCGCCCGGCCCATCCGGCTCGACCCGGTCGCGCTGAGCAGCGCGATCCCGCGGTGCTCGACCAGCGCGGCGCCGAGGTCCGCACCGCCGATCACCACCTGGCTCAGGTGCTGCGGCGCACCGGTCTCCCGGCACGCCCGGTCCAGCAGTGCCGCCGAGGCGAGAGCGCAGAGCGGCGCGGTCTCCGACGGTTTCCAGATCACCGGGTCGCCGCAGACCAGCGCGATCGCCGTGTTCCACGACCAGACCGCGACCGGGAAGTTGAACGCGCTGATCACCCCGACCACGCCGAGCGGGTGCCAGGTCTCCATCAGCCGGTGGCCGGGCCGCTCCGAGCTGATCGTACGACCGTACAACTGCCGGGAGAGCCCGACCGCGAACTCGCAGATGTCGATCATCTCCTGGACCTCGCCGCGCGCCTCCGAGACGATCTTGCCGACCTCGATGGTGACCAGGGCGGCGAGATCGTCCTGGTGTTCGCGGAGCAACTCGCCGAAGCGCCGGACCAGGGCTCCGCGGGCCGGCGCGGGCGTGACGCGCCAATCGTGGAAGGCGGCGCGCGCCCGGGTGACGGTCTCGTCGAGGCCGTCCTGCCAGCGGACGCTCCACACCGGCTCGCCCGTGACGGGGGAGTGGACCGGGTGGTCGCCGGCGTGCGCGCCGAGGTCGACACCGCAGCGTTCGGCGGCCTTGCGGGCCTGGAGTGCGAGCTCCTCGATGGTGGGCAGCATGCTGATCTCCCGTTCAGACGATGGTGCGTTCGGGCCGGAGGCCGGCTGTGCGGAATCGGTCGGCGCTGAGGCTGGAGACGTCGACGAACGGCTCCCGGCCGAGGAACAGGTCGCGGATCACCTCGCCGACCGCCGGTCCCATCAGGAAGCCGTGTCCGGAGAAGCCGGTCGCGTACAGGAAATCGCCGTTCCGGCCGATCAGCGCGTTGTGATCCGGGGTGTTCTCGTAGAGCCCGGCCCATCCGCTCGCGATCCCGAGGTCGATCAGCCGCGGCGCGCGGTGCTCGATGATCTCCCCGAGCCGCGGCAGCCAGGCGTCGTCGCGGTCCAGCTTGAACCCCGGCGTCTCCTCCGGATCGGACATCCCGAGCAGCAGCCCGGCCCCCTCGCCGTGGAAGTAGAACGTGGTGTCGAAGTCGATCGTGAACGGCGTCGCCGGATCCAGGCCGGGCACCGGCTCGGTGATCAGAATCTGCCTCCGCAGCGGCGTCACCGGCAGCGGAACCCCGGCCCACGCACCGATCTCCGCCGACCAGGCCCCCGCCGCACAGACCACCTTTCCGGTACGCACGGTGCCGAGCGTCGTCGCGACCTCGTCGATCCGCCCCGCAGTCCTCCCGATCCCGGTCACCGCGCAGTGCGGGACGAGCGTCGCGCCCGCCCGGCGCGCCGCCGTCGCGTAGCCGAGCACCACGGACTCCGGCGTGCAGTGCCCGTCCGCGGGCGAGTAGGCCGCCGCCCGCAGCCCGTCGGTGCCGACCAGCGGCGACATCCGCCCGGCCTCGGCCACGCCGACCATCCGCGAGGGCACGCCGAGCTCGTTCTGCAGCGCGACGCTCGCCTCGAAGGCCTTCTCGGACGCCTCCTCGCTCAGCAGGAACAGATACCCCACCCGGTGGAAGTCGATCTCCTGCCCGAAGAGCGCCGGAAAGTTCGCGAACGTCTCCAGGCTCCGCGCCCCGAGCACGATGTTGACCGGATCGGAGAACTGCGACCGTACGCCCCCTGCCGCCCGGCAGGTCGACCCTGATCCGAAGGAGTCACGGTCGAGCAGGAGTACGTTCTCGACACCGGCGCGCGCGAGGTGATAGGCGGCGCTGAGCCCGATCACACCCCCACCGATGATCACCACGTCGGCTTCGGACGGCAGGACACGACGGACATCGCTCACGATCGACCTCCCCCTCGATCATCATCGATCTTCCGGTTCGGCGCCATCCCCGTCGCCGACCCGTGCGGCAGGATCATGGGTGTGGATGCGCTGCAACGGCTGCTCGCCGACCACGAATGTCAGCGACTGCTGGTCGAGTTCCTCCGGAGGCTGGACGTCGGGGAGCCCGGGCCGGTCGCGGAGCTGTTCACTCCGGACGGGGTGTGGGAGTGGCCCGGCGGCTGACCGGAGGGCTCACCGAACCTCGGGACGGGTGGATGCGGCGTGAGCGGGCGTGGGGGAGCGGGCCCTACACTCCGCCGCTGTGACGATCAGGTTCGAGGTGCTGGGGCCGCTGCGGGTACGGCGGGACGGGCGGGACGTGGAGCTGGGCAAGTCCCAGCTGCGGGTGCTGCTCGGTGCGCTGCTCGTGGCGGGTGGGCGGCCGGTGACGGTGACCGAGCTGATCGACGTGACCTGGGGTGACGCGCCGCCGGAGACCGCGCTCAACGGGATCCAGCGCAACGTCAACTTCCTGCGGCGGCTGCTCGAACCGGGGCTGGCGCCGCGCGACCCCGGGCACTGGCTGGTGCACTCCGGGAACGGGTACCGGATCGCGGTCACCGAGGAGAACCTGGACCTGCTGCGATTCCGGGAGCTGACCCGTCAGGGCGCGGACGCGGAGAGGTTCACCCAGGCGCTGCGGCTGTGGCAGGGACCGGTCTTAGCCGACCTGGACGCCCGGATCCGGGAGCTGCCGGTCGTGGTCGGGCTCGACCGGGAGTACCAGGAGGCCGCCCGGCGGCTCGCCGACCTCGCGCTCGAGGCCGGCGCCGCCGACCGGGTGCTCCCGGTGGTCCGGCAGGCGGCGGACCGGCACCCGATGGACGAGGCGCTCCAGGCACGGGTGATGTCGCTGCTGGCGGCGGCGGGGCGGCAGGGCGAGGCGCTGGACGTGTACCGGCGGGCCACCGAACGGCTCGCCGACGAGCTCGGGGTGCGGCCGGGAAGCGAGCTGAGGGACGTACACCGGAAGCTCCTGTCGCAGGACGCCGAGGAGCCGGCGCCGCCCCGGCCCGCGCAACTCCCCCCGGACCTCGCGGTCTTCGCCGGACGGGAGGCGGAGCTGGCCGACGTGCTCGCCGTCCGGCCGACCGGGACGTCACCGGTGGTGATCAGCGCGATCGGCGGGATGGCGGGGATCGGCAAGACGACCCTCGCGGTGCACTGGGCGCACCGGGTCGCCGCACGGTTCCCGGACGGGCAGCTCTACCTCAACCTGCGCGGTTTCGACCCGTCGGGCCGGACCATGGAACCCGGCGACGCGCTCGTCCGGATGCTCGGCGCGCTCGGCGTGCCCGAGTCGCGGATCCCGGCGGGCCGCGGCGCCAAGGCCGCGCTCTTCCGCAGCAGCATCTGGGGGCGGCGGATGCTCGTGGTCCTCGACAACGTGCGCGACGAGCAGCACGTCCGGGACCTGCTGCCCGCCTCGCCCGGCTGCCTGGTGATCGTGACCAGCCGCAACAGCCTGGCCGGGCTGATCGCGGCGGAGGGGGCGACAGCGGTCACTCTCGACGTGCTCGACGGGGAGGAGGCGTGTGCGTTCCTGGCCCGCCGGCTGGGCGCACGCCGGGTCGACGCCGAGCCCGAGGCGGTCGCCGCGATCGTCGCGTGCTGTGGTGGGCTGCCGCTGGCCCTGGCCGTCGTCGCCGCCCGCGCCGCGCTGCGTCCCCGGCAGAGCCTGCTGGATATCGCCAACGAGCTGCGGAGCTCGCGAGGGCTGGACGCCTTCGTGTCGCCGGATCCGTCGGTCAGCGCCCGGGCCGTCTTCTCCTGGTCCTACACGGAACTGTCCCCGGCCGCGGCCCGTCTCTTCCGGACGCTGGCGATCCATCCCGGACCCGACGTCACCGCACCGGCCGCCGCCTCACTGGCCGGAATCGGACTCGACGAGGCGGTCACCGCACTCGCCGAGCTGACCACCGGCAACCTGCTCGGCGAGACGACCCCCGGTCGCTTCCAATTCCACGACCTCTTGCGGGCGTACGCCGGAGAACTGCTGGACCCCGGCGCCGCGGGAGAGGCCCGGCAGCGGATGCTGGACCACTACCTGCACTCGGCCGGCCACGCGAAGCTGGCCATGCTGCCCGACGCGGTACCCGTCCCCCTCGGCCCACCCGCCGCCGGGGTGATCCCGGAGCGGGCCGCCGGCCCCGACGAGGCGCTGGCCTGGCTGCGGGCCGAGCTCTGGGTGCTGATCGAGGCGGTCGGGGTGGCCGGTGCGCACGGCTACGACCAGTACGTGTGGAAGCTGACCTGGTCGACCTCGCGGATGAGCGTCCCGGTGGAGACCGAGGCGCACCTGCTGACCATGTCGCTGGCCGCCGCCGAACGGCTCGGCGACGACACCGTGATCGCCCGGATGCTGCACGGGCTGTCGATCGCGACGTACCGGGTCAACCGGCTGGACGAGGCGATGCGCTACAGCCTGCGCAGCCTGGAACTGGCCGAACGCCACGATAACGGCCCGGCCCAGATCCGCCTGCTGGTCACCCTGGGCCAGATCCACGAGCGCGGGGAGCGGTTCGACCTGCTGACCGAGTACGCCGCCCGGGCCCTGGCGATCGCCCTGCCCAGCGGCGAGCCGGCCCTGGAGAGCCTGGCGCGCGCCTCGCTGGGCTGGGGTTACGCCAACACCGGCGCCTACGAGCAGGCGTTCGAGCAGGGCCGGCTCATGATGGAGCTGGCGGAGAAGCTGGACAGTCGGCGCGATCGCGGGACGGCCTTCCAGATCATCGGGCTCTGCCACCTGCGGCTCGGCGAGCACCACACCGCGATCGCCTGCTTCCGCGAGTCACTCGACCTGGTCCACGACATCGACGAGGAGCTGGGCGAGTGGGCGGTCGTCTGGACCCTGCTCGGCGATGCGTACCTGGCCTCCGGCGACCCGGACGCGGCCCGCTGGTCCTGGCGCGAGGCCGTCACCATCGCCGAGGAGCTGGACCCGTGGATGACCGACCGCATCCGGGCCAAGCTGAACTCCCTCCCCTGAGCCGCCGCCTCCCGCCCGTTCCCGCCGTCCGTTCCCGCTGCCCGTTCCCGCCGCCCGCTTCCGCTGCCCGTTCCCACCGTCCCACGTTCCCCAGCACACGGCGTTCCGGTGTCGCGTCCTCCTTCCCGGCTGGCGCACCGGGGTGTCTCAGGCGCGGTGAGGCACCCCCGAGGGCCAGCTGCGGGAGCCTGGCTGGCTGTCAAGGGTGTCTCGAGGGGGTCGAGGCACCCCCGAGGGCCAGCCGGATCCGGGTGGCCCTCGGTGGACGTGCCCCGGTCGTTCGGCGCGTCGCCCCGGGCGCCGCTCGTCTCGCGAGCGTGGAACCGGCTCCGACCCGATCTCGACGTGGAGAGGCGGCGGAGAATGCCGTCCACATGAGACGGATGGGCTGGTGCGGTGGGGTCCTACCGTGAGGGGATGTGGTGGATTCTCGGGTCTGTGGGTGTCGGGGTCGCCGGGATCGGGATCGGGATCGCGGTGGCGCTGGTCGGGGCGCGGCGCCGACGGCGGGTGCCGGTGACGGCGGAGGAGAAGCGGGTCGCGGCGCGGGCGGCGATGCAGGCCATCCGGAAGGGTGATCGGCGGCGGCGGGCAGGGACGCGGGGTGGGCCCGGGGTGCCGGATCGGCATTCGGCGGCGATCGCGGAGAACGCCTACTACGGCGACGGTTCGAGCTTCGGCGACAGTGGTGGCGCGAGTGGTGGCGGTGGTGGCGGGGACTGAGGTTGCGTCCGCGCTCAGTGCGTGGACGCCTGGCGGGTTCTGACTGGTGCTGAGGGGTGTCCCGCGCCGCTCGACGCACCCTTCAGCCCCAGCCGCCGGCCCGCGCGGGCCCGCGCCAGCCCGCGCGGGCCCGCGCCAGCCCGCGCGGGCCCGAGCTGGCCCGCGGACGAAACGGGCGGCGTGGGCGTGATCTTCGTGGCTGGCGTTCATGGGTGTGTCGGCGGGCTTGAGTGACCTCTGGGTGCCAGCTTTCCCGGCGTGGCTGGTGTTCAGGGGTCTCTTGGAGGTCGTGAGGGGCCTCTCAGAGGGCGGTTGCGAACTATTTGAGTTGATTGATGTTTTGGATCCGTTTGGAGATTATTCTCCTGGTTCGCAGTAGATAGTGATCACTCGAT
>NZ_JBFAYF010000123.1:0-11967 GCF_040681165.1 Actinoplanes sp. NPDC051851 | reverse complement strand
GCCCATCGGGGGGTGGGGGGGGGGGGGGTGGGGGGCGGGTGTCCTGTGGTTGAGGGTCCGCATGTCGTCGGGGGTGCGGTGGACCTGGTCGCCGGGGGGGGGGCGGGACTTGGTCGCATCGGGGGGGGGGGGCGGCCCCAACGACTCCGCGGGCCGGGCCCCGTCCCACGCCGTGGCGGGCCGGGGCGACTGGAAGCGGGCGTCCCCGATCGGCGCGGCGGCGTAGGGGATGCCGCGGAACACGGCGAGGCCGTCTTCGGCGCGACCACGGACGAGGCCGGTGCTGGTGCGTACTTCGGGTTGCTGGGGCACGACTTCCTCCACAGGTTTTAAATCGAACCATTTAACAGTTGCCTATTTTTTGACATCTGTCTAGTGTTGGCCGGGTGCGAGAACGACCGGACCGCCGCGTGGTGCGCAATCGCTCGGCGCTGATGGCCGCCGCGGTGCGCCTGGTCTCCGAGCGGGGCACCACCGCCGTGCCGGCCGGCGACCTCGCCGACGCCGCGCAGGTCAGCCGGCAACTCGTCTACCTGCAGTTCGGTGACCGCGACGCGCTGCTGGTCGCCGCCGCGCACGAGCTCGTCCGGTCGGAGTTGATCCCGGTGCTCGCCGACGGCGAGCGCCCGCTGCGGGAGCGGGCGCTCGCGACCGCGCGGCACTTCGCCGGCCATCGGCCCTTCTACCGGGCCATGCTCGTCGGCTCGTGCTCGTTCGCCATGACCCGCGCGCTCAACCGCGCGCTCGGCTCCCTGGTGACGCCGGCCGGCCTGCGTGCGGCGTTCGGCGACCTGCCCGCCGCGACGGCCGGGGACGTGGTGACCGCCGTGACCGCCGGCGCGGCCGCGATCGTCAACGACTGGATCGTCGAAGGCGATGACCCGCTGGATCCTCGGGAGCTCACCGGCAGACTCGCCGCGCTCGCCGTGGTCCTGCGCGGCCGCGACCTGCCCTGAGCTGCGCCTCCCCGGGGCGATGTGCATAGGCTTCTGATCTAGTTGAGCAAGAAATAGTGCTGATAGTCCGATAAGGGTTGCCTACTTTCATAGGCACCCGATATAAATGTCCGGGTGAGCGTGGCCCGTGACGAATACCGGCAGCTGGTCGACGAGGGACTGCACCAGGCGACGGCCCTCCTGGGCCGGCACGTCAACGACCGCGACGGGCCCGGCCTGACCACGGTGTCGACGATGGTGGCCCTGGAGCGTGAGGGGCCGCTGCGCGTCACGGCGCTGGCCGCCGGCGCCGGGGTGAGCCAGCCGGCGATGACCGAACTGGTCCAGCGGCTGACCCGGCAGGGCTGGGTGGAACGGGTGCCGGACCCCGGCGACAGGCGCGTGACGCTGGTCGCCGTCACCGAGCAGGGCCGGGCGATGCTGACCGAACGGCGGGCCGCGCATCAGCGCCGGCTGGGGGACCTGCTGTCCACTCTGCCGGAGCAGGACCAGGCGGCGCTGGCGCTGGCCATGCACGTGGCGACACCGATCCTTCGCCGGCTCGCCGGTGACCTCGCCTGGCGGAGGGACCCGGCACCACCTCGAGAACCGCAGAGCGCACCACGAGAGGAAGGCCGATCATGACCGGGCAAACGAGTGACGACCCCACCGGCGATGCCGGTGCGGCCGCGGTGTACCCGATGCCGCGGGGCGGGCGATGCCCCTTCGACCCCGCCGCGGGTCTGCGGGAACGGGAGCCGATCAGCAAGGTGCGCCTGTGGAACGACAGCGTGCCGTGGCTGCTGACCGGCTATGCCGATCAGCAGGCGCTCTCGACGGACGCCAGGGTCGCGGTCGCTCCCCGGCACCCCGGATTCCCGCTGCTGAGCGCCGGTTTCACCGCAGCCCAGCAGGAGGCGGACCGGCAAGCCGCCGAACTCGGCGAGCCGACGCTGACGTTCGGCGCCGACGGGCCGGAGCACTCCCGGCTGCGCCGGATGATGTCGGTGGCGTTCACCGTCAAACGCGTCGAGGCGCTGCGCCCGGCCATCCAGCGCATCGTCGACGACCTGATCGACCGGATGCTGGCCGGGTCGCCGCCGTGTGACCTGGTCGCCGCCTTCGCGCTGCCGGTGCCGTCGCTGGTGATCTGCGAAATGCTCGGCGTCCCGTACGCCGATCACGAGTTCTTCCAGCGGCACAGCGCGGTGATCCTGAACCACGACTCCACCGCGCAGGACGCCGGCCGGGCGATGGGCGAGCTGGTCGCCTATCTGGAGGCCATCGTGGACCGCAAGCTCACCGAACCCGGTGAGGACGTCCTGTCGGACATGGCGGCGCGGATCCACGCCGGCGAGATGACCCGGCGTCAGGCCGCGCGGATGGGCACCACGCTGTTGCAGGCGGGCCATGAGACGACGGCGAACATGATCGCGCTGGGCACGCTGGCCCTGCTGGAGAACCCCGGTCAGATGGCCGCGCTGCGCGAGACGGGCGACCCGGCGGCCGTCTCCCGCGCCGTCGAGGAGCTGTTGCGCTATCTGACGATCGCCCAGGGCGGGCGCCGCCGCGTCGCACTGGAGGACGTCGAGGTCGGCGGAGTGACGATCCGGGCCGGCGACGGCGTCATCCTGGCCTCCGACGCCGCCAACCGCGACCCCGCCATGTTCACCGACCCCGACCGGCTCGACCTGGGCCGGGACGCGCGCCGCCACATGGCCTTCGGATACGGTCCGCACCAGTGCCTGGGGCAGCAGCTCGCCCGGGTCGAGCTGCAGGTGGTCTACGGCACGCTCTACCGCAGGATCCCCGCGCTGCGGCTCGCGGTTCCCGTCGACCGGATCCGGTTCAAGACCGAGGGCTTCGCGTACGGCGTGCACGAGCTGCCCGTCGCCTGGTGATCCCCGGTTGCCGGGCTCGCCGCGCCGCACCCTGCCCATTTAATAAATCAACCGATTGATTTAGGTTTCCGTCGCCGACCCGGATCGGACCACACCCGTGACCCCTCCCGCCCACGTCCTCATCGTCGGTGCCTCGGCCGCCGGCCTGAGCACCCTCGAGACACTGCGCCGCCTCGGCCACACCGGAACCGTGACCCTGCTCGGCGACGAACCGCACCCGCCCTACGACCGGCCGCCACTGTCCAAACAGATCCTCGCCGGAGCGTGGACCCCGCAGCGAGCGCACCTGCGCCCGGCCGCCGCCCTCGACGCGCTCGACGCCACCTTCCACCTCGGCGACCCCGCGGTCGCCCTGGACCCGGCCTCCCGGACCGTGCACACCGCGAGCGGCCGCCGCCACCAGGCCGATGCCATCGTCGTGGCCACCGGCGCCACCGCCCGCACCCTGCCCGGCCAGGACACCGTCGCCGGCGTCCACGTCATCCGGACCCTCGACGACGCGACCGGGCTGCGCGCCGAACTGACACCCGGCCGGCGCCTGGTCGTGGTCGGCGACGGTGTGCTCGGCTGCGAGGTCGCCGCCACCGCCGCCGCCCTCGGCCTGGACACCACCCTGGTCGGCCCGCAACAGGCGCCGATGCGGGCGCAACTCGGGCCGCGGGCCGCGGACCTGCTCGGCCTGCTGCACACGGCCAACGGCGTGCGCCTACGGCTCACCACGACCGTCACGGGCCTGGCCGTCGACGGCGCCCGGGTCCGGGGCGTCGAGACCACCGACGGCCAGGTCCTGCCCGCCGACGTGGTGCTGGTCGCCTTCGGCGCGACACCGGCCACCGGCTGGCTTGACGGCAGCGGTCTCACCCTCGTCGACGGGATCGTCTGCGACGCGTACTGCCGCGCGGCCCCGGGCGTCTGGGCGGTCGGCGACGTCGCCCGCTTCCACCACGAGGGTCTGGGACGCGACGTACGCCTGGAGAACCGCACGAACGCCACCGAACAGGCCGCCGCCGTCGCCGCGGACATCCTCGGCGCCGGCCGGCCCTACACCCCGGTGCCGTACTTCTGGACCGACCAGTTCGACGTCAAGATCCAGGTCCACGGCATCCCGGGCCCCGGCATGCACACCGAGGTCACCGACGGCGATCCCACCGCCGGGCGTTTCGTGCTGACCTACCACCTCGACGGCCGGCCCGCCGCGGTCCTGGGCTGGAACATGCCCAAACAGGCCCGCCGGCAACGGCAGAGCCTGCTCACCGCGATGACCACCGCACCCGTATGAACCCGTCCCCTGCCCGCCCCGAAGGAAGGAACCCCTCGTGAAGGTAACCGTCGACCAGGAACGGTGCGTCGCCGCCGGATCGTGCGTGACCGCCGCCGACGACGTCTTCGACCAGCGTGACGAGGACGGCATCGTCGTCCTGCTCAACCCCGCTCCCACCGCCGATCGGGCCGCCGCGGTCCGAGAGGCCGCCGCCATCTGCCCGGCCCTGGCCATCACCGTCGAGGAGGGCCGGCCGTGACCGACATCCACGACTACGACATCACCCGCGACGCCCGCTGCCCGCTGGACCCGGCCCCCGCCATGCTGGCCCGGCTGGCGGAGGGACCGCTGACCCGAGTCCGGATGTGGGACGGCAGCACCCCGTGGCTGATCACCGGGCACACCGCCCACCGGGAGGCCCTGGGCTGCCCCGCCGTCAGCGTCGAACCCGGACGTGGCGCCCCGGCGCTCTCCCCGCACGAGGCCGCGGCCATCACGGCCGCCGCCGCCCAGCCTCAGGAACCGGGCGCGAACACCAGCTTCATCATGATGGACGACCCGGAGCACGCCCGCCTGCGCCGCATGGTCACCGGCGCCTTCACCATCAAACGGATGAACGCGCTGCGTCCCGTCGTCCAGCAGATCGCCGACGACCTCATCGACGCGATGCTCGACGGCCCCAACCCGACCGACCTCGTCCCGTCGTTCGCCCTGCCACTGCCGTCGCTGGCCATCTCGGCGCTGCTCGGCGTCCCCTACGGCGACCATGAGTTCTTCCAGGACAACAGCAAACTGCTGATCAACCGGGACACCAGCGCCGAGGACCGCAACGCGGCCCGTGCCCGGCTGACCGACTACCTCGACGGCCTGCTCGCCGGCAAGATGAAGGATCCCGGCGAAGACCTGCTCTCCGGACTGGTCGAACGGATCAACGCCGGCGAGCTCACCCGTGCCGGCGCCGCGTCGATGGGCGTGCTCATGCTCTTCGCCGGCCACGAGACCACCGCCAACATGATCGCCCTCGGCACGCTCGCCCTGCTGCAACACCCCGATCAGGCCCGGCTGCTGCGCGACGGCGACGATCCGGGACTGACCGGCACCGCCGTCGAGGAACTGCTGCGCTTCCTCACCATCACCCACGGCGGGCTGCGCCGCGTCGCCACCGAGGACATCGTGGTCGCCGGCCAGACCATCCGCGCCGGCGAACCGATGATCGTGGTCAACGAGACCGCCAACCGCGACCCGGAGATCTTCGCCGACCCGGACCGCCTCGACCTCACCCGCGACGCGCGCCTGCACGCCACCTTCGGCTACGGCATCCACCAGTGCCTCGGCCAGCCCCTGGCCCGGCTCGAACTGCAGATCGCCTACCCGGCACTGCTGCGCCGCGTCCCGTCGCTGCGGATCGCCGCGGAGATCGACGAGATCCCGTTCAAGCACGACGGCTTCGTCTACGGCGCCTACCGCCTGCCCGTGGCCTGGTGAGAGGAGACGACACCATGATGAACCGTTCCGCGTTCTTCATCGGCGGCGCCTGGACCGAACCCGCCGGCACCGGTGTCCTGCAGGTGGTCTCGCCCTCGACCGAACAGGTCGTCGGCGAGGTCCCCGAGGCCACCACCGCCGACATGGACCGCGCCGTCGCCGCCGCCCGCGAGGCGTTCGACCACGGACCGTGGCCGCGCATGGCCCCCACCGACCGCGCCGACGTCCTCGACCGGGCGGCCGATCTGCTCCGTGAACGCACCCCCGAGATCGCCGCGGTCCTGGTCGAGGAGATGGGCATCGCGATCAGTCAGGCGCCGCAGCAGATGAGCCTGGTCGGCCCGGTCTTCGCCTACTACGCGGACCTGATCCGCACCTTCGCCTTCGACCGGCCCGTGCTCAGGGGCGACCTCGCCGCGCTGGTGACCTCCGAACCCGTCGGTGTCGTCGCGGCGATCGTGCCGTGGAACGCCCCGGTCACCCTCGCGGCCTGGAAGGTCGCCCCCGCGCTGGCCGCCGGGTGCACGGTCGTGCTGAAACCGCCGCCCGAGTCCCCACTGAGCAACTTCCTGCTCGCCGAGGCACTGCACGAGGCGGGCGTGCCCGACGGCGTGATCAACGTGGTGCCCGGCGGCCGGGAGACCGGCGAGCACCTGGTCACCCACCCGGGCACCGACAAGGTGGCCTTCACCGGCTCGACCGGCGCGGGCAAGCGGATCATGAATCTCTGCGGCGACCGGATCAAACGCGTCTCGCTGGAACTCGGCGGGAAGTCCGCGGCCGTCGTGCTCGACGACGCCGACGTCGCCACCGTGGTCACCGGCCTGATCGCGCAGGGCATGCACAACTCCGGGCAGGTCTGCGGCATGCAGAGCCGCATCCTGATCCCCCGTGCCCGCTACGCCGAAGCCCTCGACGCCGCCGCGGCGAAGGCCGCACAGACCCGCGTCGGTGATCCCCACGACCCGGAGACCGTCGTCGGGCCGCTGGTCGCCGAACGCCAGCGCGACCGTGTCGAGAGCTACATCGCGCTCGCCACCGACGAGGGCGGCCGTATCGTCACCGGCGGCCGCCGCCCGCCCGGCCTGCCTCAGGGTTGGTACATCGAGCCCACGGTCGTCGCGGACGCCACCAACCGGATGCGGGTGGTCCGCGAGGAGATCTTCGGCCCGGTCGTCTGCCTGGTCGCCTACGACAGCGACGACGAGGCGGTCACGATCGCCAACGACAGCCCCTACGGCCTGTCCGGCAGCGTCTGGACCGCCGACGACGCCCGCGGCCTGGCGATCGCCCGCCGGATCCGTACCGGCAGCATCACGGTCAACCGGAACTACCCGCCGATGCCACTGACCCCCTTCGGCGGATTCCGGGAGTCCGGCATCGGCCGGGAGCTCGGCGTCGAGGGCCTGGAGGGCTACCTCGAGAAACGCACCATCGGCGTTCCGGCGGAGCTCGCGCGATGAGGGCCGCCGTCGCCTACGAACCGGGCACCCCGCTGGTCATCGAGGAACTGCCCACACCGGACGTCGGCCCCCGCGACGTGCTGGTCCGGGTGACCGCCAGCGGCATCTGTCACACCGACGTCACCTCCATGCGCCGTGAACAGCGGACCGACCCGCTGGTGCCCGGCCATGAGGCCTGCGGTGTCGTCGAGGCGGCCGGCGCCGAGGTACGCCGGGTCGCGGTCGGCGACCGGGTCCTCGCCTCGGTCACCCCGGCCTGCGGCACCTGCTGGTGGTGCGTCAACGAGATGTCCCACCACTGCGAACGCGGCCCGCTGCGCTACCGGCCCCGGCTCGGCCTGCCGGACGGCCGCATGGCCGTCCGGCTCTGCGGCTGCGGCTCGTTCGCCGACATGATGGTCGTCGACGAGTCATCGGTCGTGACCGTCGAGACCGGCCTGCCCGACGACCAGCTCGCGTTGCTCGGCTGCGGCGTGACCACCGGGCTGGGCGCGGTCTTCCACACCGCCGGCGTCCAGCCCGGCGACAGCGTCGCGGTGATCGGCTGCGGCGGCGTCGGGCAGGCCGTCATCCAGGGCGCCCGGATCGCCGGCGCGTCCACCATCATCGCCGTCGACCCCAGCGCCGGACGCCGTGACGGCAGCAAGGGGGTCGGCGCCACCCACACGTTCGACCCGGCCGACGGCGACCCGGTCTTGCTGGCCCGTGACCTGACCCACGGCCGGGGCGTCGATCACGCCTTCGAGGTCGTCGGCATGCCCGATCTGATGCTGCAGGCCTTCCACATGGCCCGGGCCGAAGGATCGGTGTCGCTGATCGGGATGCCGCACACCATGGACGCGATCCTTCCGCTACCGGCGATGCAGGTCCTGGCCTCCGGCAAACGGATCCGCGGCTCGGTCGCCGGCGGATCCCAGATCCTGCGCGACTTCCCCCGCTACCTGCGGCTCGCCGAGACCGGGCAACTCGACCTCGCATCGATGGTGTCCCGGCGGATCACCCTCGATCAGGTCAACGACGGCATCCGCCTGCTCGACCAGGCAGACGGCGTCCGATCGGTCATCGTGCCGTCGTGATGAGCCACCGTCAGATCCTGCTCGCGCTCAGCGGCCTGCTCACCGCCCTGTTCGTCGCCAACCTCAGCAGCACGATCGTCTCCACCGGCCTGCCGGCGATGATCCACGCCCTGCACGGGTCGCCGTCCCAGTACACGTGGGTGGTGACCGCGACCCTGCTGGCCACCACCGCGACCACACCGATCTGGGGCAAGCTCGCCGACCTGTTCCGCAAGCAGACCCTGCTCCAGATCGCCGTCGGCGTCTACGTGCTCGGCTCGGTGGCCTGCGGACTGAGCCAGAGCGCCGGTCAGCTCATCGCGGCCCGGGTCCTGCAGGGCGCCGGCGTCGGCGGCGTGCAGGCCCTGGCCAACATCACCATCGCCGCGATGATCGCACCCCGCGATCGCGGTAAGTACCAGGGCTATCTCAGCGCGGCCACCGCCACCTCGACGATCGGCGGACCACTGCTGGGCGGCCTCATCGTCGACACGTCGTGGCTGGGCTGGCGCTGGTGCTTCCTGATCGGCCTGCCGGTGGCCGCCCTCGCGGTGGCGATCGTCCGCCGGACCATGGACCTGCCGGTCCATCGCCGCGACGGCGTCCGTATCGACTACCTCGGCGCCACCGTGATCACGGCGTGCGTCAGCATCCTGCTGATCTGGGTGTCGTTCGTCGACGACGCGTTCGCCTGGGTGTCATGGCAGAGCGCCGCGATGCTGGGCGGCGCACTGATCCTGCTGGCCGTGGCCGCCTGGGTGGAGACCCGGGCGGCCGAACCGGTCGTGCCGCCCCGGGTCCTGCGCCAGCGGACCACCGTTCTGGGCATCGTCGGCAGCCTCGCGGTCGGCACCGCCATGTTCGGCAGTTCGGTCTTCCTGAGCCAGTACTTCCAGCTGGCCCGGGGCCACACCGCCACCGAGGCCGGCCTGCTGTCGATCCCGATGGTGCTCGGCACCCTGATCTCCTCCATCGGCGGCGGCCGCATGGTCAGCCGGACCGGAAAGGTCAAACCGTTCCTGGTCACCGGCGCGATCCTGCTGGCCGCCGGGTTCACCGGGCTCGGCCTGATCGACGAGCACACCCCGATGGCGTCGATCACGGCGGCCATGTTCGTCGCCGGGATAGGAACCGGGCTGACCCTGCAGAACTTCGTCCTCATCGTGCAGAACAACACCCCGATGACGGACATCGGCGCGGCCAGCTCGACGGTCACCTTCTTCCGCTCCCTCGGCGGCACCACCGGCGTCGCCGTCCTCGGCGCGATCCTCGCCCGCGACGTCGGCGCCCGCATCGAGACCGGCAGCACCGCACCGGCCGCGTACGGACACGCCACCGGGCTGATCTTCCTGATCTGCGCCGGGGTATCCGCGGTCGGCATCGTCGCGGCGCTCCTGCTCCGGCCGGTGACCCTGCGCTCCGGCAGCACGCCGGCCGGCAGGAACGAGACGGAAAGGAACCCGGTGGCGGCAGCGTGAGCCGGATGGGGGTGTCATTCCCCTGTAACGCAGCAGGGCCCGGTCAATAGACCGGGCCCTGCTCTGCGTATCCATTTATTCAAGATTTGTGTCCGGAGGGTGAGTCAAACTAATTACCCAACGTTACATGCAATGTTGTCGCTGAAGTAGTTCCAGCGATGGCGCCGAGCAAGGTTTAACTCGATCGGCGCCATCGCTGTTTCGCCGGCCGGCGTTGCGGAGGTGCTGTGTCTTACGAGGCGGGTGGGTTGGCGAAGCCGCCAGATCCTGTGCGGAAGGCGTGTTCTGACTGGTCACGATCCGTGACGCGTTCTCGCATGTCACCGGGTCGTTGGCCGAAGAAGGCCTCCGGCAGAGCTGGTGGTAGCAGGACCCTCCGCGAGCCGTCGTCTTCTACACCAGTGCCTATCGATACGCGGCGAACGGGCCGTCCGCTCACGGTTTAAGGTCCGAGGTCGGTGCTGGTTACCGCTGTTGGTGGGGCTGCTTGCCGGTTAGGAGACCGAGGCGTTGGTTAGCCTCGGTCTTTCATTTGCCCGCGGCTCCATAGCTAGTGATCGATTAATATGATTCGCGGTTTTGTTTCCGGTTTGTTGGCATGGTGAAGGCCCGGCGCGGGGCCGGGTTCCTCCGTGATCGTGGTCGGTATGTGAGCCGCGAGGTCAGCCGGTCGGCCGGGGTAACGCGGCGAGTTTGCTGAATGCGCTGGTCAGAGCATCGGCCCAGGGCCAGTTGGCGGCGATGGCGAGGCGGGTCCGTCGGGCGGTGCGGGTGATCCGGGCGGCGACGTGTAGTAGCCGGTAGCGCAGTTTCTTGGGTTCAGCGGTGGCGAGGTCACCGTCCAGCAGCAGGGTCTGGGTCCAGGCGAGCAGGTCGATGCCGGTCAACGCGAGTTGGAGCCAGGCCTGGTTGATCGCGAATTGTCGGGACGGGAACCGGCCGAAGCCGGTGCTCTTGCCGGTTCGGATCTTGTCCTCCACCCGGGCGTGTGCCCGGTGGCGGGCTTCCAGGTACTGGATGCTGCCGTTGCCGGGTGGGGTGTCGGTGGCGACGACCTGATGCCGCCATCCTTCGATGGTGTCGAACAGCGACAGCTGCGCACCGGGATGCGGGCGTTCCCGGCGAACCAGGAACCGGGTGCCCGCTGGCCAGCCGGCCGCCTCGAACATGCCGGTGATCTCACAGACCTCGGCGTGTTCACGCAGGTCACCATCGGTGTCGACCGCGGGGACCCAGCCGGTCACGGCCTGGATCGCTTGCCGGACCGGTTCGGTGATGGCCGCGCCGACACTGAACCGGATGTCGAGATGCTGCTGTTCGCGTAAGGACCGGATGTGGGCCAGGAAGCCGTGACTGGAACCGGCCGAGTCTGAGCGCAGCAGGAACGATGTGCCGTGCCGGACAGCGTCGGGGATCTGGGCGAGAGCCTGGTCGAGCACGGTGATGTGGTCGGCGGTGGTGTTGGATCCCGCCCGGCCTTCCCTGAGCAGGCCGGCGAAGGCTTCGCCGGTGTTGTCGAGGAAGCAGAGCAGGGGGTGGAAGCCGAACGTCTTCTTCCAGGTGCGAGTCGCCGACTCCTTTTCGGAATGAGAGATCACGATGGTCGCGTCGATGTCCAGGACCAGGCCGTCGACCCGTTGGCCGGCCACCATGGGTTGTGGCAGGTCGCCGCGGGTATCGGCATGCTGGGCCCAGGCGACCTCACGGGCATGGGCCCGGGCGGACCGCAGTTCGGCCAGCATCGTGGCGTCGAGTTGCGACAGTAACCGCCACGCTGTCGGGTCGGAGGCGACCGGACCGAACAGGCCGGCCTCGTTACGCAGCACGGCCAGGTCGGCGATGGCCTCACCGCCGTCAGCGAGCAGTACCGCCAGATCAACGGCGATCCGGCCCGGGTCGTGGCCGCCCCGCCGCTGCCGCAGACCGGCCAGAGCCGGGCTGAACGCGCTGGTCAGACCGGTAATGTCGGCGAGCAGTCGAGCAGTCGAGTGCCGGCGTGACCGACCACGCCCCGCCCGTCCCCGGTCACGATGATCTTCGGACGTGTTCGGGTAGTCTTCACCCAGCAAGTGCCTTCCGTAACGGGTTAACAGGACTCTCGACAAGCCCTATTTTCCCTGATCAGAGGGCACTTCGCCATTTCCGGCCCAGTCCTTGGACACCCCTTAACGAAGGGGCGAGGCTAACCGGTGAGCCTCATCCGTTGGCACTGTCCGACGACGGCGGTTCGTAGGCCGGTGGACTGACGGTCGGGAGGTGAAGGCTGCCGTCCCGCCGGCCAGTGGCTCAAAAACGGGTGGAGTCCCTGATAGTGGTGTAACGCGGTTGGCGTGATCGTCGGACATCCTGTCCGGCATAGAACGCGGCCATCGCGTGATCTTTCGAGCGA
>NZ_JBFAYF010000122.1:0-12114 GCF_040681165.1 Actinoplanes sp. NPDC051851 | reverse complement strand
ATGTCGGCACCGGCCGCCAGGTACTGCCGGTGGACGTCGAGGATCACGTCGGGCCGGGTCAGGATCAGCAGGTCCGGGTCGCCGGTGACGTCCTTGGGGTGGTCCGCCGGGATGATCTCGCCGCGGTAGTCGGCCGGGGTGAGCTTCGCACCCTGCAGCATCGTGCCCCAGGCGCCGTCGAGCACCAGAACGCGCTCGGCGAGCAGTTCGCGCAGCGTGGTGACCGTGTCAGTCACGTGGGTACACCTCCGAGAGAGTCGGAGGCGCCCTTGTTCGGGTTGGTACCCCGGTCGAGCGTGACGGGTAGCCCGCTGCAGCGCCTCTCGGCCGGAACACCGACTTTACCCACTCTCTCACTTCGCGTCGGCGTAGGAACCAACCACTGAGACGTCCAGCGGAAAACGCACCGCGGTGGCGCCGAAGAGCATCCGGCCGGCCGTCGAGGCCGCCTCCCGGACCGCATCGGCCACCTGTTCGGCCTGCTCAGCGGGGCAGTGTACGACCACCTCGTCGTGCACGAAGAGCACCAGCTCCGCCTTCGTGCCCTCCAGCGCCGTACGCAGTGTGGCGAGCATGACCAGTGCCCATTCGGCCGCCGTGGCCTGAATCACGAAATTACGGGTAAATCGTCCCCTTGCCCGGCCGGGCGGCGGCGCGGCCTCGTCCGGCGGGTCGAGCCCGGCGTCGCGCCCCGCCCCGGAGGCCGGTGGGCACGTCCGGCCGAGCCAGGAGCGGACCAGGCCACCGTTCTCCCCGGTGCGGGCGGCCGCCTCGACGTAGTCGAAAGCGGTCGGGTAGCGCCGCCGGAGCACCGCCAGGGCGGGCAGCGCGTCGCCGCCGGTCTGGCCGTACATCGCGCCGATCAGGGCGAGCTTGGCCTTGGCCCGGTCGCCGGCGAAGGAGTCGGTGGCGAGCGCGGCGTAGAGGTCGCCCGCGGCGGCGGCCTGGGCGAACCGCTCGTCGCCGGAGACCGCGGCCAGCACCCGGGGCTCCAGCTGACCGGCGTCGGCGACCACGAACCGCCAGCCCGGGTCGGCCAGCACCGCCCGGCGCACGACCTTGGGCACCTGGAGCGCCCCGCCGCCCCGGGCCGCCCAGCGACCGGAGACCACGCCGCCCGCGATGTACTCCGGGCGGAACCGGCCGTCACGCACCCAGGCGTCGCACCAGGACCAGCCGTGCGCCGTCCAGATCCGGTAGAGCTCCTTGTACTCCAACAGGGGCGCGACCGCCGGGTGGTCCACCTCGCGCAGCACCCAGCGGCGCGTGTTCGGCACCTGGATGCCGGCCCGGGCGAAGGCGCGGACCACCTCGGCCGGCGAGTCCGGGTGCAGGCCGTGCACGCCGAACGCGCCGTTGATCACGGCGGTCAGCTCGGCGAGGCGGCGCGGCGGGCCGACCGGCTGCGGCGGGCCGAGCAGCTCGCGCAGGACCTCGTCGTGCACGTCGGCGCGCCACGGCAGCCCGGCGTGCCCCATCTCGGCCGCGATCAGCGCTCCCGCCGACTCGGCCGCGATGAGTAATCGGAATCGGCCAGGATGCTCGGTGGACTCCATCCGGCGCCGCTGGTCCGCGTACGCCAGGAGCAGATCCTCGACGGTCGCCGCGGCCGGCATCGCGACCGCCTCGAAGAGCGCCGCCTGCGCGAAGCCCGGCGGCTCGGCCTCGGGCCGGGGCAGGTCGGCCGGCACCGGCAGCCCGCGCAGCCGGGCGAGCGCCGCGGGCAGGCCGCGCGGCTCACCCCAGTGACCGGAATGGCCCAGCAACAGCGCCTCGGTCAGCTCGAGATCGTGACAGCGCGCCACCCGGACCCCGGCCCGCAGCAGCGGTGGGTAGACGTCCATCGTCGCGGTCCAGAGCCAGCGCGGATGGTCGGCGGCCTCCCGCGCGGCGATCGCCACGGCCAGGTCGCCGACGTGGACCGGCGGCGTCTCCCCAGGCAGATCCGCCAGATGACCGCCGCGGCCGTCCGGATCGGGCACCACCGCCACCAGCATCCCGCCATTGTCACCCGGGGGTACGACAGTTCAGGCGCCCGTGTACGCGAACGCGGCCCAGAACCGCGGGTCGGCGTAGGGATGGTCACCGCCGCTGGCCGGCTCTCCCGGAAGCTGGTCCCGGGTCGCCGCGCGCAGCCAGTTCTGCGCCCGGTTGAGCGCCACCGCGGGCTCGTGCCCGGCACCCCGCCACTGCCGGTAGAACTCGGCCATCAGCAGGGCGGTAGCCCGGTCGTCCACCTTCCAGGAGCTGGCGATCACGCCCGCGAACCCGGCCTCCAGCAGCGCCGAGGGCATCCCGACCACCTCGTTGGGCAGATCAGGATCGGACAGGTTGGTCTCGCACGCGGAGAGCACCGCAAGCCGCCGCGGGCCACACGGCAACACCTCGCGCAGCTCTCGCAGGGTCACCTGACGGTCCGCGAAGACCAGTCGGCTCTCCAGGATCGATCGCGGCTCCGCCGCTCCGTGACACGCCAGATGCCAGACCCCGTGGTCGGGCGCGGCCTCCCGGAACCTCGGCCACGTGCAGTTGTTGAGTACGGTCACCGCCCCCGCCCACTGATGCCTCGCCGCCTCGGTCTCCTGCCCGACGTGGCGCAGGCTCCCGGCCGCTCCGGCCCCGTCCGGCACATCGACCGCGAGCAGCGCCCCGGGCTCCCCGCCGAGCTCCCGGACGATCTCCCGGCTCCGCCGCAGCGCGCGGGCATTAGGCGCATACCGGACAGCCGAGAAGGTACCCATGTAGAACTGGAGATCGGGCGCGACCGCCAGCCCCGCCGCGTGCAGCGGCAGCAGCCCGATCACGCCCACCGGGAGGAAAGTGATCACCCGGCCGCGACCGCTGAAGTGCACCACCGTGGAGAGGCCCCGGTTCCAGAGATCCGTCAGCACGTCGGTCAGGGAACCGGACTCCGGCGCGACCGGGGCGAGATCGCGCAATGCTCTGCTCGATCCGGCCGAGATGCGGTCGAGTAGTCCGGCCACCGCCTGTCTGCTCAGGCCGGGCAGTTCGAGGAACTGCGGATCATGCCAGGCCGCCACGATCAGCGCATAGCCGCCGGAATGGGAGGAGGCCAGGTAGACCAGGCTGCCGTCCCCGGTCACCGCGGTCACATCCGGATAGGTGACCGCGGTGGTTCCGCTGGTGACGATCGCCCGGCCGACCTCCAGCGCGATCACCGCGTCCCGGTAGCGCCGGTCCTTCGCCAGCCAGTAGCCCGCCTCCTCGGTGTGCTCCTGCACCGCGGTGAGGAACCGGATCCGGTCGTCGCCCTCCCTGGTGGCCGCGTCCGCCGGCAGATGCAGCACCAGAGCGTGATAGGCCTCGGCGATCAACGCCGGCGCGCCGACCACCAGTGTCCACGTGATCCAGGCCAGTCCGATGTCGGTTCGCATGGCGGCCGGCACCCACCGCGCTCGCCGCCACCTCCGCTGCCAGGCACGCCGTTGCCGTTTCAGCCCTCCGCGGCAGGGGATGACGGCGGGAGTCCCGGTCCGCCGGAGTGCATGATGCTGACCGACCAGTTCCCGGACCCGCCGCAGGTCGTCCTCGTCGGGGTCGATCAGGTGACGGCGGCGGCGCAGCTCGTCCGCGACGGCCCACAGCGCACGCTCGACCTCCGGCCGCAGTGGATGGTCCAGGAAGTCCGTGCACTTCATCGGCGCGATGCAGGCCAGGAGGAAGACCCGGCCACGATCACGGACCAGCTCCTCCTCGATGCCGTCCATCTCCACCAGCGGATACCAGGCCAGCAGCATCTGGGCGGCGCTGTCGAAGTCACCCTCTCGCACCGCGTCCCGGACCTGCTGGGACCTCTCGAAAATCCACTTCACGTCGGCTACTGACGGACTGTGGGTCCGTCAGTAGCCGACGTGAAGTGGATCCTCCGCGGGCGGAGACGCCGGTTCCCGCCGGACATGCTCGACCAGTTGGAGATGCTGGGCCGCTATCGGCTGGACCGGCATCACTGCGGGCTCAGTCCCCTCGAGGTCCTGGAGCCGTTCCTCTCCCCCTACATGCAGGACATCACGGTGGACCGTGACGGGTTGCTCGGCGAGCTGGCCGCCCTGGTCGCGGGGGACGAGGGCGGCTTCGCCACGCACGGTGCCGCCTGCCTGACCTGGGACCTGCTGGACGGCGAGATCGAGGACGTGCCGGCGGCCTGGCCGCTGATCGACGCCGGCATCGCCTTCAAGCTCGACCGGGGCCTCGGTGAGGTGGAGAGCCTCACCATCAACGAGCAGGTCTGGTACCGGGGCCGGAAACGGGCTACTTGACCGCTCCGGCGGTGAGGCCGGCCTGGATCTGGCGCTGGAACAGGGCGTAGACCACGATCATCGGGAGGATCGAGAGCGTCAGGGCGGCGAAGAGGGTGGACCACTCGGCGTGGTAACCCGCCTGGGTGCTGATGTTGGCGATGCCCTGGGTGAGGACCCACTTCGCGTCGGCGCCGGCGCCCTGCATGATCACCACCGGCAGCAGGTACTGGTTCCACTGGCCGACGATGTTGAAGATGGTGATGCTGACCAGGCCGGAGCGCGCCATCGGCATCATGATCTGGAAGAACCGGCGCAGGTGGCCGGCGCCGTCCACGATCGCCGCCTCGTCGATCTCCTGCGGGAGCGTCGTGAAGAACGCCACCAGGAAGAAGACCGTGAACGACAGCGAGTAGGCGATGTAGACCAGGATCAGGCCGGTGAACGTGTTGAGCAGGCCGAGGCTCTGCACGATGCCGAAGAGCGGGGCCAGCGCCATGAACGTCGGGAACGCCAGCCCGGAGACGAAGAGGTAGTAGATCGCCCGGTTGCCGGGGAAGCGGTACCGGGCCAGCACGTACGCGGCCATCGAGCCCAGCAGCATGGTGCCGGCCGTACTCACCAGGACCACGAAGACGCTGTTCAGGAAGTACGTGCCGATGTGCGCCTGACTCCACGCGTCGGCGTACGTACCGAAGTCGAAGGTCTCAGGAAGGGCGAACGGCTTCCCCAGGAAGATCTCGGTGTTGTTCTTGAAGGAGGCCAGCAGCACCCAGATCAGCGGGCCGGCGGTGGCCAGCGCCCACAGGAAGAGGGCGAGGTGTGCGACCCCGTTGAGCGGGTTGACGTCACGGTGCTTCACGGTCATCGCCTCGGATCAGACGGTGTCGCGCCGGGTGACCCGCAGGGTCAGCGCGGCGAACGTCAGGGTCAGGAAGAAGAGCACCACGCCGAGCGCGGACGCGTAGCCGGCCTGCGAGTTCTGGAACGCGTTCAGGTAGATCTGCAGGCTCAGCACCTGGGTCGCGTCGCCGGGGCCGCCGTGGTTCACCGACATGATGTTGACCAGGGCGAACGCGTCGAAGGCGGCGATGCCGAGGTAGACCCAGGCGACCTGCAGCGTGTTCCAGAGCAGCGGCAGGGTGATCCGGAAGAACAGCGTGATCTTGCCGGCCCCGTCCAGCGCGGCGGCCTCGTAGATGTCCTCGGAGATGGCGCTCATCCCGGCCGAGAAGAGCACCACGTAGAAGCCGACCGCCTGCCAGACCAGTACGGCCAGGATGCAGGCGAGCGCCCAGTGCTCGTCGGCGAGGAAGAGCAGCGGCTCCCAGGAGTCCGGGAAGAGGCCGTTGATCATGCCGCTCCGGTCCGGGCCGAAGACCCGGCCGAAGATCACCGCGACGATGGCGAGGGCCAGGAGCTGCGGGAAGAAGAAGATCACCCGGTAGACCCGGCTGCCCCGGAGCTTCCCGACGTTGAGCAGGAACGCGAAGAAGAGCGCCAGCGCGATCGTGATGACCGGCAGCAGGACCAGCAGGTAGAGGTTGTGCCGCAGGGCGACCCAGAAGACCGGGTCGTCCCACATCTTCGTGAAGTTGTCGAAGCCGACGTACTCGAAACCGCCGAAGCCGGACCAGTCCGTCAAGGACAGCTGGAACATCTGCAGGTAGGCCCCGACCACGAAGACCAGGTACAACGCCAGCGGCACAGCAAGGAAGCCGATGATGAAGGGGTACTTACCGTGCCGCATGGCGCGAACCTTTCTAAGACCGCGTGAACTTGGTGATGGAGGAGTCCTTGGCGACCGCCTGCGACGCGGCCTCCATCGTGTCGCAGAACTTCTGCGCGTCACCGCCCTTGAACATCAGCTCGTTCGCCGCCTCGCGGGAGGCCTCGTCGAGCTTCTTGTACCAGGTGTCGAAGAGGTAGCCCATGAACACGTCCTGGCCGGCCTTGCCGAGTACGTCGTTCGCGCTGGTCAGCCCGGGCGAGATGGTCAGACCGTCGGCCGCGCCGGAGACCACGGTCAGCGACTTGGTGAGCTTGGTGAACTCCAGCGCCGCCTGCTTGGAGAGCATGGTCCGCAGGTACTCCTTGGCGCCCTGCGGGTTCTTGCCCTTGGCCGCCGCGAAGTAGATCTCACTGGCCGCCGCGTTGATCGCCGTGGCCGGGAGCTTGTCCGCGGTGGTCACGCTCGGGGTCGGCATCACGGCGTACTCGAAGGTGGGTGGGGTGTCCTTGGCCTGCTCGTTCTCCAGCCACGACCCGGACGGGTAGATCGCCAGCTTGTCCTGGTCGTGCTGCAGCTGGACCTCGGTGTGCTTGAGACCCAGGTACGACTTGTCGATGTACGTCGTGCCGATCTCGCCCCACGCCTTGGCCGCCTGGAGCACGGCGTCGTTGGTCCACGCGCCCGGCTTCAGGTTGTCGATGTCCTTCAGCACCTGCTCGGTGCCGATCTTCGCGGCGCTCGTCATGATCACGCGGACCATGTAGTACGACGCGTTGGCGCCGGCGAACCCGAACGGGACGATGCCCGCCGCCTTGATCTTCGCGCAGAGTGCCTGGAAGTCCGCCCAGGTCGCCGGCGCCGTCCAGCCGTTCTTGTCGAAGAGCTTCTTGTTGTACCAGAGCCCGAAGACGGTGAAGGCGTAGTTCACCGCGAACGGCTTGCCGTCGTACGTGCCCTGCTGCACCGCGCCCGGCACCAGGGTCTCGGCGACCGTCTTGCCCTCGACGTCCAGCGACGGGGCGGCGAAGAGGTCGCTCAGGTCGGCGGCCTGCCCGGCCTTGACGATGGCGCCGAAGTCCATCATGTCCGAGCCGGAGTTGTTGATCATGTCCGGCGGGGTGCCGGCGTTCAGCCGCGGCTTGATCGTGGTGGCGACCTGCTGGGTGGCCGAGTACTCGATCTTCGCGTTCGGCCACTTGGTGTTGAAGAGCGGGGTGTCCACATCGGTCGCGTACTTGGTACCGAGGCCGCCGTCGAAGATGACGATCTCCAGGCCCGCCGCCGGGTCGATGCCGAGCGGGTTCTCCGCCGACTTCGTCCCGCTCGCCTGCTCGGTGGGCTCGTCCCCGCCGGAGCCGGCGCAGGCCGACAGGAAGCTCACCCCGGGCGCGGCGAGCAGGCCGACGGCGGCGGCACGGCGCAACAGCGAGCGGCGATCCGTACCCAAAAGTGATTTTTCAGACATCGATGTCATCTCCATCTTTAACCCTTGACCGCACCCGCGGTCAGACCGGTGGCGATGTTGCGCTGGATGAGGAGGAAGAAGATCACCACGGGGATCGACGTGATGATCGCACCGGCCATGAGGGGGCCCCAGGCGGTACCGCGCGTGGTCTGGTTCTGGAGCAGCCAGGCCATCAGGTTCTGCTTCTCCGGGCTGTTCAGGGTGTTCACGATGATGAACTCGTTCCACGCCTGGATGAACCCGTAGACCGAGGTGGCCACCAGCCCGGGGCCGGTGAGCGGCAGGATGATCCGCCAGAACACCTGGGGCCGGGTGCAGCCGTCGATCATCGCGGCCTCGTCCAGCTCCCGGGGGATGCCGGAGATGAAGCCGCGCAGTGTCCACACGGTGTACGGCAGCAGCAGCACCGTATAGGTGATGGCCACACCGATCAGACTGTTGGTGAGCTGTGCCTTCTGCAACATGAGGAAGAGCGGGATGAGCAGCGACAGGAACGGCACCAGCTGCACGCCGAGCACGATCAGGATGATCGCCCTGCGGCCGTGGAACCGGAACCGGGCGATCGCCAGCGCCGCCAGGAAGCCGACCACCAGCGCCGCCGCCACCGCGATCGCGGTCATCACCACGCCGTTGAGCAGGTCCTGGAGGAAGTACGGCGCGTGGAACGCGGAGTGGAAGTTGTCCAGTGTCGGGTGCTCCGGCCAGAACGACGGCGTGTAGCTGAGCACCTCGTTCGCCGGTTTGAACGCGGTGTTGAGCACCCAGTAGACCGGGAAGATCATCACGATCGAGAAGACGACACCCACGGTGTTCGCGGCGAACGAACCTGACCGGCTCCGGCCGACGGTCGGCATCAGTCCACCTCACCGATCTTGAACATCTGGCGGATGTAGAAGACCATCACGCCGAGCATCAGCAGCACGGTGATCACCGAGATCGCCGCGCCCAGGCTGTACCTCGACTGGCCGAACGCCTGCGAGTACGAGTAGGTCGCCAGCGTCTGGAAGTACGGCTCCGGCTTGCTGTCCCGCAGCACCCAGTTCTGCGTGAAGAGCCCGGCGTTCCAGATCACCGAGAGCGTGGTGACGATGGTCAGCAGCGGCTTGAGGATCGGCAGCGTGATGTGCCGCAGCGCCTGCCCGCCGGTGGCACCGTCCACGGTGGCCGCCTCCAGGATCTCCTGCGGCACCTGGGTGAGGCCGGCGCTCAGCGTGATCGCCAGGAACGGGATGCCGGCCCAGACCACCATCCCGGTGATCACCAGCCAACCCTGCCACGGTGAGACGAACCAGCTGTGGTTCGCGAAGTCCACCCCGGGCAGCTTGTCGATCAGGTAGTTCACGACCCCGAAGTCGGCGTCCACCATCCACCGGATCGCCTGGGCCGCCACCAGCTGCGGGATGGCCCAGACGAACATCATCGCGACGATCATCAGGAGCCGGACGGACCGGGCGACGCGCAGCATCAGCAGCGCGACACCCAGCCCGATCAGCACCGAGAAGGCCACCGAGACCACGGTGAACGCCGCGGTCCGGCCGGTGACCGACCAGAACTCCCCATCGGTGAGGACCTTCTGGTACTGCTCGAATCCGACCCACGGCGGCGTGAGCCCGGTGAGCAGTTCCCGCAGCCGCATGTTCTGGAACGAGAGCACGACCATGCGGTACAGCGGGTAGGCGAGCAGCCCCGCGAGCAGGATCAACGCCGGCGCGGACAGCACCCAGGGGGCCCGGTCCCGGGCCCGGCCGCGCGGCCGGGGCGCCGGGGCGGATTCGACAGCCTGCATCAGTACGTCTCTCAGCTCTCGTTGAGCGTCGCGTTGATCTGCTCGTCGGCCCAGGCGGTCGCGTCGGCGACCGTCTTCTTACCGGTGAGCACATCGGTGAGCATCGTCTTCAGGACACTCGCCTTCTCTACGTCCGCCCACTTGTCCGCGTTCGGCGGGAACCACGAGTTCTTCGCGGCGAGTGCGGCCGGGGCGATCGCCGGGTTGTCCGCGGCGGCCTTGTCCAGCAGTGCGGTCGCGTTCGGCAGGGCGCCGGCCTTGACCAGTCCGCTCATCGCGGTGGAGTCGGTGAAGTATTTGATCCACTGCGCGCCCAGCTCCTTGTTGGCGCTCTTCTGCGTGACGCCCAGGTTGGAGCCGCCGAGGAAGGAGGGGATCTCCGGCATCGGCGCGGCCGCCAGCTTGCCCTTCACCTTGGTGTCCACCAGCGCGGAGTTCGGGTCGTTCGGGTCCTTCTTGGTCTGCTCGGCCGAGCCCTGCTCCCACGCGTTGCCGTAGAAGATCGCCGACTTGCCCTGGGCGAAGACCGCGGCCTGGTCGTTCTCGTCCTTGGCCACGTCCGCCTTGGAGTACTTCTTGATCAGGTCGACCCAGCGCTGCAGGCCCTGCTGGGAGGCGGGCTGCGAGAGCTGGCCGACCCACTTGTCGCCGTCCTTCTTCGCGATGTCACCGCCGGTGGACTTCACGAACGACATCGCGGCGTACCAGTACTGGCCGGGCATGTAGACCGGGGCGAACTTGGCGTCACTGGAATTCTTGGCGGCCAGCTTGTCCGCGTCGGCGAGCAGCTCGTCGTAGGTGGCCGGAGCGGCTTCGATGCCGGCCGCCTTGAACAGGTCGGTGCGGTAGATCATCACGCGGGCACCGGCGTAGTACGGCACGCAGTAGTACTCGCCGTCCAGCTCGCAGGCGCCGGAGAGGCCGGTCAGCCAGGAGTCGGAGTTCTCGAAGTCGGCCTTGTTCACCTCGGCGAAGCCGCCGTTGAAGACGTACTTGGAGAACTCGGTGTTGCCGAGCTCGACCACGTCCGGGACGTCCGAGCCGGCCAGCGTCGCGTCGAGCTTGGTCAGGTGGTTCGCCCACTGCTGGTACTCGACGGTCACCTGGGCGCCGGTCGCCGCGGTGAACCGCTTGCTCGCGTCGTCGACGACGTCCTTCCAGGAGCTCTGGGCGTCGACCATCAGCCAGACCTTCACCGTCTTGCCGGTGCCGTCGACCTTGCCGTTCGCCGAGGCGGTGCCGCTGTCATCGCTCCCGGAGCCGCAGGCGGCGGAGCCGAGCAGTGTCGCAGCGAGGGCTGCGGCGACCGCGATCTTGCGCTTCACGATTCCTCCCGAGGGGTGTCTTTTTCAGGTGTCCTTCGCCGCTTTGTGCCCGTGCACCGCTTGCGCGGTGCGCTGGAACGCGGCATGCGAGCGTTCGTGGGTCCGCTGCGCGACGGCGACGTAGAGAAGATCGAGGACGACCAGCTGGGGGTGGCGGGCGCTGAGCGCGTCCGGCCGGAAGGTGGTCGCCTGGGTGGCGGTGAGCAGGACGATGTCCGCCAACTCGGCCAGCGGGGATCGGGGGAAGCTGGTGAGCGCGACGGTGGTGGCGCCCCGGCTGTTCGCCTCGGCGAGCAGCTCGATCGTCTCGCCGGTCTCGCCACTGTGCGAGATGCCGAGCGCGACGTCGCCGGACCGGGACAGCGCGGCGCTGGCCAGACCGTTGTGCACGTCGGTCCAGGCCCACACCGGGATGCCGATGCGGTGCAGACTGAACTGCATCTCCTCGCCGACCAGCGCGCTTCCGCTGGCGCCGAAGATGTTCACCCGTGGCGCGGCGGCGATCGCCACCGCGGCCCGCGCCACCTCGCCCAGGTCCAGCAGCGAGGCGGTGTCGTGCATGGCCCGGGTGTCGGCCGCCATGATCTGGCCGAGCACGCGTTCCAGCGGGTCGTCCGGGCGGATCTCCCGGCCGATGTCGACGGTCCAGCCGGCGCTGCGGGCCCGGCCGGTCTCCGCGGCGATGCCGAGGCGCAGATCCGCGTAGCCGTCGAAGCCGAGCGCGCGACAGAACCGGGTCACCGTCGCGGGCGAGGTCCCGCTGCGCTCGGCGAGCTCCACGATGGTCGCCCGGGAGGCCGCGGCGGGGTCGGCGAGCACCTGTTCGGCCACCCGCTGGAGCGCCCCGGTGAACTCCGGCAGCAGCGTCCGCACCCGCAACAACACGCCCTCGACCAGGCCGTTCACCCGATTTTCGCCCGCCCTCTCGCCCGCCTTCTGGTCCGCCTTCTGGTCCGCCGGCGAGTCGGCGATCGCGGTCGGCGCGGGGCCGTCCCTCTCCGGCTCAGCCATCGGACACCTTTCAGGAAGGACTGTTTACTGTCGCGGTAAAAGTTCTTACTAACGACCCACCTGTGTCAAGACTGTGGATGAAGTTTTCAAACCGTTACCTGACCTGCGACGATTCAACGGCGCTCCGGGACGGCCATCTATCCGGAAACAACCCTTACGATGAGGCCGCCATCACATGCCCGACTAACGCCCGATTTGCCCTAGCCGTTTCGGTCCACCCGGCCATAGCCGACCAGTCAGGTACGGCTCCCCTGTTCGGGCACTTTCCGTGACACGACGAAGCCACGTCATCACTCAAAAGACAAGGTCAAAAAATATTTCCCGGGTACGGGACTCCCCGCCCCCAACAGCACCCGTCCTCGCCCCGCCCTCGCGGACCCGGCCAGGTGCAACACACGCCCCGGCTTGCACCGCCGGGCTGTTCCCAGTGGTCACCCTCGCGGCGCGCTGCGCACTCCCGGCCGTAGCGCGGCCCCGGGTCCTGGCTGGTGCTCAGGGGTGGCTCGCTCCGCTCGACACACCCCTGAGCACCAGCCAAA
>NZ_JBFAYF010000121.1:0-12200 GCF_040681165.1 Actinoplanes sp. NPDC051851 | reverse complement strand
TTTTTTAATTATCCGCCCCCCCCCTATATATACCGGTTCCGCTATACACTCTTCCCCACCCCGCCGATCTTCCTATTTGGGGGGGGGGGGGGGGGCGGCCCCCCCGGCCGCTGACCTGCGCCGCGGCCCGGAGATCCGGGCCGCCTCTCCACCCCGGGCGGGCCGGGGCCGTATTTCCGGCGGCCCCGGCCCGGTCGACGATCCCCACCCGCCGCCGGCAGCCTCCGCGGGGGAACTCCGGGTTCACCGCGGCACTGAGATCCCCACGCCGGCCGTGCACCGCGACGGCGTGGGGATCACCCGTGCGGAGCGGGACCGAACTCCCCACGCGGGTCAGCCGAGCAGGGTGATGACCAGCAGGGCCGGGGCGCAGAGCAGCGTCGACAGCAGGATGGCGTCGCGGGCCAGGGTCACGCCGTGGTCGGCCTGCTGGGCGTAGAGGTAGATGTTCTGGGCCGTGGGCAGGGCGGCCATCACCGTGACGCCGTAGCGCTCGGCGGGTGGCAGGTGCAGCAGCAGGGCGAGGGCGTACGCGATCGCGGGCATGCCGGCCACCTTCAGGGCCACCGCGACGACCGTGCCGCAACGGTCCGGGCCGGGGGCGAGCACGCGCCGGCCCGAGAGCGACATACCGAAAGCGATCAGCACCAGCGGGACCGCCGCCTGTCCGATCGTGATCAGTGGGTCCATCAGCATCGCGGGGACGTGCAGTCCGGTCAGCGCCACGACCAGGCCGAGCAGCACGCCGAGGATCATCGGGTTGCGCAGCGCGCCGAGCACCGACGAGCGCGGGCCGTCCGACGAGCTCAGCATCGCCAGCGCGATCGGCGTGATGATCAATAACTGCAACATCATGATGGGTACGGCGAGTGCCGCGTCGCCGAGCACGTAGGTGGCGATCGGCACCCCGATGTAGTTGGCGTTCACGTAGCCCGCGGAGAGCGCGCCGATCACCCGGGTACGGCGTACCAGAGAAGCGAAGATCACGAAGCAGAGCAGGGCCGCGGCGGCCGACACCAGCAGGGGTTCGCTGAACAGGATCGCGGGATCCGAATCGGACACCACGGTGAAGAGCAGGCACGGGTTGAGCACCAGGTAGACCAGGCGTGCGAGGACCGCCTCCGCGGTGTCGGGCAGGCCGGCCCAGCGCCGCACCCCCCAGCCGACGAGCACGATCGCGCCGATCAGCGCGATCCCGGAGAGCGCGGAGATCATGGGACTTATCTAACTCTTAGTGAGTCCTACAGCAACCGAAGGGTGCGGCACAGGGATCACACAAGCATCGCCCGTTCACTTGTCGTTGTGACCACCGACAACATTCCGAAACGCAGGATTTCCCGCCGAGGCCTGCTGGCCGGCGGCGTCGGGATCCTCGCGGCCGCCGCCGGCGGGAGCGCCTGGGCGCTGGACCGCTACGTCATCGACCACGTCGAGGTCTCCGACGCCTCCAGCCTGACCGCGGCCAAGGTGGTCGCCGCCGAGGCCGCGAACGACGGGACCTCGACCGCCACCTCCTACTCCAGCGACACCGCGACGATCTCGATCGAGAAGGTGGAGACCGGGTCCGGATCGGACAAGGTCACCTACTTCGTCGCGGACGTGCAGGTCACCGACGCGACCATCGTGAAGTCGGCGTTCGCGAACGACCAGTTCGGCGAGAACATCGTCGCGAACCCCAGCGTGATAGCGAAATCGGTCGACGCGGTACTGGCGATCAACGGGGACTACTACGGTTTCCGGACCACCGGCATCGAGATCCGCAACGGCGTGGCGTTCCGCGACGCCGGGGCTCGGCAGGGGCTCGCGTTCTACTCCGACGGCACCGCCAAGCTCTACGACGAGACCGCCACGACCGCCGACGAGCTGATCGCCGCCGGCGTCTGGAACACCCTCTCGTTCGGTCCGGGCCTGGTCGAGAACGGGAAGGTGCTCAGCGGCATCGATTCCGTCGAGGTCGACACCAACTTCGGCAACCACTCGATCCAGGGGAACCAGCCGCGCACCGGAATCGGCCTGATCGGCGCCAACCACCTGCTCTGGATCGTCGTCGACGGGCGCAGCAGCGGGTACAGCAGGGGCGTCACCATGACCGAGTTCGCCCAGATCTTCGCGGACCGGGGCGCGGAGCTGGCGTACAACATCGACGGCGGCGGCTCCTCGGCGATGATCTTCCAGGGCGGCCTGGTGAACAATCCGCTCGGCAAGGGCCAGGAGCGCGGGACCAGCGACATCCTCTACGTGGCGGGGTGAGCACGCGATGGTCGTCCTGATCCCGGCCTACCAGCCCGACGAGCGGCTGGTCTACCTGGTCCACGAACTCGCGCACCACGATGTGCTGGTGGTCGACGACGGGAGCGGTCCGGCGTACGAGAACGTCTTCGAAGCGGCCCGCAGAGCCGGCGCCGAAGTGGTCAGCCTCAGCCAGAACCGGGGTAAGGGGTTCGCCCTCAAGACCGGTTTCGCCCACATCGCGGTCTGCTATCCGGGACAGGACGTGGTCTGCGCGGACAGCGATGGGCAGCATCGGCCACGCGACATCGAGGCGGTCGCGCGGCATCTGAGCGAGACCGGCCACATGGTTCTCGGCGTACGGCGGTTCACCGGCACCGTGCCGTTGCGCAGCCGGTTCGGCAACGGGGTGACGCGCGGCCTGTTCCATCTCGTCACCCGCCGATCGATCGTGGACACGCAGACGGGTCTGCGCGGCTACCCGGCGAACCTGCTCGGCTGGCTCGGCGCGGTGCCCGGCAACCGTTTCGAGTACGAGCTGCGCCTGCTGCTCCGGGCCGCCCGCGAGAAGCTGCCGATCGAGCAGGTGGAGATCGCGACGGTCTACCTGGAGGGCAATAAATCCTCACATTTCCGCCCGCTGCAGGACTCGGCGCGGATCTACGGCCCGCTCCTCGCCTTCGCCGGGTCGTCACTGCTCGCCTTCGCGGTCGACGCGGGCCTGCTCGCGCTGCTGGTCACCGCCACCGGCAACGTCGCGCTCTCCGCGATCGGCGCCCGCCTGGTCAGCGCGACCCTGAACTATTCGGTCAACCGCTCCGCCGTCTTCCGCGACGGCCGCCGGGTGCCGCACCGGCAGGCCGCACCGCGCTACGCCGCCCTCGCGGCCCTGTCCCTGACGGCGAACATCCTGCTCCTGGAGTTCCTGAGCGGTGCTCTCGGCTCGCTCGCGCTGGCCAAGCTGATCACCGAACTCACCCTCTTCGCGGCCGGCTTCGTGATCCAGCGGGCATTCATCTTCGGTCGCGCCCGATCGCAAGCCCCGCGGGTGGTCACCCCGCCCGCGGCCGTCGATCTGGTCGGTTGACTCTTCCCGTACGCCCGACCGCGCCCCCGCCCCACTCAAAAGGCGACCGCCTCGACGTGCACCCAGCGCGCTCCCACCACCCGCCCAGCTCCGCCTGCCGTCCCCGAGCGGCAGCGGTGGCCGGCCGGCCTTGACGGGTGTCGCGGAGCCCGCGAGGCACCCGTGAGCGCCAGCCGGGAGAGGGCGGCGCGGCCGGTGCTTGGCTCACCGGCCGCGCCGCGGGTGTGTGGTCCGGTCCGGCCGCGCCCGTGGGGTGGTGGGCTACTCCGGGAGGGCGGCGTCGGCGGTCGCCGAGTGCTTCGGGATGACCAGGGCGAGCAGCGCCGCCAGGACCGCCGAGCCCGCGCAGAGGCCGAAGAGCAGCTGGTAGGCGCCGAGGCTGGGGAGCGCGTGGCCGCCCAGGTCGATGGTCTTCGCGGCCAGGATGGCGCCGCCGAGCGCGCTGGCCAGCGAGCTGCCGACGCTGCGGAACAGGGCGTTGAGGCCGTTCGCGGCGGCGAGCTCGGAGACCGGCGTGGCGTGCGCGATCAGGCCGGGCATGGCGGCGTACGCGATACCGGTACCCGCGCCCGCGATCGTCGCGCCGAGGATGACCTCCCAGAGGCTGTCGGTGAGCACGATCCGGCTGGCGAAGCCGAGCGCGATGATCAGCGAGCCGACGATCAGGGCGGTGCGCGGCGCGAGCCGGGCCGAGACCGGCGAGAGCAGCAGCATGATGATGCCGCCGGGCAGCATGCAGAGGCCGCCGACCAGGATCGACTTGCCGAAGCCGTACCCGGTGACCTCCGGCATCTGCACGTAGGTCGCGGTGCCGATCAGCGTGGCGAAGAGCGCGAACCCGACGAAGAGCGACGCGACGTTGGTCAGCAGCAGCGCCGGGCGCCGGGTGGTGCGCACGTCCACCAGCGGCGACGCGATCCGGAGCTCGACCACGATGAAGACGGCGATCAGCACCACCGAGGCGACCAGCAGGCCGATGGTGAGCGGGTCGGTCCAGCCCCACTTCTCACCCTGGGCGAGCGGGAGCAGCAGGGAGAGCATCGCGGCACCGAGCAGCGCGGTGCCGAAGAAGTCCATCCGGCCCTCGCCGGCGCGCGGCGGGGCGGGCACCAGCTTGGCGATCAGCGGGAAGGCGAGCGCACCACCGGCCACGCAGATCCAGAACAGCACGTGGTAGTCGGCGTACTCGGCGACCACGCCGGAGAGCGGCAGGCCGAGCGCGCCACCGACGCCGAGCATGGCGCTGATCAGGGCGATGCCGGCGCCGGAGTGCTCGCGCGGCAGGATCACGCCGACCAGGCTGATGCTGAGCGGCACGGTGGCGACCGAGAGGCCGACGATGGCCCGGCCGACGATCATCGGGGCGAGCGAGCTGGAGAGCGCGCAGACCAGCGAGCCGGTGATCAGCGCGCCGAGCGAGACCAGCACCATCAGCTTGGTGCCGTACAGGTCACCGAGCCGGCCGAAGGCGGGCACCGCCACCGCGCCGACCAGCAGGGTCGAGGTGAGCAGCCAGGCGATGCCGTCGCTGCTGGCGTTGAGGTCGGTGCCGAGTTCGGTCATCACCGGCACCAGCAGGGACTGGGTCAGCGACACCATCAGCGCGGCGGTGCCGATCACCAGCAGGACAAGCAGCTGGCGTCCGCTCCAGGCGGACTTCGGCTTCACCGTTTTCTCGGCGACGGCTTGCGACATGAAAGCTCCTTCAAGTGTCGTGGCAGACTGTGCCACGAGGCAGAGCCTGCCACTTGAAGATTGCGGGCGTGGTCTCTTGAGACGGGGGTCACAGCGAGTGGTGGGCCTACCATCGACGGGACAGTGAGGGGAGCCGAAGATCACCAACCTGAGGGACCGGAAACGGGAGCAGAGCCGCAACGCGACGGTGCGGGCCGCGTGGGAGCTGTTCATCGAGCGCGGGTACGACCAGGTGACGGTCGGTGACATCTGCGCGAAGGCCGAGATCGCGCCGCGCACCTTCCACCGGTATTTCGCGAGCAAGGAGGACGTGGTCGCGGAGCCGGTCCGGGAGATGACCCGGCTCGTGATGGAGCACGTCCCCGCGGCCCCCGCCGGGCTGACCGACGCCGAGGTGATGCGGACCGCGATGGTGCGGCTGGCCGGGTTCGTGATCGAGCACCGGGACCTGCTGACCGCGCTGCGCCTGGTGATCCAGCGGTCCCAGCACCTGCGCCTGACCCAGCTGGCGGTCGGGAACGATCAGGGACAGGAGATCGCGGCGCTGCTGGCGGCCCGGCATCCCGCGCCGGACCCGGACGACTGGCGGCCCCGGCTGACCGTCGGCTGCGCCACCGCCGCGTTCCGGGTCTGGTACGACGACTACTTCCGGATCCACCTGGACGATCCCCTCGGCCACCTGACCGCGATCTTCGAGGCGGCGGCGCCGCGCACCTGAACCGCAACCCGGAAGCACCCGAAAATGGGCGTACCGGAGGGCAGTCTCGGTGCGTGAGCAGTGTCAGGGCACGACACGCGGCGGCTTGGCGACTCTGCCTGGCCGTCGCGCCCGCCGTCATCGGCCTGTACTACCTGCTCGTCCACCTCGGCGCCTGGCCGGCGGTGCAGATGGCGCTCTACTCCAGCGCCAGCGTCGCCTTCGCGGCCGGCTGTCTCGTCACCGCGCGGCGGCACCCGTCGACCCGGCTGATCATGATGTTCCTGACGGCCTCGGCGGTGGCCCGGATCGCCGCGGACGTCGGCTTCTACGTGCTCACGCTGCGCGGGTCGGACGCGTACCCCAGTCTCGCGGACTTCGGCTATCTGGCGAGCTATCCACTGATGGCGGTGGGCCTGTTGCTGGTGATCCGGCGGCGTACGCCCGGACTCGACGTGACCGGCGCCATCGACGCCGCGATCGGCACCGGCTACCTGGTGCACGAGTTCATCATCGCGCCGACGTACGCCCTGACCGCGGACACGGCGGTCCGGCTGGTCTCGGTCGCGTACCCGGTCGGCGACCTGGTGCTGCTCGTGGTCGGCGCCCGGCTGGTGCTCGGCGGCGGACCGCGCAACCCGGCGTTGCGCCTGGTCACCGGCTACCTCACGCTGCTGCTCTGCGCCGACACGGTCTACAGCTACCAGGCCGTCAACGGCACGTACGAGATGGCGAACTACCTGGACGCGATCTGGATGGCCGCCGCCTTCCTGCTCGCCGCCGCGGTCCTGCACCCGTCCGCGCCCCAGATGATCAGCTCGGCCGGCGCGACCACCCAGGACGCGACCACCCGCCGCGTGGTCCTGCTCGCCGCGGCCGCGCTACTCGCGCCCACCTCGATGCTGATCCAGGCGGCCACCGGCGGCGAGCCGCACGTGGTCGCCGCCGGGATCGCCTGCGACGTGCTCTTCGTGCTCGTACTGACCCGGATGGCCGGCCTGGTCCGGGCACAGCGCTCGGCCGCGATCACCGACGCGCTGACCGGCCTGCGCAGCCGCCGCTTCTTCGAGCAGACGCTGCGCCAGGAGGCGGCCCGATCGGCCCGGCACCACCAGCCGCTCAGCGTCCTGCTGCTCGACGTCGACCACTTCAAGCGGGTCAACGACACGTACGGCCACGGCGGCGGCGACCGGGTGCTCGTCGAGATCACCCACCGGGTCGGCGACCTGCTCCGCCCCGGCGACGTGCTGGCCCGCTACGGCGGCGAGGAGTTCGCGGTGCTGCTCCCGGCGGCCGGCGAGGAGACGGCGCGACAGGTCGCCGAGCGCGTCCGGCGCGGTGTCGCCGCCACCCCGATCGAGGTCGGCGACGGCCACGCGGTCCGGGTCACCGTCTCGGTCGGCGTCGCCGGGATGCCCGCCGAACCCACCATCGACGCCCTGGTGCTGGCGGCCGACCGGGCGCTCTACGCGGCCAAGAACGCCGGCCGCAACCAGGTCTCCTGCGCGATGGCCGCCTAGGTTCCGTCTCCTGCTCGGTGGCTGGTGGTCAGGGGTGTCTCACGGGGACCGAGACACCCCTGACCACCAGCCGGAACGGTCAGCGGATCTCGAAGCGGTGGTCGCCGGAGGTCACCGTGTGGCGGGTGCCGTCCGGGAGGACCACGTCGGCCTCGACGCCGTCCGGGACCACCGCGGTGACGATCAGGCGGTCGCCCTCGCGGGACCAGCCGCAGGCCGCGCGGCCGTGCGGGGTGTCCAGCGCCGCCCGGGCGAAGTCCAGGCCCGGGCCCGGCGTCGGCTGCAGCAGCAGGCGGGAGTAGCCGGGAGCTGCGGGGCGCAGCCCGGCCACGTCCTTGTAGAGCCAGTCGGCGACCGCACCGAGCGCGTAGTGGTTGAAGCTGGTCATCTCGCCGGGGTTGATGCTCCCGTCGGGCAGCATCGAGTCCCAGCGCTCCCAGATCGTGGTGGCACCCATGCTCACCGGGTAGAGCCAGGACGGGCACTCGGTCTGCAGCAGCAGCCGGTACGCGTCCTCGACGTGACCGGTCCCGGTCAGCGCCCGGGTGATGAACGGGGTGCCGGCGAACCCGGTCGAGATCCGGTGACCGGTCTCCCGGACCAGCTCGGCGAGACGGTTCCCGGCCGCCTCCCGCACCGGGCCGTCGAGCAGGCCGAAACAGATCGCCAGCGTGTAGACCGTGGTGCAGTCCGAGGTGATCCGGCCGTCCGGGGTCACGTACCCGGCGGTGAACGCCGCGCGGGTGCGGTCGGCCAGGTCACGCCAGCGCTTGGCGTCGCCGTCCTCGCCGATCATCGCGGCCACCTCGGCGGCGAAGCTCGCGGACCGGTAGAGGCACGCGGTGGCGACCACCTTGCCGTCGGCCTTGGCGTTCCACGGCTGGTCCGGGGCGGCGTCCGGGTCGAGCCAGTCGCCGAACTGGAAGCCCTGGTCCCAGAGCCCGTTCGCGGAGATCTTGGGCAGCACCGACTCCAGGTGCAGGACCATGCCGGGGTAGTGCTGGGCGAGGCGGTCGCGGTCGCCGTACGCGTGCCAGAGCGCCTCCGGCACCCAGATCGCCGCGTCGCCCCAGATCGCGGTCGGGCCGGCCCAGTTCGCGGCCATCGCGGCGAACTCCGGCGGGAAGTCGGCGTGCTTGAGCACGTCGGGAATCACGTTCGGCACGCCGTCCGGGCCGCTGTGCCGGGTCTCCTCGGCGAGGTCGAGCAGCCACTTGTGCAGGAAGTCGCGGACGTCGAACTGGAACGCGGCGGTGGCGGCGTAGGCGGCCAGGTCGCCGGTCCAGCCGAGCCGCTCGTCGCGCTGCGGGCAGTCGGTCGGCACGTCCAGGAAGTTGCCCTTCTGGCCCCAGTACGAGTTGCTGACCAGCTGGTTGACGCGCACATCGGAACACTCGAAGGAGCCGGTGCGCCGCATCTCGGAGTGGACCACGACGGCTTCCAGGTCGTCCGGGGTCAGCGTGCCGGGCCAGCCCGTGACCTCGGCGTACCGGAATCCGTGGAAGGTCAGGGTGGGCTCGAAGGCGTCCGCACCGCCGGAGAGGACGAAGGTGTCGGTGGCCTTCGCGCCGCGCAGCGGGCGCGTGCCGAGTTCGTCGCCCTCCAGCACCTCGGCATGCCGCACGGTTACTTCACTTCCCCCCTTTCCCCGTACGCGGAATCGCAGCCAGCCGACCAGGTTCTGCCCGAAATCGACCAGCGTCCTGCCGGACGGGGAGGTCCAGATCTTCTGCGGGCGGAGGCTCTCCTGGCGGGTGATCGGCGGGCCGACCTGCTCGATCAGGGTGGACCGGTCGAACTCGATCGCCCGGACCGGGAGCGCGGTGGCGGCGCCGCGGAGCCGGGCGTCGATGCGCTGACCGTTGTAGAGGCTGTTCTCCGGGGTGTCGCTGGTCCGCGCGCCCCACGTCTCGTCGGTGGCGATCAGTGCGGTCGAGCCGTCCGCGAAGACCAGCTCCAGCTCGCCGAGGAAGCCGATCTCGGTCCCGTAGTTGGCGTTGGCACCCTCGAAGCCGAGGTCACCGCGGTACCAGCCGTTGCCGAGCAGTACCTCGATCTCCGCGCCGTCGGTGACCAGCGCGGTGACGTCCACCTCCTGCACCTGGAGCCGCCACTCGTACGCGGTCCAGCCGGGCGACAGCACCGCCCCGGAGATCGGGCGGCCGCCGATCCGCGCCTCGTAGACGCCGTGCGCGGTGGCGCGGAACGTGGCCGACGTGAGCGGCCGGTCGAGCGTGATGGTCCTGGTGAGCACCACGGCGGCGGCACGGTCGGTTCCGGCGGTGATCATGGTGGCGGATCGGAGCATGGAGCAGACCTTTCTTCCTGAATCGTTTCAAGCTACCTCCAGAAACAGGGCGGACACAATGAGCCACGCGGACATAACAAAGCGGCCCCTCCACCTCGGCAACGGTGGAGGGGCCGCTCGGCGCGGGAAAAGCCTCAGGCCGCCGTACGGAACTCGGCCAGCACCCGGCGCAGGTGGACGCCGAGCAGATCGGCGCGGACGTGCAACTCGTCGCGCATCCGGAGCGGCATGCCCGTGATCCGGAGCTTCCGCTGGAGCTCCAGGTCCTCGGCGAGCACCGCCTCCTCGAACGCGCACTCCCGCTCGATCACCTCGGCGGGTGGCACCGGCACCCCGCCGACGCCGTGGAACAGCATCTTCGTGTAGATCCGGGTGCTCGCGTTCGACTCCGGCTGGGCGAAGAAGAGGATCGTCTTCACCGCACCGGCGTCCAGCTCCTCCAGGCGGAGCATCAGCTGGAACGGGGCGCGGTAGACGTACGTGGCACGGCGGCGCTGGCGGACCGGGCGCAGACCGGCGATCACCCCCGGGTCCTCCGGGTTGTCGAACCACTGGTCCTGCACGCTGCGGCAACCCCACGGCTCGCCGGTCACCTCGTACCGGTCGACCAGCTTCTCCTCGGCCGCACCGAAGGTCTTGGCGTGCACGAACGGGAAGTGCGCGACGTCCAGGAAGTTGTCCGAGACCAGTCCGGCCGAGGCGGGCGTACGGGCCGGGGGGAGCCAGGCACCGGTGTAGTCGCGGTCGTCCGGGTCCGGGTCGGGGAAGAGCCCGATGCGCGGCTCCTCCGGCGCGAGCCAGACCATGCCCCAGCGCTCCTGGGTACGCGACTCGGACACCCGGAAGGTCTCGCCGAGCAGCTGCACCTCCTCCGGGCGCTCGCTGACCAGGCCGACCGGATGCCACGCCCGCCGCAACGCCGGGTCCTCGTTGGTGAGCAGGTCGGTGGGGTCGGACGGCGGGAGCGCGGAGGCGTCGACGTACACGAGACCGTCGTTGACCCTGACCCTGGGTAAAGGGGTAAGACTGGCACGGGGAGGCGGACTCCCCTCCTGCGACGGCAGGGTGACGCAGGTGCCGGCGGCGTCGAACTCCCAGCCGTGATAAGCGCAGCGCAGCCGCCCGTCCTCGGCGGTCGCGGCGGAGAGGGGGACGAGGCGGTGCGGGCACCGGTCCGGGAAGACCACCGGGTCGGCCTCCGGCGTAGGGCGGAAGGCCACCAGGGGTACGCCGCCCGCGGTGACGGCGAGCGGGCGGGAGCCGATCTCGGTCTCCCGGGCGATAGGTAACCACTCCATGGCCGCAGTCTGCGCCCGTCGTGTTACACGCAGGCAACCGCGTCGTGCCGACCAGCCTCCGGGACCACTCTTCGATTCCGTCAAAACGGCCATCCAGCTGTTTACATCCTGCAATCATCATCAAAGGGATGCGGGTGATCGATGAGCAGGGAGACGGCGATGGGGTACGAGGAGAGCACCGGAGCACCGGTGATCGGCCGTCGCGCGGTCCCCACACTGGGGTCGCCGCCGTCGGCACCGGCCATCGCCCACCTCGCCCCGGCACGCGATCGACAGCCCCTCCCGTCGGGCGATTCATCGTATTTGTCCGGTGCCGACGCGTCGCTTTCGTCGGATGACGCGGGCTCGCACCTGTCGCCGGATGACGCATGCACGTCACGCATGCCGCTTTCGTCACCCTCGTCACCTTCGTCGGGCCGCCCGGACAGCCCGCACAGCTGGGGCGGCTCGCACAGCTCGGGTAGCTCGGGCAGCTGGGGCAGCTCAGGCGGCTCGGGCGGCTCAGGCGGCTCAGGCAGCTCAGGCAGCTCAGGCAGCTCAGGCGGCTCAGGCGGCTCAGGCGGCCCGCACAGCTCGGGCAGGTCGGGCGGCGGGCGGAGCGGGCCGGGGCCGTTGCGGCGGGAGCTCTCGCGAGCGGAGGACGGGATTCCGCTGATGCTGCGGATCCGGGCGGTGGACGGGCGTGGGCGGCCGTTGCCCGGGGCGACGCTGGAGGTCGCGCATGCCGCAGCGGCAGCGCGGGAGCCGGGCCTGCGGGGTGCTCAGGTCACCGATCCGCACGGGTACGCCGAGTTCAAGACGGTCTTCCCCGGCTGGTCCGCCACGCGCACGGTGGCCGTGGAGGTCGCCCTGTTCCTGGCGGGCACGGTGCACGTCGGCGTGCTGGCCTTCCCGGAGACGGTCATCGCCCAGGTCGCGGGGCTACCGGCGTACCGGGGGAATCCGGTGGCGCACTCCCCCGCAGAGCCGGCCGGGGTCCTGCACGTGGTCCCCCGCGACCGCTTCGACCTGAACACGGGCCTGCTGGCCACCATCACCACCACGATCGACCGGTAACAGGCGACCGCTCCCGGCGCTCCCAGCGCTCCCAGCTCCCAGCGCTCCCAGCGCTCCCAGCGCTCCCAGCGGCCCGGCGCTCCTGGCGCCCCCAGCCCTTCAAGCCCTCAGCCACAGCACCCCGGCGCTGGCGTCAGGCGGCGGTCTCAGGGCGGCTCGGCACGTGCGTCTCCTCAGGATGCTCCGGTGGCTGCCGATCGACGCGGCGTGCACAGCTTAACGATCCCCACGGATGAATCCGGGGGATTTCCCTCCGGGGCAAGGCCCTGGATTCCCAGCTCGGACCGCATCTGATCCACGCTCCCGGAAG
>NZ_JBFAYF010000120.1:0-12663 GCF_040681165.1 Actinoplanes sp. NPDC051851 | reverse complement strand
GCGCGCCGGGGGGTCGGGGCGGGGGGCCTGGGGTGTCTCGCTTCGCTGAGACACCCCTGAGCACCAGCCAGAACCGGGACCGAGCCCCACACACGCGTGATCCACGAGACGCGGACTGGCCCGTGTTCCGAGAGGCGTGCTAGACGTAGCGCTCCAGGATCGACGCCTCCGCCAGGCGGGAGAGGCCCTCGCGGACGCCCCGGGCCCGCGCGTCCCCGACGCCCTCGACGGCCTGGAGGTCCTCCACCGTGGCGCCGAGCAGCCGCTGCAGGCTGCCGAAGTGGTCCACCAGCCGGTCGACGATCTGGCCGGGCAGTCGCGGCACCTTGGCGAGCAGGCGGAAGCCCCGCGGGGACACCGCCGCGTCGAGAGCGTCCGAGGCACCCGCGTAGCCGATCGCCTTGGCGACCGCGACCAGGTCGATCATCTCGGTGGCGGTGAGCAGGTCCAGCTCGACCAGCGCCTCGTCCAGGGTGCGCGCCTTGCGCCCGCCCGGCAGGTAGTCGCGGATGACCAGGGTGCGGTCCGCGTCGACGCCGGCCATCAGCTCGTCCAGCTGGAGGGCGAGAAGGCGGCCGTCGGTGCCGAGCTCGACCACGTAGCCGGAGATCTCGTCGGCGATCCGGCGGACCATCTCCAGGCGCTGCACCACCGAGACGGCGTCGCGGACGGTGACCAGGTCCTCGATCTCCAGCGCGGAGAGTGTGCCGGAGACCTCGTCCAGCCGGAGCTTGTAGCGCTCCAGGGTGGCCAGTGCCTGGTTGGCCCGGGAGAGGATGGCGGCCGAGTCGTCGAGGACGTGGCGCTGACCGTTCACGTACAGCCCGATGATGTGCATGGACTGGCTGACCGAGATGACCGGGAAGCCGGACTGCTTGGCGACCCGCTCCGCGGTCCGGTGCCGGGTGCCGGACTCCTCGGACGGGATCGACGGGTCGGGCATCAGGTGCACGGCGGCCCGGACGATGCGGGTGCCGTCGCTGGAGAGCACCACGGCGCCGTCCATCTTGCACAGCTCACGAAGCCGGGTGGCGGAGAACTCCACATCGAGCGGGAAGCCGCCGGTGCAGATGGTCTCCACGACGGGGTCATACCCGAGGACGATCAGCGCGCCGGTACGCCCCCGGAGGATGCGCTCCAGGCCGTCGCGCAGGGCGGTGCCGGGGGCCATCAGGGCGAGGTTCGCCCGGAGCGGATCGCTGGCGCCCCCGGTCAGGCCGGAGCCGGTGGCCGGGGTCATCGCGCGGTGCCCCGCGCCGTTGACGCCGGGCCGCGGCGTTGAACTGGCGGCGGACTTGGAACCATCGCGGTCGAGCGGCACCGGTACAGTCTACGAACTGCCGTCCGGGGCAACGAGGCATGGTTCGATGAATGCTCCGTAGCGTGATGATTCGTCACCCTGGGTCACCGATTGCCGTGCTCGGCCGAGGCCCGCGCTGCGCTCTGCAACGCCGACCGGAGGTCGCTGACCTCGATGACCTGCATCCCCTTGGGGGCGCCCCCCTCGGCTCCGGCGCTGCCCGGCGGCACCAGCGCCACCCGGAAACCGAGTCGTGCCGCCTCGGCCAGCCGCCGCCCGATCGCGCTGACCCGCCGGATCTCGCCGGTCAGGCCGACCTCGCCGATCGCCACCAGGGTGGGCGCCATCGCCAGGTCGAGCCCGCCGGAGGCGACCGAGAGGGCCATCGCCAGGTCGGCCGAGGGCTCGGTCAGCCGGATGCCGCCCACGGTGGCCGCGAAGACCTCCCGGTTGTAGAGCTTGAGCTGTTTCGTACGCCGTTCCAGCACGGCCAGGACCATGGCGAGCCGCGCGCTGTCGAGCCCGGAGACCGTACGCCGTGGCGAGCCCTGGACCTCGGCGCCGATCAGCGCCTGCACCTCGGTGACCAGCGCCCGGCGCCCCTCCATCGCGACGGTGACGCAGGTGCCGGGCACCGGCTCCTGGTAGCGGGTGAGGAAGAGCCCGGACGGGTCGGGCAGGCTGGTGATCCCGCCCTCGTGCATCTCGAAGCAGCCCACCTCATCGGCCGCCCCGAACCGGTTCTTCACACCGCGGACCAGCCGCAGCGAGGAGTGCTTGTCACCCTCGAAGTGCAGCACCACGTCGACCAGGTGCTCCAGCACCCGGGGCCCGGCGACCTGCCCGTCCTTGGTGACGTGGCCGACCAGCACGGTGGCGATGCCGCGCTCCTTGGCGATCGCGACCAGCGCCGCGGTGACCGCGCGCACCTGGGTGACCCCGCCGGGGACGCCCTCGGTGCCGGGCGCCGAGACGGTCTGCACCGAGTCGAGCACCAGCAGACCGGGCTTGACCGCGTCCAGGTGACCGATCACCGTGCCCAGATCGTTCTCCGCCGCGAGGAACAGCCGGTCGTGCAGCGCCCCGAGCCGCTCGGCCCGCAGCCGGACCTGACTCACCGACTCCTCCCCGCTGACGACCAGCGAGGGACTGCCCGCGTTCACCGCCCACTGCTGGGCGACGTCGAGCAGCAGCGTGGACTTGCCCACCCCGGGCTCCCCGGCGAGCAGCACCACCGCCCCCTGGACCAGCCCACCGCCGAGCACCCGGTCCAGCTCACCGACCCCGGTCGGCACGGCACGGGCCGGCGCCGCACTGATCTGCGCGATCGGCCGGGCCGGCTCCGACGGCATCCGCGAGCTGACCACCCGCCCGGAGGCCCCGACGGTCACCGTGGACTCGATGATCGAGCCCCACTCGTTGCACTCCGGGCACCGCCCCAGCCATTTCGGCGGCTGATGCCCACAGGCGTCACAGACATAGGCGGGCCGGGCGGCCTTGGCGGAGGCTCGGGAGGTCGTCACCCCGACAAGCTAGCTCGCGGGTCCGACAACCTCACTCCTCGGTGTGCCCACTCCCGGCCGCCCGTGCTCTCTCAGCCCTCGCGCTCTCCTGGCTCGCGCTCTCCTGGCTCGCGTGTTCCCGGATACGCGTGACGCCACGAGCGTCCTGGCGCCGCGATGTTCGCGGAACCACGATGCTCGCGGCGTCACTGTGCTTCTGCGGCGCGCCTCAGTGCTCGGCGCGCGGGCTCACTCCTCGGTGTTCTCGTGCTCGATGCCGGGGGCACGGGAGACCGGGGTGAGCGGCATCGCGACCGGTGCCTGGATGGTCAGCGGGCTCGCGCCGTTGCTGAACTCGAAGGTCAGGCTCACCGCCATGCCCGGCTTCAGGTCGTCGCTGAGCCCGATCACCTGCAGGACCTGCGCGTCGGTCGGCCGGAACAGGGCCTGCCCGAGCGGCGCGATCTGGATCTGGGCCGGGGTGACCTGAGTCTGCTCGGCCGGAGTGCCGGGCTCGCTCGGAGCGCCGGCCCCCGCGGAGGCGGAGGGGTCGACAGGCGCGGAGGGGTCGACCGAGGCCGACGGGTCCACCGAGGGCAGGTCGCTGGGCAGCTCCGCCGGCGCGGCCGTGGAGACGGTGCCGACCTGCTGCGCCGAGACGACCTCCGGCTGGTTCACCGTCGAGCTGCTGATGGTGACGGTCACCGCCTGCTCGGACTGGTTGTAGAGGCTGACCTCGAGCGGCGCGTTCTCGCCCTTGGCGTAGCCCTCGACGCCGTTGAACTCCACCTGCGCGTTGCGAACGAAGACACTGCCGTCGGACGAGTCGGCGTTCACGCCGGCGATGGGCGTGTCGAGAATGGCGGTCTCGGCGACCTGGCCGGCCGAGCACCCGGACAGCGCGATGACCGCGGCCGTCGCGGCACCCGCGACCAACGCGGCGCGACGGGTTCCGAGCGAGCGCATCACGATCCTCCAAAGAGAGACACCTAGGTGTTGGATCAGACTAGTGGTCGACGATCGGTAACGTGCGGCGACCCGGACATCCGCGGGTTCCCTCACACAACCCGCCCACTCGACACCAGCAACAGCACGTTCATCAGTGCCACGACGATCACGGCACGGAACAACCACACCGACCGTCCCACGTCCCTCTCCTGCGTCCGGCTTTCGGGCCCTGGGGTGGGCGTGTCAGCGGTGCCGGTGGCTATCGGCTGGGCGTTTTCGCGTGGGGCGGCGATCCGGACGCCGACGACGTCGCGCCGCGATAGTCACGCACCGTGATGGCGGGCGGGATGGGAGCCGGAGCCTGCGGGCGGCGGTACCGGATAGATGGGCCCGCTTGGGAAAGCGGCGGTCTCCCGGCCCCGGCGACGCGGGACGCGGGGGCGGGACACGGGACGCGGAGGCGGGGCGGGGCGCAGAGCGCGGGAGGCGGAACGCGGAAGGCGGGAGGGCGGGATGGCGGGACGCGGAGGGCGGAATGGCGGGACGCGCCGCGCACGATCTGGGTCTTTTCGCGGTCTGTCCCGGTCCGGACACCTCCCGGCCGAGGAGCTCGGGATGTCACCGAGCGTGCGGCAGATCGTGGCCCACGCGTTCCTGGCCGGCATGGCGGCCGCTGGTCGTCACCCACCGTGGCGTTCGTGCCGGACGCCCCGCGCCGCCGGACCCGCCCGCCCGGCCGCGCGATGACGGCCCGGGAGGGCGTCGTACCGGGGGTGCCGCTCGACGGCTCTACAGTCGCACGGTGACCAGCGAACGTGGACGCGGAGTGGTCCTCCATGCGCTCACCGTTTTGATTCTTCTGGCCGGGGGGACGTGGTGGTGGCGGGCCGAGCCCCGGGCCGACTCCGATCCCCGGCTGCTGACCTGGCGGCTCGCCGCCGAGCAACTGTTGCCGGACGCCGGGGATCAGGAGGGCGCCGACAACCTGGCGCTCGCCGCGGGGGCGGTGCACGAGGAGATCGCCGATCTGGACGGCGGCTCGTTCCTGGTCTCGGTGGTCTGCGCCGGGCCGGACGGCAGCCGGGTGCGGGTCGCGTTCGGCGACTCCGAGGGGCAGGACTCCGGGCGGGGGCTGAACTGCTCGGGGGACCGTACGCCGGAGGTCTTCAGCGTGGGGGTGGCGCAGCGGCTACGGATGGGGATCACCGTGGAGGTGGGCGGCCCGGTGGTGTTCCGGTACACGCTCCAGCGCGACGACCAGAACTGAGCCCGGCGGGTACCGGGCCCGGCAGAACCGAGCCCGGCAGAACCGAGCCCGGCAGAACCGAGCCCGGCAGAACTGAGCCCGGGCGGTCAGACGCGGGCCAGGTCGGGGCGGAACTCCTCGACCGACTTCGTCCGGAGGACCTTGCGGACGATCTCGCCCAGCCGGTTGACCACCAGCACGGCGGCGGTGCCGTCCTGGTCGGTGAGGCCGAGGTTGCGACGGAGCTCGCCGGTGCGGTCCTGTGCGTACCGCAGAGACTTGCCGTCGGCCTGCGGGGTCTGGGTGAGCGGCTGCTGAACCGAGGCGGCCACCGACGGCACGGTCATCGAGACGACCACCACCGAGATGTCCGAGCGGACCGCGGCGACCGTGTCGGCGATCAGCGCGTCGCAGTCGCAGCCGTCGGTGATCAGCACCACGACCGGGAGGCGGTCACGCAGCTGCAGCGGCCGGCCGTCGGTGGCGACCAGCTCCAGCGCCGGCAGCTGGTCGGTGGTGGCCGCGGTGGTGCCGGAGGTGCGCTGGGTGGTCGGCTGGTCGACCGGGCCGGGCCACGCGGAGGCGAAGAGGCTGGCGACGGTGACCAGGATCGCCATCGAGATGATCAGAACCGGGGCGCGCAGCAACAGCGTGGCGACCTTCCGCATGCCGCGGACGGCGGGACGGCGGGCGAATCGCTGCCATCCGTTAGGCGGGGGTGTGAGGTGCAATTCCGCGCGGATCGCGTCGACCTCGTCGGAGAGCTCGGATAGATCATCCGGAACGACGATCACGCCCCATTCCTCGGGGAATTCGGGCAGTCCGTCAGGGGAGCCGCCCTCGGGCGGCCAGCCGCCGTTGTCGCTAGCGCCTGCCATGACACACCTCCCCTGGCCAGGGTCCCGCATGCGTGGCCGCATCGCCAGTGGTGCGGTGATGCGGACCTTAGCGATAAGCTTGATCTCACAAAGCCATCAGGTCCGGAATTCCCGACTCGTTGGTGAACGCGGTAACGATGTCATTACTTTGCGTTACCAAGGCAGCTTCTCGCTTCGCTGTCAAGCGGTAGAAAGCCCCGTCACAGGGCCTCTGAGCTGCACTAACAGTGACCGTCAGGGCGAGACACGGTCGCCTGGGCGTGTTACCCTAGACACAGCGAAAGGGGTTTCGAACCTATGGTTTTCAGTGTCGGCGAGACCGTTGTTTACCCCCACCACGGGGCCGCACTCATCGAGGCAATCGAGACTAGGGTCATCAAGGGCGTTGAAAGGCAGTATCTCGTTCTGCGCGTCGCCCAGGGCGATCTGACTGTTCGGGTGCCCGCTGAGAACGCCGAGGAAGTCGGCGTGCGCGAAGTGGTCGGCGAGGAAGGCCTGGGGAAGGTCTTCGACGTCCTCCGCGCTCCGCACACCGAGGAGCCGACCAACTGGTCGCGGCGCTACAAGGCCAACCTGGAGAAGCTCGCTTCCGGCAACCCGCTGAAGGTCGCCGAGGTCGTTCGTGACCTGTGGCGTCGCGAGCGGGAGCGTGGCCTCTCGGCCGGCGAGAAGCGCATGCTCGCGAAGGCCCGCGACATCCTGGTCGGCGAGGTGGCCCTCGCTGAGAAGAGCACCAAGGATGAGGCCGAGGTCCTGCTCGACAAGGTCCTCACCGAGGCCTGATCCATCGCACCCGTCAGAACCTTGACCGACGACCGCGACGTGACCGCGCAGCTGAATGCTCGCGGTGACGTCGCGGTCGTCGTTCCGGCCGCGGGCGCCGGCGTCCGGCTCGGTCCGGGAGCGCCGAAGGCCCTGCGACTGCTGGAGGGCGAGCCGCTGCTCGTCCACGCGGTCCGCCGCCTCGCCGCGGCCCCCTCGGTCCGGGTGATCGTGGTCGCCGCGCCGCCGGCCGAGGTCGAGGCCGTGCACGCCCTGCTCGCTCCGGTGGCGCCGGTCACGGTGGTGCCCGGCGGCGCCGAGCGGCAGGAATCGGTCGCGGCGGCGCTCGCCGTGGTCCCGCCGGAGGCCGCGATCGTGCTGGTGCACGACGCGGCCCGGTGCCTCACCCCACCCTCCGTGGTCGAGCGGGTCGCGGCCGCGGTGCGTGACGGAGCCGACGCGGTCATCCCGGTGCTCCCGGTGGTCGACACCATCAAGGAGGTCGACGCCGAGGAGACGGTGCTCGGGACCGTGGACCGGTCGGTGCTGCGGGCGGTGCAGACCCCGCAGGGCTTCCGGGCCTCGGTGCTGCGCGCGGCACACGCGGCGGCGGCCGGACTGCACACGGACGACGCGGGCGCGGTGGAGAAGCTGGGCATCCCGGTCCGGTGCGTACCCGGATCGGATCTGGCTTTGAAGATCACCCGCCCGATCGACCTGGCGGTCGCCACCCACCTGCTGACCCTGCCCGAGAACGGTCGATAGGCTCCTCGGATGATCATTCCGCGGGTGGGAGTCGGTACCGATGTGCACGCTTTCGACCCGGCGCGGCCCTGCTGGGTGGCCGGCCTGGAATGGCCCGGTGAACCCGGTCTGGCCGGTCATTCGGACGCCGACGTGGCCGCCCACGCCGCCTGCGACGCGCTCCTCTCCGCCGCCGGGCTCGGTGATCTCGGCGCCAACTTCGGCACCAGCCGCCCCGAGTGGGCCGGTGCGGCGGGCGTCACCCTGCTCGGCGAGACCGCACGGCGGGTCCGTGAGGCCGGCTTCGAGGTGGGCAACGTCTCGATCCAGGTGATCGGCGTACGCCCGAAGATCGGCAAACGCCGCGCCGAGGCCGAGAAGGTGCTCTCCGAGGCGGTCGGCGCTCCGGTCACCGTCTCCGGGACCACCACCGACGGTCTGGGGCTCACCGGCCGCGGCGAGGGCCTGGCGGGTGTCGCGGTCGCCATGGTCTACCCGGTTACCGGCTGACCCGGACCGCCGGGGTGGCAACCGTCACGGGGAGGGAACCCCACCCGTCCGGCATGATGACGATCATGAGTGTCGCGCTGCCTGGCCGGGCCCGGACGTTGATCGATAACCCCACGTACGCGGTCCTCAGCACGGTCAACGCGGACGGTAGCCCACAGTCGACCGTGATCTGGGTGAAGCGCGACGGCGACGAGATCCTCTTCTCCACGGTCCGCGGGCGGGTCAAGGCGCGGAACATGGAGCGCGATCCACGGGTCACCGTCTGCGCGTACGACCCGGCGGACCCGTACTCGTACTTCACGGTCGAAGGTGTTGTCGCTATGAGTGACGATCCGGCGAACCTGATCGACGAGCTCAGCTACAAATACGCGAACCAGGCGTGGACCGAGGACGGGCCCGAGGTCGTCCGTGTGGTGTGCAGGCTCACCCCTACCCGTGTGATCTACAGGTAGACCGCTTACGCTCACGGCTGTGCCCGCCCCCATGGAGCCCGACACCACGCCGGAGGAGCACCGGCAGCGTGCGCTCTTGCTCGCCGACCTCGGACGCTACGACGAGGCCGCCGACGAGATCGCGGCCGGCCTGAGCGCCGACCGCGACACGAGCGCCGATGACACCGCGAGCGCCGCCGACGCCGCGATCGCCGCAGGGGCGGATCGGGAGGGCGAGGCGGCCCTGCTCGCCACCCTGGCCCGGATCCACCTCGCGGCCGAGCAGCCCGCCGAGGCGCTCACCGCGGCCGACCGGGCCGTCACGGCCGCTCCGGGCACGCTCGCCCCGCTCGTGGTGCGGGCGATGGCGCTCACCGACAGCCGCCGGTACGCCGACGCCGCCCGGGTCGCCGCCGAGATCCTTCAGGGGTGGCCCGAGGATGCGTACGCCCAACGAACGGGTGCCGCCCTCCTGAGCGAGTCGCGCAACGGCCAGGAAGCGCTGAACGCCGCGTGGAACGGCGTGCGGGTGGCACCGACCGAGGCCGAGGCGCACCTGGTCCTCGCCGTGGTGGCCGCCCGGCTCCGGCTCTTCGACCTGGCACAGCGGGCGTACGCCGAAGCGCTGGACCTGGACCCGGTGATCGGCGACGCGGGGCAGGACGTCGGCATCGTCCGGTTCGAGCGGCGCCGCTGGGCCCGCGCGCTGGAGGACCTGGCCGAGGAGGCCTCGCTCGGCACCACGCCCGGCGGCGCGCCGTCCGGACCGGAGGCCTACCCGGGAGAGCCGGCCCCTCCGGTCAGCCTCCCCCGGAAGGCCGTGCTGGACACCTCCGGCGAGGCGACCGGCGCCGTCCTGGAGACCGTGCGGTACGGCGCCAGCGGCACCCTGGTGGCCGCCACCCTGACCGGCGCGATGACACTGATCAGCCCGGGCATCTCGCGCGTCTGGGCGGGCCTGATCGGCTTCCTGGTCTTCACCGCGGTGGTGCTCTGGCTGCGCAGCCGCTCACCCGAGCCGGTCGGCCGGGTGCTCACCCGCCTGCGCTCCGGCGATCGGGCACTGGCGATCGCGGCCTACCTGACCTTCGCCGCGCCACTCTTCCTTCTCGCGTACGCCGTGGTGGGTGGCCTGCCCACGCTGATCGCCGCGATGGTCCTGGCCGGGGTCGCGGACCTGCTCATCGTGATCGGCCGCAAGTGACCGTCCTCATCGTGATCGGCTGGGGGAGACGTGGCTGACCTGCTGATCGCCGTCCTCGCGTTCGTCGCGCTCGCCGTGGTCCTGGTCGTGCTCTTCCGCTCCGAGACGCTCGGCCGCACCTACCTGGCCGCCGGACTGGTGCTGCTCACGCTCGCGGCGGCGACCGCAGGGGTGCTGATCTACCGGGCGGGTGACTCCCCGTCGTCGTCGGCGGCCGCGCCGACCCCGGCATCGAGCCCGTCCACCCAGGCGGGGCTGGGCGCGGCCGTCGTCCAGGTGGAGGTGCCGCTCGGCAGGGGCGACAAGTACCCGCAGGGCGCGATCTTCCTGGACCCGCCGCGGGCCGGGACGGACGCGTACACCGGGGATATCTCGCTGCTCTGCTCGACGCCGGGCAAGGACGACACGGTCCAGAACTGCACCGGCGTGGACGAGCGGGTCTGGAGCGCCGAGCCGCTCGACGACCGCGCGGTGCTGGCCCGGGCCGCCGGTGACCCGTTCGCCGGACCCGAGGCGTGTGACACCGCGAACGGTGTCAGCTTCCAGTCGCAGTACATGGAGCTGGAGGAGGGCCGCAGCTACTGCATGCGGAAGACCGGCGACGCTCAGCAGGTGGTGGCGTTCCGGATCCCGACGTTCCCGGCCACCACGCCGCTGCCCACCGAGCTTCTCATCGACGTCACCGTATGGGCGATCTAGCCTAAAGCGACCGCCGTCCATTAGGTTCGGGACGTGTCGACGATGGTGCCGCAGCTCTATGCCGGTCTCGTCGATGACGCGTCCCTGGTGCCGCCGAGCCCGACCGCGCCGGCCGACGCGGTGACGAAGTTCCGGGAACACGCCACGTCCTGGTATGCGGCACTGATCGGCACGCTGCTGCTGCCCGCGTCGCTCGTCGGGACCTCTCTCAGCGGAACCTCTTTCACCGGGGCCTCTTTCACCGGGGCCGATTCTCCGGGGACCGGGGCGGCGCCGCGCCTCTCCGCCGGGCTGATCGGTGACGTGCCGCCCAGTGCCCTGCCGGTCACCGTGGAGAAGCTGCGCGCGGCAGGGTTGCCCGTCGCGTACGTCGAAGCACCGGTCGCACGCCGTGGCGAGGATCCGCAGCCGGGCATCGCCATGCTCCGCTCCTTCGCCGCGGCCCACCCCGAACTGCCGGTCTACGCCGAGATCCCGCTCAGCTGGGGCCTGCTCGCGGCGCTGGACACGGTCGCCGCGGCGCGCGACGCCGGACTGGCGATCGCCCCGAAGTTCCGGGTCGGCGGTCTGGCCGCCGAACTCTTCCCGACCCCGGTCGAACTGGCCGCGGTGATCTGCGCCTGCCGGGACCGCTCGTTGCCGTTCAAACTCGCCGCGGGCCTGCGCCACGCCACCCGGCACACCGATCCGGAGACCGGTTTCACCCATCACGGCTTCCTCAACGTGCTGGTTGCCTCGGTGATCGCGGCGGGCGGCGGCGAGGTGGCCGAGGTGGCCGAGGCGCTCGCCGCCACACACCCGGTTCCGCTGGTCGAGCCGGCCCGGGTGCACCGCGACGTGGAGCGCCCGCTCTTCCTCGGCTTCGGCGCCGTCAACGTGGTCGAACCGCTCACCGAGCTGGTCCGGCTCGGCCTGATCAACGGTGGATATGAGTGACCTGGAATAATTCGCCCCGTGACCAGGGTGCTGCTGCGAGTCCTGGCGGCCGTGGTCCTGCTCGCGGCGGCGGTGCTCGTCGGCTGGCGGGTGCTGCGCCCCACCGAGCTACTGGCGTCCGCATCGGAGCCCTGGCCTGCGCGGATACCGGTCCGCTTCGGGGTGACCGGGCACACCAACATGGCCCCGCTGATCGTCGACGACCGGCTCCGCGTCTACGCCTCGAAGCATCAGGTGCGCGCGGACGGCCCGGCCTGGGCGGAGACCCTCTACACGGCCACCTGGTCGCTCCGTCGATGGCCGGAACAGGTCAGCGGCGTGGTCGCCAGCGGCACGACGGTGATCACCCGCTGGTCCGATGGTGAGCTGGTGGCCATCGATGCCCGTACCGGAAAGATCTCCTGGCGCGCCGATGGCCCGAAGGCACCCGCCTATTCCGGACACCGCACCGGCGCCGAGGCCGTCTGGTCCCCGCCCGGTCTGCGCCTCACCACCGACACTGTCCTGGTTCTTTCCAACCAAACCCTTTCCGCGTACGCCGTGAGCACCGGCGCCAAACAATGGCAAAAACCGGTCAACTGTTCCGACGGCTTCACCACAGCAGGCGGCACCTTCGTGTGCTCCTCCTCCACGGCAGCCTCCACCGGTGCCACTGCCGTCGACTCCTCTGACGCGGAAGCCGATACTCCCGATGCGGGAGCCGGGACCGACGATGCGGCGGTCGGCGTCTACGACGTGGCGACCGGGGCCGCGGTCACCTCCTGGCCGGCGGGGCCGTTCACGGCGGTCGGCTGCGAAGTGGCGAGCTCGGGGTGCGCGGGTTTCCGGGATTCCGCAGGCCAGGGCTGGTTGACAACATCGGCCGCCCCGGCCCGGTCGACGCCCTTGGACGCTGCGGGCGCCACGGTCGCGGCCGGAGTGATCATCAGCGCCGGCGACGGCGTCCTCACCGCCCGAAACGCCACCGGCGTGAACTGGACATGGACCGGCACAGCCCAGGTGCTGGGCGGCGGCTCAGGCAAGATCGTGCTCTGCACCCCCGACCGCCAGTTGATCGCCTTGGACGCCTCGACCGGCCGCGTGGTCTACGACTACCCGCTGACCTGGCTATCCGAAAAGCGCGACTGGAAACCGGGCGGCATCCAGGTCACACCCCATTTCGTGGCGATCGAGCGCTTGAACGGCAAGGCCCCCGACGACCCGACGTCCCCGATCTACTACTTCAACCTGGACACGGTCTTGATCGCCGCCTTCTAAGTCCGACCCGGCACCCCACCTGGCACCCACAGCCGCCGCCGGCCCCACAGCCGCATCCGCGAGCACCCACCGCACCGATTCCACCCATCGCCGGCCCCACCCACCCCAGCGCTTCCTGCCACCGCCGACCCCGCCGGCCGCACTGCTTCCAGTGACCGTAGGCCCCACCGGCCGCCGCCCTCGGTGACCGTAGGCCCCACCGGCCGCCGCCCTCGGTGACCGTAGGCCCCACCGGCCGCCGCCCTC
>NZ_JBFAYF010000119.1:0-12931 GCF_040681165.1 Actinoplanes sp. NPDC051851 | reverse complement strand
ACGCTGAGCGTGGTCTCGGTCAGCCGGTCGCAATCGAACAGTTTCCCGTCGAGGATGACGTGGGACCAGCCCTCGGCGGCGACCCTGCGCAAGGCGGTCTGCAGGTCCTGAGCCTGAGCGGCCAAGACGGCGACGCCTTCGTCGCGGTAGCGGTACGCCGTGGCCCGGGAGATGCCGAAGCCGGCTCCCAGCAGCGTCACGTCCTCGGCCTTGCGGAACCAGACGAGTACAAGAAGTGCCTGGTAGAAGCAGGTCAAGGCGCGAGTTCCGGTCCGGGTGCCCCGGGCTCGGCGCTCGGTGGCAAGCAGCCGTCCGAGGTGGCGCACGAGTTCCTTCGGGACGTCGAGCATGGCAGGATAGGCGATCACGTGGAGCCCTCTCGAAGACGTGTTTCTGTCGCAAGGACGTGTCTATCGATGGCTCCACGCCTATATCCAGCATCGTCCGGTTCACGGCAATAATCCGTGTCGTGCCGAATCAGCCGGCACTCCTTGCTGAGATCACCTCACTGACGTTGCCGTCAACTACTGCCGTCAACGCCCTGATGGGTCGCTTCGAAATCTTCCGAAGCGACCCATCAGGTTTCAATCCCGGCTCATTCTTCCCTGAATTTCCCTAACGATTCCCTGCGTCACAATGCGATCATCATCGCGAATCCGATCGAGCTGAATTCTATTTCCAACTCCGACTATCGTCGCCCTCTGCCGATCCTTCTCGCTGGAGAAGTACCTCGGAACTTCAATGTTCTGATCGAGTTGACCCATGGCAGTGAGAGATGCGTGTGCACAACTGATAGCGGCCTCGGGATCCCCCGCCGTCGCCGCGCACTTTGTCGCATACATGAGAACGAGGCAGCCATAGAAGGAATAAATGTCGTCAACTTGAGTGAAACCTAAGTCGTTTGGTTGCAGTTCGACAAACGACAGCAGATGCTCACGCCGCTCATCGAAGATGCCGTTCTGGAGTTCCAGATCCCACAAATACTCAAGAGTCTCGACAACGTAGGCGATGTCATCAGCACGACTGGGGTCGGGCGCCCTGACAGCGCAGAAGACCTGCGCCAATCGCTCTGCACAACTCGCAGCGAAGATCCGAGCCAGCAGCCCGCCGCCGCCACGTAGGGCCTGCACGGTTTCCTCGTCAACTACCACTCGAAACTCCTCTGGCGCGTTGCGGTAACCCCACTACCAGGATAGACGTTACCCATCATCTTCCCCCCGCTACCCCGAATCCATGGTGCACAGACCGAAAGGCACACGTTTCTGGAGGTTCCGCCAGCAATCGGTGTCCATCCTTGCTCGTTAATGAACATGAAAGCATTCTGTTCAGCATGCGTGCCCGGAATGTTTGGTGCACGCATCTCGCCAGGCTTGAGCGGAACAGACATTTGCGCAGGTGTTAGACCATCACCAGATCCAGCAATCACATCAACGTCGCCGTGAGGCGTCCGCGCACGAACTACAGCCACCGTACTGATGTTCTTGCGAATGTACTCGCCCGGCTCCGCTGCGTGAATTTGGCTTGCCCGATCCGAAAAACCGCAATTGTGTACGAGGACCGGCGTGGTGCCGGCGAGCACATAGTACGTGTGGAAGTCGGCGACAGTGAGGTTGAAGCGGTGAGCAAGGTCCGTGAACTTTCGGACCACCTCGACACTGAGTTCGGTTCCATCGGCCGTTTGGAGGCGATCGCCTGGATGGAGTCGGTCGGCGCGGGTCCACTGGCCAGTAGTGAGGTCCCAAAAGGGATGTTCCGCCCCGGGTTTGATGGAGACATTGATGTTCCCCGGGTTTCCGTCCGGCACCCAGGCAAGCGTCGTGAGGAAGTCACCCACGCCCGGCAGCGCAGGAGATCACCTCGCCCTGCCACAGACTCAGCCGCACCGCCCGGTCGCCGACGTACAGGGTGCCGCCGACCAGTTGGCCGGCTTCGTCGCGCTCCGGGTCCCAACCGCTCAGCACTCTCGCGATCACCGAGGCGAACGGATCCTCGCCGGAGGCGTCCCGCCCGGCCCAGCGGCCACCATCGAAGCCGTAATCGTAGGCCGAACGCCAGCTCTCATCACCCGGAGCCGTCGGCACGATCGCCAGGGACCAGTCACTGCGCCCGTCGAACAGCAGCCCACGGCCGTCGTCCACGACGAGGTGGACCGGCCCGGTGGCGAGATCGACCGGGTCACCGGGCCGATACCAGGCCAGCCGCGTGACCGCAGCCAGCCGGCAACCGATCAGCATGTCCATCGGAACGGCCCCATATCAGCTTGATCATCGTCACCGCACCATCTTGCTCGACTGGTCCACGCCTGCGGGAGGTCCCGGTGACGTCGCTGGCCTCCGCTCACTCGCGCGACCCGCGCAGGTAGTTGAGGATCTCCATCGCGAGCGTCAGGGTGGCACCACCGGCGGTGCCTCCCGCGATCAGGGCCGCGGCGAGAACCGCCCCCGCGCTGTGAGCGAGCAGGACCGTCGTCACGCCGACCACAACGGAGACAGCTGCCGCGACCAGAAGGAGCCGGCGCTCACGGGAGCCCTTGCGGCTGCGTAGAGGTTGGGGCGTCATCGCGCACCACCAAAGAGACGATGTTCGGTTGCGTCGCGGGCTGCGGTCGCCACCGAGACAAGGTCGCGGGCGACAACGACTTCTTGATCGAGAACGTGCAGTGCCGCGGTCACTTCGTGCTGCCGGTCCAGAGACGGTAACGGGATCATGAGCGCGCCGACGTCGGCGGCGGTGACGTATGCCGTTGCGGTGGCTCCCGCGAACGTCTTCATCTCTTCCCGCGCCGCGATCGACCGAAGGTAGGCGCACAAGTAGTACGGGTCGAGCAGGCCGGTGTCGTGGACGCGAAGGCGCAGCAGGTTGGTGCTCATCAGCCAACCGCGCTGCCGCGTGTCCACGACGGCCGGCGGGGTCAGCGCCCCGGTCCGTACGCACAGCACGTCCCCGGCCTTCAGCTCGTAGCTACTCAGCCGATCTGCTTTCTCCTTCGGCGCGAGACGCAGATCGGTGGCTTCGATACGTCCGTTCCGCAGATGATGCGGCATGACGATGGGAATCCCCTCGGTGCGGGATCGCTGGTCACTCGGGAGTCGGGAGTACCGGAAGCCTGCTTTGACCTCGCAGACGTCCTTGAGCGGGACTGTCTGCGCGGTCAGTGGCCGAGCGACGTCGGCTGCGCTCCGATTGGCGTCGCCGTAGCTGCGGAGCACCCGGTCGTAGGACTGGTGAAGAACGGCTCGCAGGTCGTCGCTATCAGACGGCGGTTTGGAACGGTTGATGACGTACTCCGCCGGGTTGAACGAACACCGGTCGGAGATGACGCTGCTCCTGTCGACGACGGCGCTCATGTTCCTCTCGCCGTCATTCCACTGCTCAACCGCGCTGCCGCTCAGGAACGACCGATATGCCTGCACGACCCGTTTCCGAGCGGTCTCGTCGAGCACCGTCCGGCCGTCGCGTTGCCGCCCGAGGGATGCCGCGTCAACGAAAAGGACCGGCCAGTCACCGCTGCGTTCCCGGCGAAGGATCCATACACTGGTCGCGACGTCCGCGCCGGCGTACAGGCCGGATGGCAGCGCGATCACCGCTTCCAGCATGGCGCGGTCGATCAGTTCGCGGCGAATCTTCCGCTCGATGGTGTTGACCGAGAACGCGGCGGCCGGCGGCATGACGATCGCTGCTCTGCCTTCTCCGCTCAGCTGGTCGAGGCAGTGCAACAGCCACCGGAAGGCGGAGCGGGGTGGCGGCGCCGGAAACAGCGCCCCGCCTGGCACCGGACGCTCGTCAATCCAGGAATCGACCCCGAACGGCGGATTGGCCAGGACGTGCGTGACCTGCACGCGGTGAGCCTGATCAGCCGGCAGCAGGACCGCCTTTTCTCCCCGGATCAAGAGATTCACACCAGCCAGGCTCAAAGCGGTGGTGTCCGAGCCGACTCCACGCAGGCACAGATCCTCAGAACTGGCGGCGGCGTCGACAGCAGCGGTGAGCAGCTCCCCGCCACGCAGAAACGGGTCATACACCGACCGGGCAGTCTCGTCGATGATCATCTCGGCGAGTAGGGACGCGACCGTCTGTGGGGTGAGAAACGCTCCCGCAGGCAACGCAGCCTCGTACGCATTGATGATCAGCTGGACATGCTCGGCGCCCAACGCCGAGCACTGAACCAGGAACTCCCGAACCCGGGAGACATGCTCCGGCATGAGGCGTCGCAGCGCCGCGAACACTGCCGGATGCATGCCGTGCCGTCGCGCCGTGCGCTCGGCGGCCGTCGCAACGCGGTCGACGAGCCATCGTGCACCCACCGCGCCCACGTCCGGTGGGTACAGATCACGCAGGCCGGCCCATGCGTGCGGGACCCGGGTACGCAGGAACACCGCCGTGAGCATGAATACGAGGTTGTCGATGTCACCGGTAGCCCCGTCTCCCGGCAACCGCATGCTCAGCACCTCAGCGAGGGTCGGCGCGGGCCTGCTCCCCGGCATCGTCGGCGCAGCGGCGGCCAAGCTCCGCCAGATCCGATCGGCGTAGCTGCCCTCAGCACGATCACCAGCGCCGCGAATCGAGCCATGGACCCGCCGCGACGCCAGCCAGTTCGTCACCTCTGTCAACAGGAAGCGGCCATCTGAACCGGAGCGAGGGAAATCGCGTCCGGTCTTGATCCATGACGTCACCGCAGGACGACTCACCCCGGCCAACCTGGCAAGCTCCGCACGCGTAACCCGCTGCTCCATCGTCATGCCCTTCCCCAATACGCCACTGTGGACTCCGCAAGGCTAGAACAGCTAACGACTACGCGCGGATGTGCGCACCTGTAGATGCGCGGATCTCTCAGCTGGAGTGACAGCCAGAACTATCGCCTTGAACTGGCGATATTCGAGACGGGGTTGGATTCTGTTAACTGCCGAGTTGTTAACAGGCCTGTCGGCGCTCACGTAATTGGCCTACGGCTCGCTCGTCGTGCTCGTCCCGCGCACGACGAGCGAAAACCGTAAACCCGCACCGAGGGCGGCGTGAGTGGGTGCACCGGCTGGCTCGCCAACTCGCGGTCGGTGGTCGGTATGACGCACGGCCGGCCGTGGGATGCCCTGGGGCGCGACGAGCGAGGACCGGAGCAATTACGTGAGCGTCCACACAGGCCTTGCTCCGAAACGGCTTCCGGAGAGAATCGGAGCCCGCACGAGTGACCACGCGCGGGTTACAGCATCATCACCGCCGCCCGGGGAAAGAGGCCCCTACCCGTGCACAACGACAGGCCCATTGCCAGTGGTCATCTGGAGCAAGGAGTCACGACATATCCATCGGGAGGCATGTATGGCCTGGGTGGAAGATCATGGAGGTCGGCACCGGGTCCGCTATCGCTGGGCCGGCCACATCGTCACCGACAGCACCTACTCCCGCCGCGAGGACGCCGTCGCCGAGGCAGCCCGTCTGAACAACGCCACCCGGGCAGCCCGGCTGCGCTACCAGCCCTCACCGGCACCGCGGCTGCGGAACGTGTCAAGGGAATGAGGCCAACGGGAGTTAAGCGGCCTGGAGTTCGGGCTGGGTTTGCTGGTCGGGCCGGTTGATCCAGACCTGGTCGGGCAGGTCGAGGATCTTGGGTAGTGGCCGGCTGGTGGCGAACCGTTCCGGATGCGCGGCGCGGGCCGCGGCGAGGGTGTCCTCGCGGCCGGCGCGGACCTGGTGGCGGCCGTGGTGGACGTCGGCGGGGGTGTGCAGTCCGATGCCGGAGTGCCGGTGAGCGTGGTTGTACCAGGTCACGAACTCGGTCATGAAGGTCCGGGCGTCGGCAAGGGACGCGAAGCGGTCTGGGAAGACCGGCGCGTACTTGAGCGTCTTGAACCAGGCCTCGCTGTACGGGTTGTCGTTGGAGGTCTTGGGCCGGGAGTGCGAGCGGGTCACCTGGAGGTCTTCGAGCAGGTCAGCGACCGACTTCGACGTCATTGACGTGCCGCGGTCGGCATGGACCACATGCGGGACGCCGTGGGCGCCGAACACCTCGCGCATCATGTTCTCGGCGAGCGGACCCGATTCGCGGGCGTGCACGCGGACGCCGACGATGTTTCGGGAGTAGATGTCGATCATCACGTAGGCGTCGAAGTAGACGCCCTTGACCGGGCCGGCGAGTTTCGTGATGTCCCAGCTGTAGACCTGCCCCGGTGCGTCGGCGACCAACTCGGGACGTTGCCGGGCCGGATGCCGGGCCTGCCGGCGCCGCTCCCGGACTTGCTCATGCTCACGCAGCAGCCGGTACATCGTGGCGATCGAGCCCACGTACACACCCTGGTCCAGCAGTGCCGCGTAGATCTGCGCCGGTGCGGCGTCGACGAACTCCGGACTGTTCAACAGCCGCAGCAGCTGCTCACGCTCGCCCAGGGTGAACGCGTTCGCCGGCGGGCGCCGTGCCAGCCGCGACGGGGTCGGGCGGCGCCGGTCGCGGTCCGCGCTGGACCGGGCGATCCCGGTCAGGCGCTTCGCCTGCCGCGTCGTGATCTTCACGCTGGTCAGCTCGTGAAAGCAGGCCATCAGCGCTTGCCGAGCCCGAACACGTCCGGACCGTCCGGCTCGCTCCTGGAGATGTCCTCCAAGAGCTCGCGCGCTTTTCCCATGATCGTCAACGCCGTCTCCGTGCGCGCCAGCGTTGCCTGCGCCTGCGCCAGTTCACGGCGCAGCCGGGCGATCTCGGCCCGCTCCGCCGACGGCCGCCCGACCGTCTCACCAGCCGGTTTACCCTGCAACAGCCCGGCGTCACGAGCCCGGCGCCACTCGGTCATCAACGACGAGTACAAGCCCTCGTGTCGCAGGAACGCCCCGCCCTCGCCGGCCTCCACGGCCTGCTCGTACCGAGTCAGCAGGTCCAGCTTCTGCCCTGGGGTGAAGTTCCGGCGGGCCCGCGGACCGCCCGAACGCGGCCCCTTCTTGCGACTCATGACCCCATCCTGGGCCACGACCATGTCAACAGCAGTAGTCAACGCTTCTCGATCCTGAACTCGCCCTGTCCGGCGGACTTGCTATGAACCGCTGGCCTCAACTCACCCTGACAGACAGGGCCATCCGGCGCAGCACCTGACCACTCCGCAAGGCAGGTGGTGGTCACGGAAGCAACGACAGGATCGGTCACCGCCACACGAGAACTTTGAAACCCCTCCAGCGCTGTTGAGCGCTGCCCGACATTCTCGTCAGCGAGCTTCCTCGAAGGAGGTCTCCTCGGAAGTCGAGGCGCTGCTCCCAATCTGCTCCCACAAACATGACAAAACGCCCGGCCTCGTAGATCACAAGACCGAGCGTTTTCGCAGGTAGCAATACTCGTGGGCGATACTGGGATCGAACCAGTGACCTCTCCGGTGTGAACGTAGTCCGATCAAGCCGCTGACCAGCAGAAACGCAGATCAGGCCTGGTCAGATGACGTTACCCGACGTTACTGAACGCCGTCCGACGCCGTTCGGCGCTGCCGGTGACCACCCCACCTGCTCCCCGCTAATCATCCGGTTGGGGAGCAGCGCCACACGATCCCAGCCCGGAACGCCGAATTCATCGCCACAACGCTCCCCGCGACCAGAAAGAATGGGCGATGTGCAGCATAAACGGCTCTTCTGACGTTCTCGTGGGTGGTTTGAAGGCGTTGTAGCAGCGCACGCCGTTTCCAGGCCTACGGTTCCGGTTGTCGAGATCGGAATCGGGCATAACGGGAAACGGCGTGCGTAACAGTAGGATATAGCATCGACTGCTGGGGCTGTCGCGGGTGGTCGTCGAGGACGTCGAGATCGAGGACGGCAGCGATGACGGCGATGGCGCGGGTGATGCGCTGGTCGTGACGGTCCGGGCCCGCAAGGGCGCGGCCCGCCGGTGCGGGCGGTGTGGCCGGCGGGCACCCTGGTACGACCATGGCGGCGGGGTACGCCGGTGGCGGCATCTGGACTTCGGCACCGTCCGGGTCGAAGTACAAGCGGCGGCACCGCGGGTGAACTGCCGTGAGCACGGCCCGACCGTGGTGCAGGCCCCGTGTGCCCGGCACGCCTCCCGGTTCACCACCGCGTTCGAGGACACCGCAGCATGGCTGGCCGCCCGCACGGCGGCGTCCACGGTGTCTGAGCTGCTGCGGGTCTCCTGGCGGGCGGTCACCGCGATCGCCGCCCGGATCGTGGCCGAAGGCCGGGCGGGCACCGACCCGCTCGACGGGCTGCGCCGTATCGGTATCGACGAGGTCGCCTACCGTAAGGGCCAGCGATATCTGACCGTGGTCGTCGACCACGACACCGGCCGCCTGGTCTGGGCCCGGGCAGGACGCGACAAGGCGACCGTGACCGCGTTCTTCGACGCCCTCGGCCCGCAACGGGCCGCCCGGCTCACCCACGTGTCGGCCGACGCCGCCGCATGGATCGACAGCGTGGTCACCGACCGTGCGCCACAGACGATCCGCTGTCTCGACCCGTTTCATCTGATCGCCTGGGCCACCGACGCCCTCGACCTGGTCCGCCGCCAGGTCTGGAACACCGCCCGCGGCGGCAGAGGTGGTCGCACCGGCACCTCGACAATGCTCAAGGGCGCCCGCTGGGCATTATGGCGCAACCCGGACACCCTGACCGAACGCCAGCAGCAGACCCTCGCCACGATCCAGGCCACGAACAAACCTTTGTACCGGGCCTACCTGCTCAAGGAACAACTCCGCGAGATCGTCGCCGTCAAGGGCGAGACCGGCAAGCTGCTGCTGAACGCGTGGCTGCGCTGGGCCGCCCGCAGCCGCCTGGAACCGTTCGTCAAACTCGCCGCCGCCATCCGCCGGCACCTCGACCAGATCCACAACATGCTCGACTGTGGCCTGTCCAACGCCCGGATCGAGGCCAACAACACCCACCTGCGGCTCCTGACCCGCCAAGGCTACGGCTACCACTCCGCCACCGCCCTGATCACCATGGCCATGCTCCGCCGCGGCGGCCTCTGCCCACCACTACCCGGACGATCATGAAAACCGACCCACGAAAACGTCAGGAGACCCGCATAAACACGCTCGTCGGGAAGAGCGCCGCTGCTCCCTGCACGGCGACGCCCCGGCCCCGTTTCGAGAGACCGGCCGAATCGGGAGGCCTGCTCCCCGCAGAACACCGGCAAGGTGCCCGGCGGGGAGCAAGCGGGGAAGCACAAAGCCGCCCGACGACCCGCCCGATAGGGGCTTCTTACTACCGCACTGCTCCCTCGTCATCGAAGCGTCTGCGTGACTCGCAGTCACCGAAGCACCGCCGCGGACTACGCCTCGCCGCCGCGTCACCGAACTCGCCCCAGCGATCTGGCCCCGCCTCCTGGCCAGGCGGAACGCGTCCCCCGCTCGAACAAGGCAACGGCGCCCGGTCTACTCACTGGTCAGCTGACTCGGCGACGGCGAGTTTCAGCACGGTGCGGTAGTCGTCTTCGGTCCACCCCCGCTCGTCGAACTCCAGCCAGACGATCCGGCTACCGACCGCTGCGAGCATCCCGGTGATGTCAGCGCCGAGAGTCACGCTGTGAACCTTCGTCCGATATGCAGTGAATGGCAGTCCGGAAATCACCGAACCGCACTGCTTCGCCGCGACGGTCACCGGATGGTCGGCCGCGTCGTCGTCGCCGTGCAGGCTCAACACCACCTCTCGGACTTCGAGAGGGTTGAGGACCTCGTCGTCCGGTACGGGATCGTGCCCGCGGACGGTGGCCGTGTAGAGGTACTCCACCCCGCTCGCCCCGAAGATCGCGTCAGTCCGGTCGGCCTGGTCCGAGATCCACGGGAACGATCCGGCGCAGTCGACCGGCTGCGGACTGGCCAGGTAGCCCTCGGCCGCGCATCCAGCAGCGTCGTACTCGGCTCGGCCGTACCCGTGAACGTCGCTGGCGCTGTCCGGCCAGATCTCCGCCACCTGCAACAGGCCGTCCCGGCTCTCGTCCAGGTCGGTACGGCACGGCACGGCCGAAGCCGACGGAGAGGGCGCGGCCGTGGGCACGCCGTCATCGGTGCACGCGGCCAGGCCCATGGTCAGCGTCGCCGCCAGGATCCAGCGCCCGGCCAGCGGGCTCAACAAGCGATCACCTTGGCCTTGTACTCGAAGGTGCTGGAACCGTAGCTCTTCGAACAGGAGGCGGCGCCCTCGGCCGGAACTGCGAACGACACGGCCGACCCCTTACCTATCGAGGTCGTCGCTGTCCCGTTGCTGTTACACTTCCAGCCCGACCACGAACCGGTGAACTTCCGCTCCCCGGCGAAGAACGCATACTTACCGGCGGATACGTTGACAGTTATCGACTCGGACGTGGTGGTGGTCGTCTCGCCGGAGGCAGCGAGAGTCACGCCGACGGTGTCGCTGAACTCCCCCATGACGGCCTTCGCGGTCAGCGTGCTCGACGCGCTGAAGGTCACCGACGCGGTGATGGTGGCAACGTGGGTGACCGACTTGGTGACGGAACCGGAACCGCCCGACGGAATCGACACGTACCGGACGTGGGTGATGGTATTCGACGCACTGGTGGTCGAGAAGCTGGCCGACTTCGAATTCGCGTCGCAGACCAACACGGCATCGGTGGAGTAGCCGACAGCGTGCGCCGGCGCACTGAGGGCCAGACTCCCGATCAGGGAGGACAGCAGAACAGCGGACCCGGCGGTGATACGACGTCTGGTGGTGAACATGTGGACCCCAAAAGATGGCGGACCTCTCTCCCCGTCGGAGAGGTCCTCGCAAGTCGCCCGGCGCGACGCAAACGAAGCGGTCGTGCCGGGCGACAACGATGATCTTGCGGATCCCGATCGGAAATCGAGCCTTGAGTCAAATGCGCGACTCACGATCAACTGTACAAATTGGACGTCGGTCCGCTCGAACAAGAAACGTTTTGCGAGGATGACGCCAAGTCCTTTGGAGAGGGTCCGCGCCGCGACAGGCAAAGTGACCTGAACCACATGGAGGCGCAGCGGCGGGTCTGCGCCCGGCCAAAATCCCGCCGCCCCGGGTCAGGGGCTACTGTCCCGCCCCGGGTTTGATGGAGACATCCACGGCGAACTGCTCGTCCTCGGGGTGAAGGTCGCCGCGGCCACCGTGTGGGAGATCCTCCACGACGCCGGCATCGACCCGACACCCGAGCGCACGAGCAGTACCTGGGCGACGTTCCTGCGCTCGCAAGCCCAAGGCCTGCTCGCCGCGGACTTCTTCGAGACCGTGACACTGACCGGCGCCCGCTTCTACGTGCTGGCGGTCATCGAGCACGCCACCCGCCGCATCCGGATCCTCGGCGTCACACCCCATCCCGGCGCCGCCTGGGCCACACAGGCTGCCCGGAACCTGGTCATGGACCTCGAAGACACCGGCTGCCAGGCCAAGCACCTGATCCGCGACCGGGATGGCAAGTACCCGGCCCTGTTCGACACCATCCTCGCGAACGCCGGGATCGAGGTCGTGCTCAGCGGCGTCCGCATGCCCCGCATGAACTCGATCATGGAACGCTGGATCCAAGCCTGCCGCCACGAACTACTCGACCGGACCCTGATCTTCAACCAGGCCCATCTGCTTCGTGCTCTGCGCGAGTACGAACACCACCACAATCAACATCGGCCGCACCGAGGCATCGCCAACACCCGGCCCCTGCGAGCACTACCCGACCCGATGGCCGAGCCAGCGGACCTCGCGCGCCTGCGCGTCCACCGAAATGATCGACTTGGCGGGATCCTTCACGAATACGAACAGGCCGCTTGACCAGCGCGGATGAGGTTATCGGCACCCGCAGCGCTGGTGACCACCGAGCTGCCGGTGGGCAGTGGGCTGATCGTGGCCGTCCGCCGCTGACGTCAGGTCGTGTCGCGGTCGGACACCGCCGTGAATGGGTGGGGCCCCTGGCCGCATATCCAGAACGCGCGGCCTTGATGCAGCTCGGGATGCATCAGTCCGGGGCCGTGCTGGGTGCACACCGGCCAGATGAAGCGGTGGACCTCAGCGATGAACCTCTGGACGCCCTCGGCCACCTCCACCGCGGCTTTGGCATGGGTCAGGCCGCGGATCGCAACGTCCTCGACGACGATGAGCCCGGCGGGGAAATCGGGGCCCGGAAGCTCCACCGCGCTGACGACCAGGTCCTCCAGCTTCCCGATGTCGTTCTCCGCGCGATGCCGGATATCACGCAGGACGTCGTTGGCCAGGGCAATTCTGGCTCTTCTGACGTTCTCGTGGGTGGTTTGAAGCGATCATGACGGCGCACGCCGTTCCCTGGCCTACGGTTCCGGTTGTCGAGATCGGAATCGGGCATAACAGGAAACGGCGTGCGTAACAGTAGGATATGGCATCGGCTCTTGGGGCTGTCGCGGGTGGTCGTCGAGAGTGTCGAGATCGAGGATGACAACCTCGACGGCGATGGCGCGGGTGACGTGCCGACGTTCGACCCGGCACCGGTCTCCGGCACCGACTCGACCCAGTACGTCGCTCTCAACGGCCAGGCCGCGATCACCGCGACCGGAGTCTCCGCCGACACCGCTACGATCCAGTTGGTCGAGCGGACCAGCAGCGTCGTGCTGGCCGAGACCACCAGCGCGCCGTGGACCCTGACCTGGGACACCGTGGCGAACCCGGCCGGCAACCCCCGCATCATCGTCACCGACCGGGCCGGCAACTACTCGACGATGGCCACCGACTACTACAGCGACAACCGCGGGCCGTACATTCTCGGCATCACGTACCCGTTCACCCAAGGCTACGTGAGTAACGGAACGACCCTAGACGAGTGATGACGGGTGTTAGCTGCGCGTTCAGTGGTCGTAGGCGATCAGGCTGCGGGTGACTGGTTGGCCGGTTTTGTGGTTGTGCCAGATCGCGGCGGTCATCGCGAGGATGCGTTGAGCGACGCGGGCGGCGATGCCCTGGAAGGTGCGTGCGCCGTGTAGTTCGAGGTCGAGCTGGCCTTTCAGGGTGTCGTTGACCGATTCGA
>NZ_JBFAYF010000118.1:0-13642 GCF_040681165.1 Actinoplanes sp. NPDC051851 | reverse complement strand
GACCAGCCACCGCCGCACCCAACGGTCCGGCCATCTGATCACTAGTCATGGTCACTTGTGTACTCCTCGACATGGAAGCCGATCAATTACACAGACCATCAGACACGCCCGGCTACGCCGCTGGCTCCTGACCCTGCCCGGCCAGGTCCGCCGCTCGACCGTGGCCGGCTACACCATCCACGCACGCCGCTACCTCATCCCCTACCTCGGCCACCACACCCTCGCCGACCTGCGACCCGCACACGTCGAAGCCATGTTCACCGAGATCGGCGCCCAACCCAGCCGCACCGGAGCACCGCTGTCCGCCGCGACCCTGCAGAAGATCCGAGCCACCTTGCGCCGCGCACTGAACATGGCGATCCGCGAACAGCTCCTGACCATCAACCCCGCCCGGCTGATCGTCCTTCCCCGCCCACGCCGGCACCGCCCGCAGCCGTGGTCGGCGTCCCGGGTCGCCGCCTGGCAGCAGGACGGCCAGCACCCAGTCGTAGCGGTCTGGACACCACAGCAACTCGCCGAGTTCCTGCTCTTCGTCCGCGACGACCCGCTCTACGCCCTCTGGTGGCTCGCGGCTCTCCGTGGTCTACGCCGCGGCGAACTCTGCGCCCTACGCTGGACCGACCTCGACCTGGCCGAGAACACCCTCACGGTCAACCACACCATCGCCCACGCCTACGGCCAGCCCTACCAAGACGTCCCGAAGACCGCCGCCGGCCAACGCACCATCGCCCTCGATCACGCCACCACCGTTGCGCTTCGCATCCACCAGCACCACCAGTGCGAGCAGTTGCAGGAGGCCGGCAAGCAGTGGCGGCCCGACGGCCCGGTGTTCATCCGACTGGGCCGGCCGATCCGGCCGGACTGGCTGACCCACCGGTTCGCCACGCTCGTCGCCGACTCCGAACTCCCACCGATCCGGCTCCACAGCCTGCGCCACGGCGCCGCCACCCTCGCCCTGGCCGCCCACGTCGAACTCAAAACCGTCCAGGACATGCTCGGCCACACCAGCTACGCCTTCACCGCCGACACCTACGCAACGGTTCTGCCCGACCAGGCCAAGGATGCGGCCGAGTCGACGGCGCGGCTCCTTCTCGAGGCGTTGCACGAGGTCGGCCCTGTCATGGGTGCGGCACCACAGGCTGTGCCGTGAGCACCGCGTCCTGAAGGCAGAAGGGCCGCGGCTTGCCGGCCCCCGCTCTACGCCGCCGTGTCTGCGAATGTTGGCGGGACGGGCCGAACCAGCCAGTCGGCGCGGACCTGTCGCTCGGTCTTCCCGGTCACACCCCAGTGCCCGCCGAACGGCAACGCGTCTGCCGGGAATTCAACGGCGGCGACAGGATTATCGAACCTGGTGAGACGAGGTACATACGGGCCACCGGGGAACCAGTTCTGCAAGGCGAACACAGCGGACAGTTCAGGGCGCCGTTGTCCGCGGCCGTTGCTGGCCTGAGGACCGAACACGCCGTCCTCGGTACGCGTGTCCTCGCCCGTGGCGAGGACGACCGCAGTGTCCCCGACCAGCGCGTTCAGCACATCGTCCAGATCGCACATGGGGTCCACGAGCCCGACGACGACCGCGAACGGCTTCCCGCGGAGGTCGTACTTCTTCGTCTTGTATTTCAAGGCAGCGCGAAGGCGGGACGCCGAGTTGATGAAGCCGCCGATTGGCGGTCCGCCGACGGAGATTCGGTCGGTGTCGTCCGGCGCGGAGTCGGCTGCCCAGAAGTGGAAGTCGATCCTCGCCGTGCCGTGGTCGTAGACCTTCTCGGGCATGCCGGATTGGCCGACCGGGAGGGCGCCCGGGTTCGTCCGCAGCTGGTCAAGGACGTCAGCGACCCAGCCAACGAGATGCTCGAGATCGGAGCTCTCGGTCCAGGCCTTCACCTCGAAGCCGATGAAGTGCGTCGTCGGCCGAAGCCGGTGATTCAGCACGGTTTCGATCCGGCCGTGCCTCCGTTGCTCGTCCTGCCATTCCTGCCGCAGCATCAACGAATAGACCTCGACCGTGGCCACGTGCTCGTCGCCGTCGAACAGCGCGAAGTCCGGGCGTTCCCCGTCGCCCCCACGTCTTCGTGCTCCACCCGGTAGGTCCGGCTCAACAGGTCGTGCACGAGCAGCTCGTCGAGGGCGGAACGGTGGAGCGCGTCCTTCTGGCTGCGTAGACGGCTGCGGAACCGGCCGCTCGGATCGAGGAACCGCGCGTACATGTCGTTCACGACCCGCCGGGCCTCGCTCGCCTCCGGTCGCGTCGACTTCAAGAACCAGTTGACCCGCGACTCCGTCGCCGTGAGCGGGGTCGTACATGAGACCTTCGGATCGTCGAACACCAGTGCGACCATGGCGCAACAATAGGGGCCACCCAGAATGCCGACCACCCAAATTCACCTGCACCGGCGACCCGTCCGGCGATGATCATGCCCAGAGCTGGCGCCGTGATTGAGAGCGTTCATGGTGTTGGATGAGACCCCGCTCGCCTTGGCGGCCATGCGGCGGTACGACGGAATGGCCGTGCTGGCCCGGGTCACCCCGCTGCACCACCCGACTTCCCGCAATGCCGCCCCGGCCGTTTAACCAGTGCGCGATTCTGACATCAGGTACCCGGGCATGAGGAGGCATCGAGTTCCATGGCGACTGTGCTGCTCGACGAGCCACGCGTCTTCCTCTCCTACGGATCCGCGTCGATGACGTGCGGAGACGACGTCGACGACACCGACCTTGAGGCGCCGTGGGCCGACGAGAGCAACGGGCTGTGAGGCGCTGGCGTGCCGGGCCTCCTCCGGCTCCAGGTCGGCACCCACACCGGCTGGGTACCGTTCCGGCTCGAGTTACACGACACCGAACCAGCGCTGGACCCGGCCTGGGAAGAGGTCGTGGAAGTCTCTTTCACCGCCCAGTCGGAGCAGGCCTCGCTGACCGGGCTCATGGCCGATGCACACGAGTTCACCATGCCGCGCGGCGACTACCGAGTCCGCTACTGCATCTGCGGCTTCGAGGAAGCCGACGACACCGACGAAGTTTCGGGCTCCTACCTGCTGCAGTTCTGGCCAGGCCCGCTGGCACCGGGCCGGATCGTGAAACAGACCGGCGAGAGGGCGGCCTACTGGCACCGGGCCCGGCGCACGCTGACCGAGCAGGAACAGCAGGCGGACGAGCAGGCCGAGACCGACCGGCTCGACCAACGGGCACGCGAACGGTGGGGCGACCGGGTGCCCACCGAACGCCTGCGGCGCCTACTGGGCTCCGGCGCAGGCTTGTATTACGAGGACCTGTCCCGGCTCGACATGGATCTCGAATTCGCGCTGGCAGACGCCGACGATCAGACGCACCGCCAGGTCGCGGCGTGGGCGGCGCTGCAGTGTCTGCAAGAGGCTGGCCTGATCGACCTACCACAGATCGCCCCGGCCGTCGCCGCGCTGCGCCGTGGCGCCCCGGTCCCCAAGCCCTTCGACGATTGCGCCCACTGCTGGGGCGTCCTCGAGCGGGCACAGCCACCCCGCACCAGCAGGCCGGTACCGCCCGACGGCGACTATGAACAGTCCCCGCAGGACTGGGCCATCACCACCCTGTTCCACTCAACCGAGCAGGACTCACTGGTCGCAGTGATGGAGATCCTGGTCTGCCTCGCCTACGTGCACGGCCGCGACGGCTACCGCCAGGCCTTCGCCGACCTGCGACAACAGTTCCCGCAGCTGCGATGACCTGGCTGCCAACCCCGTTCGTGACCTTCGGCCGCACTCGGCCGGCACCACCTTGCACCTTCACGCTGTGAGGCGATCCCAGGGATGGTCGGCAGGCCGGGGCCCGAGCGCGGCTACGAGACGCTCGTACTCCTGGCGAAGAGATCCAGCGAGCAGACGGTCGTGAGGGCGTTGCTCGAGTTTCCTCAGGATGGTGCACAAAGCGGTGAGGTCGAGATTCCCGGGCGCCTGAACGCCGAGGTGCGTCGCGACGGCCTGCACGGCTTGGCCTGTGCGCCGGGTGGCACGCCTGAAGTTCCGCAGCCTGCTCTGCCGGCCCAGCCCTCCCGCGACGACGAACTGCGGGAGGTGGGTCAGTGTGTCGCGTAGTGGTAGATCCCATGCCTGAGCCCCGGCCTCCTCGATGGCGACGCCGTGACGGGTCAGAGCATCGGCCAAGAGCGGAGCGAAGCTGGTCGGATACAGAAACCCGGATCGGCCGTCAGGCCCAGGGCCGAAGAGGGAAGCCGCGAGCTGAGCTGCCGCACGCCCGACCGAGAAGGCAGGAAGATCGTCAGCCTCCAAGGTCCATACGTTCACCGATGAGTCGAGCTCTGCCGCGTTGACCAGAGCAAAGCCGATACGGCTCGCCAAACCGGTCCCGCGCAACGGCTTCAGGACCACGGTGACGTGGTCCCGATTCCGCCGAATGTCGGACACGATCAAGGTGAGCAGGCCGAACGACTTCGTCAGCTGGGTGTTGCGATTGATCGGCGAACCGGCGCCCTCAACCCGGCTCATGGCCTCGGCGAACGATGGGAGGACGCTACGGGCGATCTGGATGCCCGCTTGGAAACCTCGAGACACGGACCAGACGAGCTCCGCTGTCGCCTCGACGTCCAGCAGGTCGACAGCGGTCTCCCCGAACACTGCCACTCCGCGTTCGGGGTCCCAGTGCAGATCCTCGTGCGCTCGGGCGTTACGCCATGCCGGCACGATGAGCGAGGCGATCGTCTCGCACAGGGGAGACTCGTCACGGTGGACGAGTAGCCGGCTCCTGATCTCGTTGAGGCCGACGGTGTTCGACTGCGTCTCACCGAGAAATCCCAAGATCTCGACAGCCGCCGACCGCAGCGGCCCCTCACACAACGCCCGGTACAACTCAGCGATCTCGCGCGTCAGCGCGTCGTCATCGGTTGCGGCCGCGATCTCACGACGAGTCTTCGAGAGACCGCGGTGCGTCGAGAAGGCCTTTTGATCCCTGGCCACCGCGCTGATTATGACGTCGGCGGTCGCGCTCACATCCCGAGCGACAGCGGCCTGGACCAAGTCGCACGCATCACGAGCAGCACGATGAGCAACCAGCGGGTGCAAATCGGCGGCCAGCGCGAACGGATGCAACGCGCCGTCCAACTGTTCCAACAGCGGCTGACCTCGGCTGGCGAATCCGGCAATACAGGCAGTGATCTGCTCAAACTCGCCCTGACGATCACTGAACGCCGCCCGCAGACCCTGCCCGACCTGCAACGGCATACTTTCAAGATCGGCTTGTGGGATTCCGTAGACCCTCGCGGTGCGATCGTCGTCAACGACCTCCACCAGCAGCTCGGCCTCGATGAAGCCCTCGAAATCGGCAATCAGGCCCAGTGGCACACTGCCCGATCCGGCGCCTTCCTTCATGTCCTCCAGCAGCTGAGCGATTGCAGCGGGAACCAGATCAGCATGAACACCGAAAGCCGCACGCCTATCCCCCTGAGGCGGATCGAACGCGAGAACATCGGCGGTCGCCGCGTTCAAGCCGTGAACCGCCTCGGCCAGGTCGATGGCCCGAAGACGGAGCCGGCGGCCCACCGAACGCGGACCACCCTTGACCGCCGCGTCAATGCGGGTGAGCGCCTCACGCACCAGCTCCAGAAAACCCAACACGTTGCTGTCCTGCAGCACCGTCTGCCATTGGACACCGGTGACCGGAACGAGAGGCTCGGTAGCGGCCGCCGGCTGGGGCACCCAGAGTTCACCCAAAGAGCCAAGAGCTGCCCTCACCGCTTGCCGCGTCGCGTCATCCACGCCACCAGTGTCGCCGACGCCTCAAGGCCGACGACCGTGACGTTTCCGACGAGTCGAATCCTCGTCCCACCCAAGAATCATCGCGTTCGCCCGAGCTGGGAGGGGACGACGCACCGAATGACCTGGCTAGGAGCGTGGTGACATCGTCCGTCTTGAGGTCGGCCACGGCCGCCTGCTACCGCGACGGACTGCAAAGGGTAGTCGGGCGTACTTCTGCGGAGTGAGATTTCCGCTCGACTTATACCTATATGTGCGCGGCCAGGGAATGATCCCCATAGGCGGCCATTTACCGCCCCGCTGATGGCCAGGGTTCTCCCCGTGGATGGCCAGATATCTCCCCGCTGATCAACACCGGATGCCGGTCGGCGAGGGTCGGCGGCGTGAAGAGCGGCAGGGAGATCGTGGAAATCTTGGAGGCCTACGACCTCACGGGTAGTTACCGTGCGGCGGCCGAGCTGGCGGGGTGCGACCACCACACCGTGGCCCGGTATGTGAAGCTGCGGGCGGAGGGCCGCAGTCCCGAGGAGCGTGCGCAGCGGGCCCGGCCGCTCGACGAGTTCATGGACAAGATCGAGGAGCTGGTGGCCCGCTCGGGCGGCCGGATCCGCGCCGACGTGGTGCACCGGCGGATCACCGCGATGGGCTTCGCCGGCGGGGAACGCACCACTCGCCGGGCGGTCGCCGCGGTGAAGAAGTCCTGGCAGGCCGGTCAGAGGCGGGTGTTCCGGCCATGGATTCCGGAGCCGGGGCTGTGGATGCAGTTCGACTGGGGCGAGGGACCGCGGATCGGCGGGCGGCGGACCACGTTGTGGTGCGCGTGGCTGCCCTGGTCGCGGTTCAGGGTCGTGATCCCGGTGCTGGACAAGACCCTGCCGACGATCGTGGCCTGCCTGGACGCCACTCTGCGCCGGCTCGGTGGGGTGCCGGCCTACGTGCTCACCGACAACGAGAAGACCATCACGGTCGAGCACGTCGCGGACATCGCCGTCCGGAACCCGGAGATCGTGCAGGTCGCCCGGCACTACGGAATGACGATCCGCACCTGCGTCCCGGCCGACCCGCAGTCCAAGGGCGGCGCCGAGAACACCGTGAAGATCGCCAAGGCCGACCTGGTCCCGACGAGTGCGAACCTGCTGGATCAGTACCGCAAGTTCGCGGAGCTCGAGGCGGCCTGCCGCGACTTCACCGAGCAGGTCAACGAACGGATCCACCGCGACACCCGCCGCCGCCCGGCCGAAGCCCTCCTCGAAGAGCAGCAGCGACTGCACCCGCTGCCCGCCCAGCCGTTCACGGTCGCGTTCGGCACCACTCGCCGGGTGAACTGGGACTGCACCATCTCCGTCGAGGGTGTGCGCTACTCGGTCCCGCACCACCTGGTCGACACGAGGGTCTGGGCCCGGTTCCACGGCGACGAGCTGATCGTCACCGCTGTTACCGACACCGGCCCGGCCGAAGTCGCCCGCCACGAGCGGGCTCAGCCCGGACGGCCGTCGATCGTCGACGAGCACTACCCGGCCAGGACGCGCCAGGTCGACACCGACCAGCGGGTGCCGCGAGCCCGCAGCGCCGACGAGGCCGCGTTCCTGGCCCTCGGCCCCGGTGCTGCCGCGTGGCTGGTCGAAGCCGCCGCCACCGGCGTCCGCGGGGTCCGCCGCAAGATGACCGAAGCCGTCGCCCTGGCCAAACTGCACGACCCGGCCGACGTCGACAAGGCCCTGGGCACCGCCGCCATCGCGGGCCGGTTCGCCGACAACGACCTGCTGCGACTGCTCGCCCACCAGCGCGGCGACGACGCCGCCCCGACCCGGGCCAGTGAGACCCACAGCCTGCAACCAGGCACTTCTGCCTGGTCAACGTTCGGCACCACGACAGGAGAACAGTGACCATCACCCCGCTGCGGGTCACCGGCGCCGCCGGTGACCCCCTGACCGAAGCGATCGAGCTCACCAAGCGGCTGAAACTGCCGCACCTGCGCCGAGCCATGGCCGACCTGGTCCCGACCGCGAAAGCGCAACGCTGGGACCCCGCCGAGGTCGTTCGGGTCCTGCTCGCGGAGGAAGCCGCCGGCCGTGACCAGGCGAATCTGCGGACCCGCCGCAAACGCGCCGCGTTCCCATCCGGCAAAACCTTCGGCGACTGGGACGAGGCGGCCTCGTCGATCCCGCGGCCGACCCAGGACGCGCTACGCAGCCTGGAATGGGTGCACCGCAAGGAGAACGTGTCGATCTGCGGACCGTCGGGCACCGGCAAGAGCCACTTCTGCGAGGCCCTGGGCCAGGCTGCCGTCGAGGCCGGCATGACCGTCGCCTGGTTCACCATCGAAGACCTCGGCGTCATGGTCCGCCGGCACCGCCCCGACGACTCGGTCACTCGAGCGATGAGCCGGCTGATCCGCACCGACCTGATCATCATCGATGACATCGGCCTGCTGCCGGTCTCGCCGGACGCCGCCGAAGGCTTCTACCGCCTGGTCGACGCTGCTTACGAGCGGCGCAGCCTCGCCGTCAGCTCGAACCTGCACCCCTCGGGCTTCGACGAGATCATGCCGAAGACGCTGGCCACCGCCACGGTCGACCGGCTCCTGCACCACGCTCACGTCGTCGTGACCCAGGGTGACAGCTACCGGTTCAACCAAGCCACCGCCGGGCAAGGCGTCAAAGCCCTGCACTGAGCACAGCACCACCCGCGGCGGGGAACTTAACTGGCCGCCAGCGGGGAGAAACCGTGGCCGCCAGCGGGGACGACTACTGGCCGCCTCTGGGGCGAACTGATTGGCCATTGACACCTATATTCCCAGGTCGGGACGTTGGCATGGCGCAAGCTGGATGAAAAGACGGTCGTCACTGCTGGTCATGTCGATCTATCGTCTTTCCTCGTGGGTTACTCCCGATGGGTGCTGGCGGATCTACAAGTCCATACCCCGGCCGATTTTCACCAGAAGTACGGCGACGTCGGTGGTCCTGCACCGAATGACGCCTTCGCTGACACGCTGATCAAAGCGCATGCGGACGCGGGCGTCTCCGTCATCGCAGTCACCGACCACAACAGCCTCGCCTGGTATCCGGTTCTCGCCGCCGCGGGGCACCGGTATGGGGTGACCGTGTTCCCGGGCATCGAGTTCAACGTCAACAAGTGCCATCTGATGGCGATCTGGGACTGCACCGACGACGGCTACAAACGAGGACAGCAGTTCCTGTCCTCGTTGTTCCCGCCGAACGGCCCCGACCCGCTGAACGAGAAGCGAGTGCCGGCGCCAACCAACGTCGGTTCGCCCTTGGAGCTGGTCAAGAAGGCCGCCACGACGTACGGAGCACTGGTCCTCGCCCCGCATTCGACTGCCAAGGGCATCGGTCTGTTCGCCAGCAACGTGTGCAACACCAGCGCTCAGGTAGCGCAGAGCGGATACGTTGCCGGCTTCGACGTCTGGGGCCAGCAGGGCTTGGACGTTCTGCGTAACCCGCGCTCTCAGTTCGGCGACCAGATTCCGGCCTGGTTCGTCTCAGGAGACGTACGGGACCTCGAGACAGTCGGTCAGAGGGCGGTGTACCTGAAGCTCGGCACGCCTCCCACCCTCGAGAGCCTGCGCCAGGCATTCCTGATGCCTGAACAGCGAATTCGTTTCCCCGAGCGTCTACGCACCAAGTTCGGCGGGGTTCCGGGACTTCGCTTCCTCGACGGGATCGAACCGACCTGGCCTCGCCTCACCCGTATCGCCGTCAACGGCGGGTTCCACGCCGACCTCTCAGTCGAACTCGGACCGGGGCTGAACGCCATCATCGGAGGCAAGGGCACCGGGAAATCCACCACGATCGAGATCCTGCGACATGTCTGCGCGGCCGCCGAGCCGAAGACACGCGACAATCGCGACAATCGTGTCGTCAACTTCTCCGCCAACGCGACGGCCACCCTGGGCGTCGTCGCTGCTGACCAGCAGGCCTACGACATCGTCAGGTCCGGAGACGACGGCGCGCCGCAGTTACTGCGTAACGGCGTCGACACCGGCATCGAGGTCACCCGCCGATTCAACATCAGCGTCTACGGCCAACGCGAACTCGCACTGCTACCCGACGATCAGGACGCTCTGCGCAGGTTCCTCGCCATCTCCGCGAACCCGGACCTCAAGGCTGCCTACACGGAGGAAACCCGACTTCTCCAAGAACTCGCAAAGACCACGGGCGGGCTCGACGAACTCGAAACGGCCTTGGAGAAGGTGGTCGACAGCGAGGAGAAGTTGAAAGATCTCCGCGATCAGCTTGAGGTCGCCGGTCGGCGCGGAGCAATGCAACAGGTCGCATCGTCCCGCGACCTCACCGCTGTGGAGGAGGAGGTGGCCGCACTCGCGGCCTGGCTGGAAGATCTAGGACCACTCGCCGACCAAATCCTCAACGCCGCTGACCGACCGGCCCTTCGCGAACATGACTGCGTTCCACTGGCATTGTCCGAGGCCACGGCTCAGGCAGAGTCAGCCATCCGTGCCGCCGCCCAAACGATCACCGATGCCATTCGCATGGCCCGAAACACCTTCGACCCGGCGGCGAGGGAGCACGAGCACCTGGTCCAAGCCCGCCGGCACCAGATCAACGTGGCGCTCGCCGAAGCCGGGTTGAAGGCTCCGGACGAGCTGGCCCGAAAGCAGCGCACGGCGGCACACCTCGAACGTGTAGTGGCCGACGCGCCTGCGAAACGCGATCGTCTCAGCGCCCTCGGCGCGCAGCATGACCTAGAGATCGAACAACTACGCGACGTGAGGCGCTCCGTCTCGCAGCTGCTGCAGGTTGCGGCGGCCGAGCTCACGGCTTCAGTCGGTGGGCGCGTCCGCGTCGTAGTCCAGCCCCAGGGTGATCACACCGAACTACTCAGGCTCCTGATCGCCCTGGTATCCGGGCAGAACGTCAACCGCGACCAACTGGCCAAGCTCGCTGACGCCGGCCCCGCCGTCCTCGTCGCGGCGCTGAAAGGCGAGGAGGAACATCTCGTCAAACTCGGCGCAAGCGGTACAACCGCTCGGAAGATGCGTGCCCTGAGTGCGGCGAACCTGCGCAGCATCGAGCAGTGCGCGACCCCGGACTCTATCGTCGTCGAGATCAACCTCGGCGTTCCCGAACAGCCGCAATGGCTCGACGTTCGCCGGGTAAGCCCGGGGCAGAAGGCCACCGCGATGCTGTCTCTCGCGCTGATCACCGGCACCGACCCGCTAATCATCGACCAACCGGAAGACGACCTCGACAACCGCTACATCTACGACCAGGTCGTCCGGCAACTCGCCGACGTCGCCAGCCGCCGGCAGATCATCGTGGCTACCCACAACCCAAACATCCCCATCCTCGGCGACGCCGAGATGATCCTCGCTCTCGACGCCACCATCGAGCAAAGCCGAGTCGTCGCCTGCGGAGCCATCGACGAACCCGCAGTCGCTGACGCAGCTCGCCAGATCCTCGAAGGCGGAGACAAGGCTTTCCAAGATCGAGCACGCCGCTATCACTCAGCACGCTGAACAACGACACTGCTGGGGCAAAGCCGGCGACTGGGCATTCGTGCGGTGTGCCCTGTTTTCCTACGGGGCCAGGTCCGGTGCGGTTTCGCCGGAGTGCAGCATCGAATGCCGGGTAAGGACGTTGACTCATCCAACTGTGTTCGGTTAGGTACGCTATGTGACACGAATCGCCAAGGCGCGAAAGTCGCGTTCGCCCACCCTTGCCCTACTCGCTGCGATGGGCGGGATTGCCTTGTGCTTTTCGCTGCTGGTGTGGGGGCTCCGGGCACGGGACCTGTCGACAGCAGCGAACCTGGCGCAGCTGGTTTCGATCCCTTTGACACTGCTGCCCTTGGTGATACCGCTGCTGCGCTGGTGGCATCAAGCCCGTCGGCCGACGCGGGTCACCGCAGCCGACATCGCCCAGCTGCGTGGAGAGTTGGCACCGCTCGTCTACGAGCGATGGCGTACCGAATCCCGGATCCGGGCGCTGGATGATCCTGATCCGATTCCAGTGCAATGGCACAGGACGGGCGACCAACGGCTAATCGATGCTCCGGGCAATCTGACAAACAATGTGCTCACTGTCGCATCGAGCGCCGACGTCGCCACGTTGATTGCGGACTTCCGTCAACTACGGCGTGGCCGTCTCGTGATCCTGGGTGGAGCGGGGGCCGGCAAGACGACGCTGGCCGTGCAGATTCTTCTGGAGCTGCTCCGGGAGCGCGTGGACGATTCCGCTGCACCGGTTCCGGTGCTGCTGTCCGGAGCGAGTTGGGATCCGGAACGGTACCGCACGCTGTGGGATTGGGTGGCCTATGCGATCGAACAGGACTACCCCGAGCTGCTCGTGGCAGGGCACCAGGCCCAGGTCGTTCGTGATCTTGCGGTGCAGGGGCACGTGATGCCCGTGATTGACGGATTCGACGAAGCCACCGCAGAGGTTCGGCCACAGCTCCTTGAGGCCATGCACACCGCGATGGACGGCAGCACACAGCTGATAGTGACGAGCCGAGCTGATGAATACCTGGCTGCGGTCGAGGCGTACGGGCGTGTCTTGCCGTCTGCGGTCGTGATCGAGCCGCAACCGCTCTCGGCCGACGCAGCAGCCGATTACATCGAGCGTTGCCTACCCGCTGACCCAGGGCCGAGTTGGCGGGCCCTGCTTACCAGGCTGCGCACGGCAGACGAGCAAGACAAGCCAGCCCGCGCCATCGCGGAGGTCGCATCTGCTCCCCTGGGCCTCTGGCTCCTACGCGTCGCCTACCTCACGCCGCGAACCGACCCCGCCCCACTGCTCGATGACGTACGGTTTGTCGAGGCCAACGCATTGCGTACGCACCTGTTCGACCGGCTTGTGGCGGCAACTGTCATGACTCGGCCTCCGAGTAACGACCCAGCCGACTTCTTCCGGCCCCGCCGCCAGTACGACCCTACCGATGTCGAACGGTGGCTGCGCTTCCTTGCCGGGAACCTGGACCGATGGGGAAGCAAGGACTTCGACTGGGCACGTGATGTCCCCGCGCTCACGGCGCCGGCGCACCCGGAGCGAATCGCGGACCGGCTGACGTTGATCGTCACGGCCGTCCGCGCCTATGTCGATGTCGTTTCTGCTCAGCGACCGCGCCTCGGTATTCCACTGGCCTTGTTTCCGCTGGTTCCCGCCGGTTTGGTGTGCTACATCATCGGAAGATTGACCGCAGCGGTGCTCGGGCTGTTCATCGGTGAGGGGGCCAGCAGTCTGCTGGGCGTCGTCGTTGGGGTAGGTGTTGGTCTCGGCTTGATCGTCGCAGCAGTGCGGGTTCTCTTGATGGCAGCGGACTACCGCGACGGCGCAGGTATGGACTGGGCAGAGTCCTTGCTAGCCGATTGGGCGAACATCCGAGATTTCGTCGGTCGTGTTGTTCCGGCTCTGACATTCGCGCTCGCCTATGCGCTGTTGGTAGGGGCCAGCGTCGACGTTGCGATTAGCGTGATCGCTCCTGACGCGAGTGTTGGATGGTTGGTCGGTGCGGCAGCAGGCTCGGTCGGGTTACTGGCGATGTCGGGTTACCAAATCGATCCGGATATGCCGCCCGGGCCCGGGACGACGGCCCCTTGGTATGGCATCCGTCCCTACTCCGCCCTGCGTGGTAGCTTGCTCGGCGGGCTGCTTTTCGGCCTGCTCGGCGGCGTGTTGCTCGTCGCCGTCGGAGGTCAGCAGCAGGCCTTTCTCGCAATGACCGTTCTCGCTACCACCGTCGCCTGTGGCTTCCTGATCCCGCTACTCATGATCGTTATCCCGGTGCTCTACGGGCTGACCAGCCTGTGTGTTGGAGCAGTGAGACGCCTGAGAGGGCGGTTGCGAACTATTTGAGTTGATTGATGTTTTGGATCCGTTTGGAGATTATTCTCCTGGTTCGCAGTAGATAGTGATCACTCGATG